>NZ_QAJQ01000004.1:125345-360336 GCF_003852395.1 Pedobacter sp. KBW01
TTGGCAGGAGGGAAAGCGGGACTGAAGATACCAAAAGGGATAGCTGTACATTTCCCAATCACACCTCATTACCAAAAGAAGTCAAGTTTGAATATGCAAATCGCTATAAAACTTGACTTCTTTAAACTGTACAATTAAAAATTAAATTATCACGTCAATTTTTAAGATATTTGCAACCCGAAACTATAATTATACAATTGTATAATTATAGTAATTACATATACTTTATAAAATTTTGAAAAACGATATCAATATAAAAAATAAAAGAGCCTATTTCGATTACAACCTGATAGACAAGTATGTAGCCGGAATTGCCCTTTTAGGCACTGAAATAAAAGCGATCAGACAAGGAAAAGCCAACATGACTGATGCATTCTGCACGTTTATTGGGGGAATCCTATATGTACGCAACCTGCATGTTTCGGAATATAGCCACAGTTCCTTTTATCACCACGATATTAAACGCGACCGTGCACTATTACTGCAAAAGAAAGAACTCCGGAAATTAAAACTAAAAGGCGAAGAAAAGGGCTACACCATCGTTCCTTTACGCATTTTTATTAACGAAAGAGGTTTCGCCAAAATGGAAATTGCCTTAGCACAAGGTAAAAAGGAATTCGATAAACGCGATAGCATTAAAGATAGAGATACCAAACGGGAATTAGATAGGGCGTTGAAAAGGTAAGTTAGTTGGAAGTTGGGGGTTTGGAGTTGCGAGTCTACTCAAAACTCCAGCCTTATGACTCCAAACTTAATCACCACGCCTGGTCGCCTACTAAAGGCACAAACCTGAAAGTATCCAATACAATTTTCTCGTAATCGGTTTCACTTACACGGATTACAGTAACCATTTTCTGAGTTTGCTCATCTCCTACCGGAATAACAAGAATACCGCCAATTTTTAACTGTTTCAATAAGATTTCGGGAACCAACGGTGCGCCGGCGGTAACAATTATCTTATCATATGGCGCATGTTTGGCAATGCCTTTTGAACCATCGCCACAATAAAAAGTAGGCTTATACCCCATTCCTGGCAAAACCTGAATGGTTCTGTTATAAATATTCTCTTGTCTTTCAATTGTATAAACCTTGGCGCCCAGCTCCATTAAAATGCAGGTTTGATAGCCAGATCCTGTACCAATTTCGAGCACTTTATCTCCTTTTTTAATGTGTAGCAATTCGCTCTGATAAGCCACGGTATAGGGTTGCGAAATGGTTTGCCCATCGCCGATAGGAAAAGCAATATCTTTATAAGCCTGGTTCCAGAAAGTCTCGTCGAAAAAGAAATGACGGGGCACTTTGCCAATGGCTTTTAGTACGCTCTCATCTTCAATTCCGCGAGATCTCAACAACTCGACTAATTTTTTTCTAGCTCCCCGCTCCCTATAATTATCAACAAATTTATACGCCATGAAGTTTCAAAATTAGCCTTTTTAAATCGTGTTTCAAGAGAATTATAGAATTTAGCCTAGGATTAATGATTGAATACCTGAGTTAGAGAAGGATACATTATCAACATAAATTTACTGATTTTTGAATTAAAAAATGAGCGAAGGATGGAATTATAGAATGAGTGAATGCTTGAAGGATAGAATGAGTGAGTGCCTGAATAACCTTAACATTCAAAACTCAATCATTCAAAATCGATCATTCAAAACTTTCTAGTATGGATCAACATCTATCTGTGTAAAAACACCTTTAAACTCTTTGGTTGCATTAAACTCGGTTAATGTTTCGCGCAGGGCATCTTTAACCTTCTGAATAGCGGTATGCTTATCGGCTTTGATAATAATTTGTTTGATATAAAGATTGCGTACGCGGGTAACCAAAGGCTGCTCGGGACCTAAAACTCTTTTACCAAATTTTGCTTTAAGGATATTGGCCAGGGTTAATGCAGCATGATCGAGCACATGCGAATCTTTGTGTTTAATGTACAGGAATATCATCCTCGAAAAAGGGGGATACAAGAACTTTTCGCGTTCTGCAATTTCATCGTTGTACATCCCTTCGTAATCGTTGTTTACCACCTGCTTAATAATACGATTTTCGGCATCGTAAGTCTGGATGCACACATTTCCCTGATCGGCCCTACGCCCTGCCCTGCCCGCAACCTGCGCCAGCAACTGAAAACTTCGCTCGTAAGCCCTGAAATCGGGATAACCCAAAAGCGTATCGGCATTAATTACCCCGATCAAACTAAGGTTATCAAAATCCAATCCTTTGGCTACCATTTGGGTACCAATCAGAATGTCTGTTTTCTTTTCCTGGAAATCATTTAAAATCTGCTGAAGGCCATTTTTGGTCCGGGTACTGTCCATATCCAAACGGGCAATGGTAACCTCCGGATACAGCAGCCTCAGCTCCTCTTCAATACGCTCTGTACCGAAGCCTTTTTGTTCAACATGCACAGAACCACAAGCAGGGCAAATGTTAACGCTGCTTTGCTGATAACCACAATAATGGCAATGTAATTTACCGCTGCTTTTATGATAGGTTAAACTTACATCGCAGTTAACACATTTGGGCGCATAACCACAGGTAGCGCAAATGAGAATGGTTGCATAACCCCTTCTGTTTTGAAACAACACAATTTGTTCTTTCTTCGAAAGCGCCAGATCAATATCTTTAATCAGCACACTCGAAAAATACGAACTCATCGTCTTTTTCTTGGTTTCTTCAGAGATGCTTACTACCTGCTGATTAGGCAGTTGCACACCACCAAAACGCTCTTTCATTTCTACCAAACCATACTTACCTTGTAAGGCATTGTAATAACTTTCAAGTGATGGCGTAGCAGAGCCCAGCACTACCTTAGCCTGGTGCAGATATCCTAAATAAATAGCTGCATCTCTGGCCTGATAACGTGGCGCCGGATCGTATTGTTTATAAGAAGGTTCGTGTTCTTCGTCTACAACAATTAATTTAAGGTGCTGAAAAGGTAAGAAAACTGCCGAACGGGCTCCCAAAACTACCTTAAAAGCACCCGTCCTTACTTTATTCCAGATTTCGACCCTTTCGTTATTGTTAAATTTAGAATGGTATACCCCTATTGAATTGCCAAAATAGCGTTTTATCCGTTCTACAATTTGTGTAGTTAAGGCAATCTCAGGCAGGAGGAATAACACCTGGCCATCAGTATGCTGAATAATTTCTTCAATCAGCTTGATATATACTTGTGTTTTACCAGATGCAGTTACACCATGCAGCAATACCACTTCTTTTTCTTCAAAATAATGGTTAATCTGCGTTAAAGCCTGCTGCTGACCTTCATTCAACTCAAAATTAACGTTAAATGCTTCATCTTGGGCTGCCAACCGGCTAACTGGTCGCTTCATCACCACAAAAATATCTTTATCAGTAAGTGCCTTTAATGCCGCAGGTCCGCAATTACTCTCTTCTAAAAGTTGTTCTTTAGAGACTGGTAAATTCGATTTTTGCAGTTTAAGGTAGGCCAATAAAGCATCTAATTGCTTAGGCGCGCGGTCTAAAACATTAAAAAGCTGTTTTAAGTTTTCTTCGTCGCTGTAAAAATCGTTCAGCATTACGAACGATTTAAGCAGTGGTTTATATTTTTGTACCACTTCTTCTGCCACGAGCACCAGCATTTTATCTAACAACTGGTTAATTATAGGGTAAACGGTTTTTTGCCCCAGCAACTTGGAAACATCGTTAACGGTAAGTTTTTCCTGTTTTTTAAGTGCAGAAATAATTACGTCCTCTTTATCTGTAAGTTTAGTTTCTTCGTCGTAATCCTCGCGGAGGATCAGAATTGTTTCGCTGGCTAGCTTTAAGCTTGCAGGCAAAGCCGCAGCCATTACATCGCCCTCATTACACATGTAATAATTGGTCATCCAGGTCCAGAACTTAAGCTGGGTGGGCGTAATTACGGGTTCGTTATCAATTACATCAATAATATATTTTGCTTCGTAAACGGTAGGCGGAACGGTGGTAATACCACTAATTAAAGCAGTATATATGCGGTGTTTGCCAAACTGAACCACTACGCGTTTCCCGATAGCAATCTGCTCATTAAGATCAAAAGGTACACGATAGGTATAGTTTTTTGCCAGAGATAAGGGCAAAATAACTTCAACAAAAAGTGTTTCTCTTTCTGTAAATATATCGTTTTCGTAAGTATTCATTATTTATCTTTAAATGCTGCAAAAAAGAGCATTATCCATCCCAACACAAATAAAAGTCCGCCAATTGGTGTTAATGGACCAATAAACGAGGTAAACTCTAAGTGCGATATGCTACGGGTAGCTAACAAATACAGCGAGCCCGAAAAAAGTACAATCCCAAAAGTAAAGCAGAAGTAAGCAATATTGATCAGTTTATTGCGGTAACGTGCAAAGGTAGATAGATACAGCAACGCAAAAGTGTGGTAGAACTGGTAATCAACCCCTTTTTGCCAGATTTCAAGTGAAGGTGCATCTATCAAAGCTTTTAGGCCATGAGCGCCAAAGGCACCCAATAGAACAGCAACAACACCAAAAAAAGAAGCAGTAAGGATTATTCGTTTATTCATAGTTCTTTGCTATAAGCAATCGCTAAATTAATAAATTGACAAAGAACTTCTCACTAATCAATGTAATAAATTAAATTTGTTGCACAGCAGATGAAAAAGATCGTAATTCTAACAAGCGCATTATTTTTGGGTGTAGCCCTAATGGCTTACCTCTATTTTTCGAGATTAGGGATTGAAAACAATGCAAAAGATTTGGCCCTGCAATCGGCAACCAATAATGCGGCACTAGTATTTTCATTTCAAAACGATAAGGGTTTTTATAATATTATGGAGGGGCAGGAACTGATTCAACAGGTTTTAGGCCAAGACAAAATGAGCCTGTTAACTCAGCTAAAAACCAGTATTATTGATGACAATACCCTGAACAGATACATTAAAGATCAGCAGGTTTATATTAGCGTGCTGCCTGACACCAATAAAACCTTAAATTTCCTTATCACTATTCAGCTTTCACCTGAACATGATATTAAAAAGTTTTACGATCAGCTAAAATCAAAAGCAGCAATCAGCCAAAACTCAAAGAATATTTACAGTGTGAAACTAAACGACAACCAAAGTGTTTTCATGGGTGTACAAAGCCAGGTAATAACGGTATCTACTTCGTTAAAACTGATTAAAGATGCAAGTATTCGTTTAACCGAAAATCCCTTTACTGAGTTTATTAAGGAGAATAACCACCAAATTAAAAATGTACTCGCTCATGTTTACATTAATTTTAACCAGGCGCCATTATTGCTTAAAAGCATTATAGCGGGTAATATTAACGGCGAAATTGCGGTATTTGATAAACAGAATAGCTATGCTATCCTCAATTACAATTTCAGCAAAGAGAAAATCCTCTTTAACGGAAACACCCAATTAAAAGATCCTAACAACTACCTTAAACTGTTCGAAAACACACCTGCACAAAACACCACCATACAAAATATCTTACCCGATAACACAGCCAATTATGTAATGTATGCTTTTGATGATTATGCTAAATGGTTGGGCAAATTAAACAACTGGCAACAGCAGAATAAAACAGCAGAACAGTCCAGTACCGTTATCAAAAACATTAAAGACCAGTATCGGGTTGATTTAAATACGATATTTCCTGTTTATACTAAAAACCAGTTTGTAACTTTTCAGCTCAGCACAACCGAAAAACTGGGTGCAATTGCCTTAAGTAACGGCGAAAAAGTACGACAACTGTTGCTGGATGTAAGTGCAGATTACAATGAAGACATTAAGCTCTTTAAATCATCAGATATTTTGGTGAGCTATTTCGGTGAGCCCTTTAAAAAATTCGGCAAACCCTATTATACAGTTATTGATAATAATTTAATTGTAGCCAACAACGCCAGCACCATTCAGGTATTTTTGAACAATTACAAAAACAACCGGCTTTTAATACAAACCCCACAGTATTTAGATGCGATAAATCAGATTTCGAATACTTCAAATGTGAATTATTACATCAATACCAAAAATTCATCGGCTATCTTTAGAGATAACATCCAAATGCCTTTTTACAAACATTTAAGGGCAGATAGTGGTTTAAAAAGTTTCGATACTTTTTGTTATCAGCTAAGTGCAGACCGCGATAAATTTATCACCAACTTACTATTAAACAAATATTTAAAACCAGAAATACCAGATTCACTAAGCAACCGTTAATAAAAAGAACCGTCCCCAAGAACTAATTTACATGAAGAAACTTTTACTTACGTTACTGGCAGTAGCCGGCTTCGGGGTAGCAAATGCTCAGCAATACGCGCTTTTTGGCACGAAAACCATGTTCGATGCATTCGAAAACCCATCTCAAAAATCGTTTACTTTAGATTCGTCGCGAAAATTTTCTTCCAACTTCTTTCTGCCCTATTTTGGTACAAATGCCATTAACAAAGGAAGCTCTAAGTTTACGATCCGCAAATTAACACAAGAGGGTACCTGGGATACCGAAGGCTTACCATTGGGTACAGGCGAGGTTAACCACTTTTTCGAAAACAGCAATATTTACGTTGCGGCCTTCCGTCTTTTTAAATCGTACAAATACCAGAAAGAAATGGGCTTTGCCTGGCAAATCAGATCAGACGCCCATATCGATTACACCAATGAAACCCTGGCCATTTTTGATTCGTACGAGCGCTTTACCCCAGGAAGGGAATACACTGGCATATTCGATACCAAAGGTTACCAGCAAACTTACCACCAATTTAGCTTTACTTACCGCGAAAACTGGAATAAACGTCTCGCTTTTGGTTTAAAAGCCAGTTTGCTGAGCGGTATGGTTTACAATAAACTTGATGTTAAAGATTCTTACCTCTACATCGACCCTAGTGCATCGGCCATGTTAATTGGCTTAAGAGGCACTTATTCCGCAAACTTCTCTGATTTTAATGAAGTAGATAAAAAAACATTCTTCCCTAATTTTAAAAACCCCGGTCTGTCTTTTGGCTTCGGAACTAACTATACCACCAAAAAAGGGCTATTTTTAATGGCAAACGTTAAAGATCTTGGTTTTATATGGTGGCGGAGCAATACACACAGAAATACAGTAGACCAATCGAAGGTGATTGAAAACCTGGAAAACAACCAATCCAACACCAACCAGGAGATTGAAGACATATTTCTTTTATCGGAGCAAAGCAAAAAGTTTTTAGCACCTACAAATGCTAAAATTGATGTATTTGTATCTAAACGTTACGGCTTTTACAAACCTGCTTTAGCAGTTTCGAAGAATTTGTTTTACAAAGGCGGGGATATTGCTTTTGTAAACACCTTTATTGCCAACGATTTTTCGGCCAGTGTTACTCCCTTGTATAATTTAAATCAGGTATTTATGGTAGGTGTACAAGCTAAATACCAAACGCCTAACTTCGAATTATTTCTGGGATCGGATAACCTGATTGCCACCAGTTTTCAAACCCTTGGTACCATTAAAAACGACGCTACAGTAGGCAGTGGACCAAATGGGGCATCGTTTTATATGGGTGTAGGCATTAAGTTTGGAAACGTAGTAAACCATCCTCAATTTAGCGACGTAATGCCTGGCATTAACGATAATGAAGGTGGAAGTTTCTTTAAAAGCCTATTCTCGATATTTAAAAGAAGATAAATAATTTTAGGGTTGCGCCTGCTGCTTTTTAGATTGCGTAACCACAAAATCTTTGAGATAAAAAGGTTCGAAATAAGCTACATCTTCAAAGTTTCTTTGCTGAAAAGCAGTTTCGGCCAATGCCGACATGTAAGTAGCAGCATTGAAGTTAGCAGCATCGAAGTATGCATTTTCGTGGGTTAAAACGGCGGCGCATTTCGCTGCCCCGTCACCTAGGAAAGTAACCTTATTTATTGAAAGTAAGTCAGAAAAGCTAGTTTCGTCTATAATTTTAGCTTCAGTTGGTAAAAGTACATCCAGCGTGATATCAAAAACCGAAGTATAAACTTCCATACGGCGCGCATCAATCATCGAACAAATTAACCCTTTATACTCCGGGTTTTCAGACTGGAAACCAGCCGCCATCATTTTTAGCGTTTCGATGGCGATTAACGGCTTATCTAGAGCGTAACATAAACCCTTGGCAGTAGAAACCCCAATTCGCAAGCCCGTGTAAGAACCAGGACCTTTACTCACCGCAATGGCATCGAGTTCGCTATAGTTAACACCGGCAGTTCTCAACACTTCATCAATAAACAGGGTGAGCTTACTGGCATGCAGATTTTGCCCTATTTCTTCCTTTACCGAAACTGTTTTCCCATTAACCGATAAAGCAACTGAACAAACCGCTGTAGCTGTTTCTATTTGAAGTATTTTAGCCATGGGTGCAAAGATATTAAAAAATGGAAGATGGAAGGGGTATAATGGAAGATGGATCGGGCTAGTCCACAGTTTTTAGTCTGAACTCAGCAATAGACTCCCCTTCTTACTGTATCATACTTAGCACATTTTTCATCCCAAATGCAATGAAGGATCAAACGAAATAGATTTCTCCGTTGCGTTGCACTTCAGTCGAAATGACTGATTAAGGTTGGAATGATTGAAAATGGAATCAATCAAAAGATTGACTAACCAAGCTCCAGTTTTCTATTGGCAATATGCAGTAACTAATGAATAACCATCAATAAAATAGTTTCTACTACTGGGGGTTTCACATTTAAAGCCACAATTAACCAACTTAAACATTTAAACGATTAACCAGATGATGACAAATGAATTAATCAACCCCTAAGGAACCGGATCGTGCCCATGTTTGCCCCAGGGATGACAGCGGCCAATGCGCTTAAGCGCCATCCAGCCACCTTTAAAGGGCCCGTACTTTTTAATGGCTTCTATTCCGTACTGCGAACAGGTTGGTGTAAACCTGCAATTTGCACCTAGCATAGGCGAAACGGCATACTGGTATACTTTTATCAAGCCTAAAAAGAACCAACCAAACAGTTTATTGATGAACTTCATCGGGCTGAATTAAGTTTTGGAATCGCTTAAATGTAGCTATGAGTTTTTTCTCGATAAAGGCAAATTCGTATTTACTTTTCCCTACAAATTGAATAGAAAACAACAGCAACCCTTTATTGGTTGGTAAGGGAAAATATAATTGATTTTGTTTATTCAGGCGGTAAGCCTCACGAATACGGCGTTTAAGCAGATTGCGGTCTACTGCACGCTTGTATCTTTTTTTAGGAACATTGATCACCACCTGGGCGGGTACATCGGCTGGCTGATCGACAAAAAGATAGGAAACCCGAAAAGGATATAATAAAAAAGAAGAACCGTTTTTAAACAACAGGTCTAAATGTTTCCTGCTGCATAACCGTTCTTCTTTTCTGAATGTGTACATATATTTTGATTGATAACTGCAGATTTTGATCTGCCAATTCCGGATTTACGGAAAAGCAATCAAAATTATGCTTTATGCTTGCGTTCGTCAGAAACTGTTAATCTTTTTCTTCCTTTAGCACGACGTGATGCTAATACTCGTCTGCCGTTAGCTGTTGCCATTCTTTCGCGGAAGCCGTGTTTGTTTCTTCTCTTTCTTTGCGAAGGTTGGTATGTTCTTTTCATGACTGTATATTATCTATTGTAAAATTAAGAGGTGCAAATATAAAGCGATTTCTCTACAAATGCAAGAGTGATTAATTATTATTTTTTCTATTTAGCTGCAAATGTAATAATTCTTTTTAAAAAGCTGTTTGTTTCATTGCAATGAACGAGATTTTAATGGGTAATTATAATCCAAGGGCTGCCTTTAATTTTACATAACCCGTTTTGCTTACCGGAAGCCAGATATCTGATTTTAACAGCACCACATAGCTGTCTTTCTCTTTAAGCTCTATTTTGGTTACTTGCGCGAGGTTAATGATATATGAACGGTGTATCCTGATAAACTGGCTTACATCGAGTGTCTGCTCAAAATAAGCCATGGTTTTATTCTTGTAGTAAACACCTTCAATAGTACTCAGTTTTACATAGTCATCATCAGCCTCGAGGTAATTGATATCGGCAACGGGGATAATTTTAATTACCCCATCTTTTTTAACCACTACCCTATTGTTCTGCGCCGGACTTAACGCTGCTGCATCTAAAACAGCCTCCGTATTTTCGATTTGGTTTAATTTGGTCGGTATTTTTTTAACTGCGGCATCAAAACGCGATTTATCAATTGGTTTAAGCAGGTAATCTACTGCATTTACTTCAAAAGCTTTAATGGCATATTCATCAAAAGCAGTCGTAAAAATCACGGCAGGCTTATCTTCAACGAGCTCCAACATTTCGAAACCGCTAATTTTTGGCATTTGAATATCCAAAAAAATCAGATCGGGTTTGTACTGGGTAATCGCTTTTAAGCCTTCAAAACCATCTCCACATTCGGCAACAATCTCTATTTCTGCATGATCGGAAAGGTAGAATTTTACAATATCTCTAGCTAAAGGCTCATCATCAATTAGTATTGTTCTGATCATTTTTTTGTGGAATTTTTAGGGTGGTAATATATAAATTATTTGCCTCAATATCGGTCTGTAACAGATGTGTATTCGCAAATAGCAGATATAACCTCCGTTTAATAGCACTTAAACCAAATCCGGTGCCTCCAGCCGCCTTCATTTCAGGATCGAAAGGATTTTGTACACGTAGTGACAGCAGGTTCTGTTCTACAGTAACATCTATCTTAATGGTAATGCCAGCCGAAGTATTGTAAAGCCCGAACTTAATGGCGTTTTCTACAATAGGTTGCAATAAAGTACCGGGTAAACAAAGTTTCAAGGTATCTTCAGCAACATTTACTTCAATATTTAAACGGTGACTAAACCTTACTTTTTCGATATCCAGATACAACTGAATGTATTCCATTTCCTCCTCTACCGATACCCATAATTCATCATCGCGTTTTAAGGTACCACGTAAAAAGGAAGCCAGTTTAGTAATCATTACCCCCGCCTCTTTTGGATTAACCATGGTTAGCGCAAATACCGAATTTAAGCTGTTGAACAAAAAATGCGGTTGTAACTGATGCCTTAATTTATTTAGCTCTGCTTCTTTGGCCAGACTTTTAGCTGCCGAAAGTCTTTCGTGTGTTTCAGACTGTTCTTCTAACCGATACCACAAAATATTGGCCAGCGCACACCAGCCCAGGCACATGAAAGAAATTAAGCCACGAAAAGCAAAAGAAAAATTATAAAAATCATTGTATTCTTTAAAATCAGCAAAAATGTAGAGTAAAGAATATTTTGCCGCAAAAATAATAACAAAGGTAAGCGCTATGGTTACAATGAGCACGTACAGAATACGTTCATTTTTAGGCTGGTAATAGCCCAGCATGTTGCTGATACCGATACATGCCAATGCCAATAAAATATTATTGATCAGGCTATCTGTAACCGATATCCACCAGGAAAAGCTTACAACGTAATGCAGTCCAACAGCACACAATATCACCCAAACTACCGCAAAGGAAAGTGATGTTTTTTGTATCTGTGGAACGGATAAAGGTCTAGTTGTCAAAACGGTTTTGATTAGTTAATGATTGATTTCGGTGTTTAAGCTTTTCCAGATATTGATCAACCGATTCGGGTTCAACAATGCTGGAACTGATCTCAACACCATCAGCGAGTTCTTCTACTGCTGATATTCCCCCAACACCGATAAACTTCCACACCACTTTTTCTCCTTTACAGTTATTAAATGGTGGGTTAAAATTTACTGCATTTAATCTGGCTTTATCCAATGCTTCCAATTGCCCGCCAGCTTGTATTAAACGCGTTTGTTCATTAATTTGTGGTGCATGTTTTCCTGCACCACAAATTACCTGGAAAATACAATTTACAGCAAACCATTTCATAGGCGATGATTTTAATTAACATTAAAAACTTTTTATCTCTATTCCTCCAAACAAGGCTGTACCACTTAAAATCAGCGTTTTCTGCATTTCGCTTACCGGCATGGTATGTGCGCGCTTATCTTCAACGCTACCAAACAATGCGGTTACATTCGATTTGATTGCCCAGTTTGGTGGTACAATTAATTTAATGCCTCCAAATACTGCAGTTACATCAAGTGAAACCGTATCCGCAAAATCGGCCTGGGTCATTACAATATCCGCGCCTCCAAAAACAGCTGAAATATCGCCCCCCTGAAAGTTTTTAGAATAAACCGTTTGATGGCTTCCACCAAAAACAGCCAATACATCTATAATATCGTTGTTGTTTGCCGTTTTATCGTAACCAAAAGTTGTCTGATCAACATACTTTTCTTTCCTATCTTTCCTGCGCCTGCCAAACAAGCCTTCTTCTTTAAGTGAATTCTTGGGTCTGAAGATTAAAAAGCCTCCCACTATTACCAGTCCAAGACCTAAAGCGTATTTCGAAAGATCGAAATCAAGGCCCATATTATCAAGGGTATTGTAAGACCCGATTAAAACCAGTATCAACCAACCTATACCCCTAAAGTTACGGCGTGCACCAATAAAAAGCCCGAGTACAATTAAAAAATTAGACCAGCTAAATATCCAGCGTGGAATATCGAGTCCCATATTGTTTAACAAAAAAGCAAGCCCGATGATGACTATCAGTACGCCACTCCAAACCCTTCCAGAGTTTTTAATGTGGCTATTATCGTTTATATTAAGATTTTCCATTTGTGTTGCATTATTTAATAACCAAAAGTATCGATAAGATTAAGAGCAGCCTATATGGCCAGTGCAGAAAATGGATAAAAGGCGGTAAATAACCTCATTTTATCGGTGAAAATTATTTTGTTACTTTGAAATATGAAATTCCTCCTGATTATTATTGGCCTGGCCATTGGCAACAACCTCTGCGCACAGGATATGAGCAGCCATTATAAAATTTTCGATGTAAAAAAACAAAAAAAGGTAACGCTGGATGATATAATTTCTGACATGGACAATGCAGATGTGCTTTTTTTCGGCGAAGACCACAACGATTCGGTTGGGCATTACCTTGAAGCTGAAATTTTCAAAAAACTAAGTAACAGGTACCCGCAAAAAACAGCTTTATCGTTAGAGATGTTTCACACAGATGTGCAACCCGTGGTAAATGAATACCTGGCAGGATCGATTTCGGAAAAGAACTTTATTAAAGAAGGCCGTGCCTGGGGAAACTATAGTGACTACAGGCCTTTGATAGAGCAGGCCAAAAAGCTAAAGCTACAGGTTATTGCGGCAAATGCAGCTGCACGCTATAGCAACGCAGTTACTATGGGTGGTTTAAAGGCTTTAGAGAACCTACCTAAAAGCTCGCTCAGTTTTTTACCTCCACTCCCTATCGATACGGCACAAGGCAAATATTACGATAAATTTACAGCAACTCTAGGTGGCCATAATATGGGTTCGATGAAAATTTACCAAACACAAAATTTATGGGATGCAACCATGGCCTGGTCTATCGGTAAGTTTGCCAAATTGAATAAAGGCACTAAGATACTGCAACTTAACGGGCGTTTTCACAGTGACGAAAAACTGGGTACCCTGGCCAGACTGGCTCAATTCAATCCAAAATTAAAAATATTAAATATTTCTTCTTTTCCTGATGAAAGCTTTGGGCAACCAGATTGGGAAAAATTTAAAAACCTGGGCGATTATATTATTATTACCGACCCTGGTGTTAAAAGAAGTTATTAAAAAAAGCTCCGCAGGCGGGATGAATCTGCGGAGCTTATATGTTAGGCTTTTGTTTTCAGCAAATCTCTGATTTCCGTTAAAAGCACTTCTTCTTTTGTTGGTGCAGGTGGCGCAGCTGCCGCAACCGCTTCTTCTTTACGTTTCATTTGATTAATGGCTTTAACCATCAGGAAGATTACCAATGCCAGTAAAAGAAAATTGATGGCTACGGTTATAAAGTTACCATAAGCAAAAATTGCTGCACCATCTATTTTTTTGGCATCAGCCAATGCTGTTCCTTCTGGCACAGCCCCCCGCAGTACTACGTACATGTTGCTAAAATCGGGTTTACCTATAATTGCAGCAACAACAGGCATTACCAAATCGTTAACTACACTATCGATTATTTTTCCGAAAGCACCACCGATAATTACCCCTACGGCAAGGTCCATTACGTTGCCTTTTATGGCAAACTCTTTAAATTCTTTTGCAAATCCCATTTTAAATTAAGTTTTAGTTTTTTATTAAAATTAGCAAACTTTAATTTGAATCCAAATGTTTAGGAAATAATTTAAAAACCGAACATATCAACAGCATTTAGGCCAATTCAGGAAAATATCTGAAATCTATTGTTTATTTTTGCCCATTCTTTTATATATACTATGCTAAAGCAACACCTACAACAAAAATTATTACAAAAGTTATCACCACAGCAAATACAGTTTATTAAGCTGTTGCAGGTGCCTACTGTTGCTTTAGATACCCGTGTAAAAGAGGAGCTTGAAGAAAATCCGGCATTGGAAGATCCTAGTTTAATGACCCAGGATGAGCCCAAAAGCGAATACGATGATTTAAATGATAGTCCGGATGATTACGAACAATCATCAGAAGACACCAGTATGGATGAGTTTAATGTGGATGATTACCTGCAAGACGACTCGGTCAACGATTATAGCACCAATTATAATAATGGTGATGATGATGAAGAGAAAAAAGAAACTCCAATTGCCATTGAAAGTACTTTTTTCGAAAGTTTACAAGAACAGCTAGATCTTATTCCCCTATCTGACCAGGATTTTATTATCGGTAAACAGATTATAGGCAGTTTAGATGACGACGGCTACTTACGTCGTCCGCTGGGTTCGATGATTGATGACCTTGCTTTCTCTCAAAATGTAATGGTTGAAGAGGAAGATGTGCTCGAAATGTTAAAGTTGATTCAAAGCTTTGATCCTCCGGGCATTGGCGCCAGAGACCTTAAAGAATGTTTACTAATCCAGTTAAAACGTAAAGATACGCACAACCCCATTATTGTTAAAGCAATGAACGTGGTAGAAAATTATCTCGATGAATTTACCCGTAAACATTATGACAAACTGGAAAAAAGTTTAGGCTTAGACAGCGAGGAGCTTAAAGAAGTGGTGAGCGAAATATTGCGTTTAAACCCTAAACCAGGTGATGCCAATCAGGTAACGACCAAGCAGATGCAGATTATCCCCGATTTTCACATCAGCAATAACGATGGCGTACTGATTTTGACCTTAAACTCTAAAAACGCCCCTGAACTAAAAGTAAGCCGCTCTTACCAGGAAATGTTTGAGCATTACGATAAGGCTTCGTCAAAAGATAAAAAACTAAAAGAGGCCGTTCAGTTTGTAAAACAGAAACTGGATTCGGCACGGTGGTTTATTGATGCCATAAAACAGCGCCAGCAAACCTTGCTAAAAACCATGAATGCCATTATGCATTATCAGTATGAATATTTTTTAACGGCTGATGAGCGTAAAATGCGCCCAATGATCTTAAAAGATATTGCCGATAAAATTGATATGGATATTTCAACCGTATCACGTGTGGCCAACTCTAAATACGTGCAAACCGAATTTGGTACTTTCCTGTTAAAATCTTTCTTCTCAGAAGCTATCCAAACTGAAAACGGCGAGGAAGTTTCCAACAAAGAAGTTAAAAAGATATTGGAAGATTGCATTGGTAACGAAGATAAGCGTAAACCTTTAGCAGACGAGAAGCTAACCGAAATATTAAAGGAAAGAGGTTACAACATTGCCAGAAGAACAGTTGCCAAGTACCGTGAGCAAATGAACATCCCTGTGGCTCGTTTAAGAAAAGAACTTTAGGCAGTTGGCAGTTTTAGATTCCGGTTTTCAGTTATAATTAATATCTGAAATTATTGAATTGTAAACTACCAACTGAAAACTGACCTACCACATTTTAATGTACGAAGGAACTTTGTAGATATTGTTAAGCATTAAGCCCAAAACAATTTCATGGCTACCATTGCTTACTTGATTTAGTGCAGAGGTAGAAAAATCGTACGAATAAGTCAGATTAACCATCTTACCGATATTAAATCCAGCCATGGCCGAGAAAGAATCATCTTTGCGGTAGCTGCCTCCCAACCAAACTTTATCTTTAAAGGCCAGCTTCATATTCAGATCGACTGATACTGGTGCTGGCGAAACATATTTAACCATTACAGAAGGAATTGCCGAAATTTCGTCATCTACAAAAAACTTATAACCTGCTGTAGCAAAATAATGCGGCACTTCTTTACCTAAATTGTAGCTGTTTTCTCCTGTAAAGCTCAACTTTTGAGGCAAAATCTGCTGTACCGATACACCGGCAAACATACGTGCGCCATATAACCACAAACCGATACTTAAATCAGGCTTAACCTGATTAATCAATGCCCTGTTTAAAGCGGGATCGTAAGGTGCATCGAATGTTAAGGCGTTAACATCGAGCGAAATGCTCGAAATCCCTGCCGCAACACCAGCCGACAGGTTAAAATTATTGCTCAGCTGCAAATGATAAGCGTAAGTTACATTGGCATCCAATCTTTTTACCGGCCCCGTTTTATCGAGGACTGCCGTTACACCCATACCATGATGTGAGGGCGACGACATGTAATTCTGCATATAATTGCGGTCCATTGGGTTTCCGGTTTGTTCAGGGAAAGCCGTAAGCGCATTACTCCACAACTGGTTATCGCCCAATGCCCAGTGTGCCGATACAAAAGAAGTTTGGGGTGCATCGGTAATCCCCGACCATTGTTTGCGGTAACCTCCTTTAAAATCGATGTAGTTTTCAATTCCGGATAGTGCCGGGTTTAACAGGTACTGATTAAAAATGTACTGGGTATACTGAGGTTTTTGCTGCGAAAAGGCAGTAAATGAGACAAAAAACGCTAATATGATGATGAGTTTCTTCAATTTTATCTGATTATAGTCAACGGACCGGTTATCGTTTTACGACCGTTTCTTGGGTTGATAATATAGTAATAAACACCGACAGGTAAGGGATTATTCTGATAATTCCCATCAAACGGTACTTTATAGCCATCGCTAAAAAATACCCTGTTGCCATTACGGTTAAAAACTTCTACAGTTGCATTAGGATAAGATTCTAAATATTTAATGATCCAGGTATCGTTTACGTTATCGCCATTAGGCGTAAAGGTATTTGGCGGGGTAAGTGCCTGCAACACTTTAACCAAAACTTTTGAGGTGGTCGAACAACCATCAGGCTGTGTGGTTGCGGTAAGTGTATATTCGGTATCCTGACCTGGTGAGGCAATTGGATTTAGCACGTCTGTTTTATTTAATCCAACTGCAGGCAACCACTGGTATTTTAAATTAGTGCCCTGCGCAGTTGCCGGAAGCTCAATCTGTCCGCCTGCCAAAATATAAATTAATGTACCGGCATCTGCTATTGGCGATGCGTACACCTCAATTTCTTTACTAATGGGAGAAGAACATCCATTTGTAGCTGTAAAAGTATAGGTAATGGTATGACGACCTACGCCTGCAATTTTAGGATTAAAGGTACCATCTGCTTTAATTCCATTGCCTGAATATACACCTGTGCCAGGCATTTCTTCTTCCACTTTTTGTGTGACCTGAGTAATTAAAACCGTACCATCGGCTTCACAAACCGCAGGCATATCGGCAAATTCCAATTGTGGCACGGGTTTAAGCGTAAGGGTTTTATCTATAAATTTAAAACATGTTTCGCCTGTATAAGCCACTAACCGGATGGTGTAAGGGCGATCGGTTGTACCACCAAAACTATCATACTTCAATACAATGTCGCTATCATCCGGATAGGAAATGGTTTTATAAATGCTACTTTCCCTGCCGAAATCTCTATAAATCTCAATTTTGGTAATTTTACTACCCTCAAAAGTTGTCGATCTGTTTTTGATAATCACATCATCACTTACACACACATTATTGGTTACGATATCTAAATCGGCCTCTTTTACAGATCCGTTTACAGTAAAAGTTTTCGAAGTTGACACCTCACATCCGTCCTGATTTTTAACGGTTAGGGTTACAATGTAATCGCCTGTGGCAGCGTAGGTAAAAGCACCGTCAAAACCTGTAGAAGTTGCTAAAGGATTATTATTATCATATTTCCATACTGCAGTTAAACCTGTTGTGGTTCCATCTGCATTTTTGGTGGTATTTTTAAACCGTGCTACACCATCTGCCAAACAAAAATCAGGCATTATAAAATCAGCTATTTGAGGATTAATTACAGTTACACTTTTAGGCTTTGGTACACTCACGCAACCTAAATCGCTCACTGTTGTCAGCGTTATGGTATAATTGCCTGTTGCGGCATATTTATGAACGGGAGGTCTATTATTCGCTACTTTCACTTCCGCTGATCCATCTCCAAAATCCCACCTCCATTCTACAATGCTACCAGGACTTTCGATGGTTGATTTTTCAGTTAATATCACAGGCAAATCCACACATAAACCTTTAACATCAAAATCAGAAACAGGTTGAGGGTTTATTGTGATTTCCTGAAATTCAGAAACCTTTGAGCATTTAGAATCTGTAGTGGCGGTTAAAATAACTTTGTAAACACCTTTACTAATGTAGGTATGAACGGGGTTTTGCTCTGTCGATGTATTTCCATCGCCAAAATCCCATAACCAGGTATTAATTGTACGTGTATCAGAATTAGAAGTACTTATATCTTTAAAAGGTATCGGCGAGTTAGCACAATTAATTTTTTCTACTTTAAAATCGGCAGTTGGCTCCTTATCAACCGTAAAATCGGCAACAAGTTCTTCCGTGCTGCCACAATCATCGGCTGCAGGTTTAGTAGCGGTTACCTTAAACTGATAATCGCCGGGAACATTATATTTAATTTCGTTCGGGTAAAAATAGGTGTAGTAAGTCACCCCATTATCCGTAAAATTAGAAACAGCAACTGGTGCAATCTGGCTTATCAGTCCATCCCCATTTTGCACATCCCAATCCAAACGTACAGGTTGGTAAGGCAAATTAATTTTGAGTTTGATAACTTCGCCCAAACAACCACTCGTAACATTTTTTCCTGTCGCTTCGTTTTGAGGCTGAAAAGTAAAATTTTGAATATTTGCCCCTGCCAGGTATGCATAGGACTCTACATAACCGTAACCATAAGCTATAGCCGAAAATCCTCCAGCGGCTGTTAGCCGATGCTGATCTTTTGAATCAAAGGTTACATCTATAATTGCGTAACTGTATTCGTTATCAATATTTACAAAACCTGAAACGGGATTACCATCTAACCTAAGTGACGGGATATCGACAGTTTTAATAATTACATTAATAAAGAATTTAGCAATATTAGTGGGCACACCTCGCAATTTAGAATATACAGTAATATTACTTAATGTTTGTTCTACTGGGTTTAACACCGTTATTTCAGGATCACCTTCATAAGGGTCATTTCCACTCTGGTTTACCTGTGGCCGGTTATTTAAATTACAAGTTTGCGAAGTTTGATACTGTGCTACCGAAATGGGCTTAGAACCCGAAATTACATTGGCTGAGGTAGAGAAAAATGTTACTACTGCGCCTTTATTGTATGGATTACTAAGTGTTGTACCATTGGCATTGGAAGTACTGCCATTAACCGTTAAAACAGTATTATCTTCTGATACAATTACCCTGATTACATCGGTATTACCATGAATGGTATTGTAAAAAGGTGCAGTTACAAAATTTCTCCCCCAGGCTGTGACCGGAAACAATTGTTGATAAAGGTTATCTCCTCCACTTGCGTTACGACTACTCCCTTGCTCACAAAAAGAAGCCCAGGTATTACCAGAGAATACAGCTATTGATTTACACCCCTTGGTTGATTTGATGTGACTTCCGGATAAATCATCTCTAGCTTGAAACTGGTAAATCTGTCCCTTATTGAGCTTTATTGTAAAAGTTTCATTTGCATTATGTTTTGAGTTTCCAGTCTTAGGGGTAATTTCTATATCAGTATCATCTTCGGTAGCCAATATGGTAAACTGTGCATAATAGCCATTGGTATTGGTACTTTGATAACTGTAAGTATAATATTCTTTGCCGAGTGTATTTGTGGGTAATACCAACGTACCTCCTGTACGGGCATTGAAAGAAATTACGCTATATAGAGATATTGGCGATGTTGTAACTACATGTATTCCTTTATCACTTTCGATAACATCACTTCCGTCAATATAAACAGGACGACTATTTG
Source organism: Pedobacter sp. KBW01 (assembly GCF_003852395.1). Lineage (NCBI taxonomy): Bacteria > Pseudomonadati > Bacteroidota > Sphingobacteriia > Sphingobacteriales > Sphingobacteriaceae > Pedobacter > Pedobacter sp. KBW01. The sequence continues at coordinate 145,506 of NZ_QAJQ01000004.1, forward strand.
GATCAATAATTACCGGGAGACAAGTATTTGCGGCAATACTGCCACTTGCCACAATCGCACTTCCTATGTAAACCGTATAAGTTGTTGCTTTATCGGCAGATAAAAACAATGTTAGTTTGGAAGAAGTTCCATTGGCATGCCCGCTATACGTCACCCAAAAATCTTTCCCTTTGTTTGATGTATTCTGCGAAAAAACAGCACCTGCCTTAAAGAGCAAAAGAAAAAACACAACCAATAACCAATGCCTGCTCATTACCTATCAGCTTTATTGAAAAACGTTATACATGTTTGTTTGATTAGATATGCAATATACTATTAATCAAAGTACATGAAAAAAAATTAACATTTTTTTTAGCAAGAAATTACCATTTCGTGTAATAAACTCCAGGGGTTATGTAAAATTTTTGCACAAATAAAATGTGGTTTTTATAAAATTAAACGTAATAATGAAGCACAAGTAAGCTAATATAAAGAAAGATTTCACCTCAAATCAATTACACAATTAATATTCAGCTGTTGTTTTCGTCAGATTGGTTACCACTGCCATACTTAGCCGAAAAATCTTTGGCCTTTTCATCAGCAATAGTATCGTTATGGTCTTCGGGTTCCAGGTTTTCATCTAAACGATCGTTCCAATCATTTATTCCTTTAGCGGGATGTTTGATATGTTCTTCTGTAAAATCAGCCTTTGATTTTGCGAGATCTTGTTTTTGATTTTCCATCTTGATATTTATTTTAAATAAAACAATAAAGTATATGGAAAGTTTCGGCTAAGCACGTAGATATTGCCTTACCTGATATTTATGATAAGCGCCCCGTTTCACTAGAAAAGATGTTATTTCTGAGCAGGCGGCTCATCTTTTGCATCTTTAAATTCTTTAACACTCTTCCCTACCCCTCTCATTAATTCGGGCAGTTTTTTACCGCCTAAAATAAGCAGGATAACCACTCCGATTAAAATAATTTCGATTGCAGACATAATTTTCTTTTTTACAAGATACGTTAATTATCCCGAAATAGTTTTTCGATTTATTTAATACAAAAAGAGTAAATTGATCATTAGGAGTTAAGTATATTAAGCAACAATTCACAATGAATACCTGAATAACACTCGCTAAAAGCTATTTAACCCTTAAGCTCTTTCTAAACATTTATTAATGGGCGTTGTTTACAGAAAATTGATTATTGCATATTAATTATTTAATTCTCTACACCAACTGTGCATTCAAAGTCCTTGCTTTTATCTTAGGAATAGCTCCGTAGCGCATAAATTCGGAAAAGCCACGTAATTGTTTTATCGCTTTTATAGCTTCGTAGCCTTCATAATTTGTCCGGATTTTATTAAGTAACATGGTATCTGTTTTAAAGAGATCACTTTCGGTTAAAAGCCCTTTATTTAAAAAACGTTTAATCAGTTCGGCCATTTTGCCATTGGCATATAAATGAATCGGGAGCTTAAACATTTCATTATTCAGTTTCTCAAAAGCTTCATTAATCCAGGTAACTTCACGCTCATCATTTACAGCAATTTTACCTTCGTTCAAAACAACTGATTTTAAAAATTCGCGGGCACGCTGGCGCGAAATTACCCCTCCATGCACACCATCCCGTAAGGTATAATCCAGCCGATCTGCACAAAGTGCTGGCAATGGTTGTTCTAAAATATCAAACGTACCGTGCAGAATATCGCTAATGTTATAACCATATTTGAGCAGAACATCTGGCACCTCTGATTTGCATAACATTTCGGCAAAAATCTTTTCATGGTAATCTTCATCAGTATTATCGAAAACATAATCGCCAACATGCGAAAAAGCGGTGTGCGAAACATCGTGCAACAAGCCTGCAATCTGCTCCAGCTCCGAGCCTCCAAGCATCCTGATCAATAAGGTAACACCAATAGCATGCTCTAACCTGGAATGGCAAATATCCGGATTAACCAAAAATATAGCTCCGCTTTGGTGTACACCTCCTAATCTTTTTAAAACATCAGTATTTAACAAGTCAGAGAATACGGCAGGTAATTCCATCTTACCGTACAAAAAATCATTTAACTGAATCATATCGTTGCTTTATTTATGGGTGATTTCAAAACAAAAATACTAAAAATTTTAGCTTTTTCGTAAATAGTTTTCCACACAAAAACTAAACAAAGTAGCTTTAAATAAACTTTCAAATATTTTGAAAATGATTATTACAATCGCATGATTAATTAAAAAGATCAATTAAAAACAAGGCAATAAATTAAACGTTATACTTGTAAAAAACAGCTATATGGCAACCGCTCAACAAATTAGAAAAGCATATCTGGATTTTGTTTTAACGCAGAACGAAAAACCAAAATCAGTTTACAGCTTCGTTAAGAAGCTTAAAATTACAGAGGCCGATTTTTACCAGTCCTTCTCTTCTTTTGAAAGTATCGAAAAAACCATCTGGTTCGAACTTACTTTCGAAACCATTAGCAAAATAAAGGAGCAGGAAGTTTGGCCGCAATACACTGCGCGCGAAAAAATGCTTTCTTTTTTCTACAGCTATCTCGAAAATCTGAAAAACCAGCGAAGCTTTATTATTTACAGTTTAAAAAACTATAAGGGCAAATTTTCTACCCCCGATGTTTTAGCGGGAGTAAAACCCATTTTCGAAAACTTTGCACAAGAGGTAATTGATGAAGGATTAGATAGCGGAGAACTTGCCGAGCGCCGTTTCTTAAGTAAAAGATATAAAGATGCCTTGTGGATCCAGTTTGCTTTTATCGTTAATTTCTGGATTAATGATGACAGCGAAGGCTTTGAAAAAAGTGACGAGGCCATAGAAAAAGGCATTAACGTAACTTTCGATCTTTTTCAGCACTCACCTATAGATAATTTACTGGAATATGGCAAATTCTTATCGAGAAATGGAAAATTTGCAGATAAAATGGGTTTTTAGCAATTTAAATGAAGACACAAAAAAGTATCCCCACCACTAAGGTAGAACGCTCGGCCAAGTTTGTTAAAACGGGTATCCAGATTGGTGGCAATTATATAAAACATTATTCGAAAAAGTTGTTTAACCCCGAAATGGACCGCGAACAACTTAACGAAGATAATGCAACCGACATTTATAAATCGCTTAGCGAATTAAAAGGCAGTGCATTAAAAATTGCACAGATGCTAAGCATGGATAAAAACATATTGCCTAAATCTTATGTCGATAAATTTACCCAGTCACAATACAATGCCCCGCCCCTTTCGGGTCCGTTAATTGTGCGCACCTTTACCAAAAACTTTGGTAAGACGCCCGAAAATATATTCGATAGCTTTAATCTTAGCTCTAGCAATGCAGCTTCTATTGGCCAGGTACACCAGGCAATTTTAAATGGCAAGAAACTGGCGGTAAAAATTCAATATCCAGGTGTAGGCGATAGCATATCATCTGACTTGAAACTGGTAAAGCCCTTTGCATTTCGCTTGCTTGGCATGTCTGAAAGGGAACTGAATATTTACATTAAAGAGGTTGAGGAGCGTTTGCTTGAAGAAACAGATTACGAACTGGAGGTAAAGCGCTCTATCGAGTTTTCTGAAGCTTGTAAAAACCTTAATCATGTGGTTTTTCCTAAATATTACCCCGAATTATCGGGCAAGCGTATCATTACCATGGACTGGATTGAAGGCTTACACTTGAAAGAATTTTTAAAAACCAATCCTTCTCAGGCTTTGCGCAATAAAATCGGGCAGGCGCTGTGGGATTTCTATAATTTTCAGCAGCACGAATTAAGGGCTGTACATGCCGATCCGCACCCGGGGAATTTTATGATTACACCTGACGAAAATTTAGGCGTAATTGATTTCGGTTGTATTAAAGAAATGCCCGACGACTTTTACTATCCTTTTTTCTCACTGATTTCTACCGATGTTTTTAACGATAAAAACAGAACTATTGAAGCTTTCAGACAGCTGGAGATGATCCATGCGGACGACACTGTAGAGCAAATAGAATTTTACCACAATTCGTACAGTGAAATGATTAAGTTGTTTGCCAAACCCTATACCAGCAAAGTTTTCGACTTTAGCAAACCCGATTTTTTTGATCAGTTATATATTTATGGTGAAAAGATTTCGAAAATGCCCGAATTTAAGCAGGCCCGTGGGGTAAAACATTTTATTTATGTTAACCGAACCAATTTTGGCTTGTACCAGATTTTGCATGAATTAAAGGCTACCGTTAATACCGACACCTATAAACCTACTTTGAATAGATAAACTTAAAACATCAGATCCGTTTTAAGCCATAAAATTGAAATATTTTTATTTTGATTGGGCGATTTGTATTCCATCAAAATAATTTCCGTTTTGTAAGTCTATTCCTAATAATCGATCAGAATTGGTGGTATTCTGACTCATGGTAATTATAATTTTATTTCCGTCTTTTCGCTCAACTTTAAAATCAGGTTGGACCACCACAAAATTCTGACCTGTTTTTTCGATATTTTTTAAATCGACATAGGTTTTGTTTAGTGAAATACCATTTAGCCACCAACCAGTAGTTTCTGTTGTAACAACAATTGAATTGTTGCTGGAATTAAAACTTGCTGTTTTTTGAGAAAGTTTTATGTTATCATCCCATTTCCCAATTTCTCGGCCCTTATTACATGAAACCGTTAAAAAAAGCGCTACAGCAAGCGATAAATAGAGCGTAATTTTTTTCATTATTAGTTTATACGTTATTGTTCGGCGTTCTTTTTCACCACATTTACCATATGGTCTAAATCAAATGGTTTTTCGATGTAATCGTCGGCCTTACAATCTTCGGCCTCCTGCGGCAAATTATTTGAGGTAGAGGTTAGTACGGCCGATACATCTTCAGTCTGAGGATCAGATTTAAGTGCCTTAATTACTTCCGATCCTTTTTTCTTACCTTTTATATGGTCATCAACCACTACCACGTCAGGCTCAATCTCGTCTATCTTTTCTATGGGTTCAGTTGTTAACGATGCGGTTACCTCAAAGCCTTCCTCTTCCAGCACCTGGTCCATAATATCGAGGATATCTTTATTATCCTGAACAAGTACAACTTTTTTCTTCATATGTAAACCGACTAATTTTTATGATTAAAGATAATGAAAAACTATTTGCAAATGAGAATCGTCTGCAGATTTTACCCATCCGGATAAAAATATTTCAGTAAGCAGAATTTTTTGCTCCGGTTCGTCTTGAATTTATGCCCGTTGGTCGAGTATTACTAATCGATTGTATAAAAATGCAAAAGGTGCTGCAACGTTTTTAAAATCACAGCGTCTTATCTACAAAACAAAACAAAAACAGACTTAAACAATTCAATAACAATTAATTAACATTTAATTATTAAAATATAAAATACTATGAAAACCTCAATCAAATCCCTAATCGCCACTTCATTAACAGCAATCGTTTTATCTTCGGCCTTATTTACAACCAGTGTTTCGGCTACAGAAAAAGAACCAGAAAAAATTATTAAAATTTCTGATTTTAAACGAATCTCAGTAAAAGGAAATGTAGAGTTAACTATTGTTCAAAAAGGCTCAATTGGTATTTCTTATAATGATGATAACTATGGCACTGCAAAAGTGGTACAAGATGGCGATGCCTTAAGAATTACTTCTACCAGTCCTGAAAAAACAAAATTAACAGTTGTTGTTAACGACATCTATAGAATTGAGGCTTCAGAAAATGCAGTAGTTAAAACTGACGGAAAATTAAGCACCAAATACCTTCAAATTTTCTTAAGAGGAAATGCACATGCCGATATCAATACCAGTTCAGAAGGTTTATACACTGTAATTGCTGATGATGCAGACTTAAAATTAAGCGGATCAACTGATAATCATACTTTGGTAATGGGTAAATCGCAAAAATTAACAATCGATAGGTTTGCAGCTTTAAAAACCAATATCAGTTCGGTAGAAACTGTTGCAGTAGAAAAAGAGATCGCAGCAATCAAATAATATACGCACACACAAATGAACTTTAGGCTCCCTCACAGGAGCCTTTTTTGTTTATAAACAAAAAACCTCCGATTTAAAACCGGAGGTTTTTTAATTATGCTTAACGCTGCAGTACTTTAGCAATTTCCTGCTCAATCGATTTGATCTCTTTGGGCTTCAGTTTTTTTGTAGCATCGGCTTTAGCCTTTTTCTCTTCTACATACTTTACGCCAACCCGTAGTGCTTTTAATCCCGAAACGCCCTGCAACTCTTCCAGCTCCAGGTGTTCTAAATCATCATTTAAATAGCCCTGAACCTGCATGTATTTAATGTACTCTAAATACTCTTTGGCTTCTTCAGGGTTAAAGTAAACCATGGCTATTTTATGCGGCTGTGTTAAACGTTCGGCCGTGTCTTTAACCAACACCTTATCAATACGTTTTTTAACTACCTCGTAACGGATATTATATGCGCCTTCTACATCGAAACGACGTTCATCGTTCCTGAAACTAATGTCAATGGCATTAGAGTGGATAAAAATCAATTGCGTAGTTTCAAGTGCACGTGGCATTTCGGCAATTAAACTTTTCGATAAACGGGCAATATCTACCATCGAAGTAAGTTGCCAAAGGCGGATATTTTTCAGGTAAAGTAAATCGAATGGTTTTTCGGGAGCAATTTCCTGACCAATGTAAATATCGTACTCAACGCCATCGGTTCTAAACTTGGCAAAATAGCAAGGATAAGAGGCTTGCAGCTTTGATTGCGATTTTTCCAAGTACTGACTTACTTCGGTATTGATCAGCTGCATAGAAACCTCCAGTTGCCTGCGATTTTCGAATGCGCCACCGGTTTCGGGTACTACCACCTCGAAATACTTGTCGATAACTTCGGCAGTTTTAGGGTGATTACCTTTAATAATTGATAAGAACGGATAAACTTCTATTTCTAAAAATTCGTTCAGCTGGCTTTCTTCGTTCGAAGAAGCAAAATCGCCGATTCGTTTAATCCAGTCTTTACAATTGAAAATCAGTTTATCAATCAACTCTAAAGAAACATGCTTGCGGATGAGTTTTAGCGTATCAATCAGCGTATTCAATTGCACCTCCATATCGTCTTTCAGCGCTTTGTTACGCTCGATAGTAGAGTTGCGGATATCGATGGCACCAAAAAGCGGATACAAATGCTTAAAGGTAATGGTTTCGATTTCTTTTAATTTATGGTAGCCATTGTTCTGCTGAAGGAAATGCCAAACGGCCTCGTTAAACTTCCACTGAACAGAAGGTTGCAAAGCGGTAAACTTATCCATCAGAATTTCATCCATTTTGGCATCAAACTCTTCAATACTGTATTGGAAAAGCTGGCCAATTAACGGCAAGGCTGGACGTAACCTCGACAGCAATTTATCATCAACGGCTACTTCATCGTTAGAGTATACTTCCAATACCCCTGCCAGTTGCTTATTGTAATAAATAGGCAGCACCGAATAAGAGCAAACGCCAGCGGCTTTTAAAACCTTTAAAAAGGGATCTTTCTCTATCTGATCGTCGTTAATGGCACTTACAAAAATAGACCGTGGGTTTTCCTTGTATTTATCAACCAGCGAATAAAAAACTTCTTCTTCTAAATTGGAAGCTTTTGCCGAATTGATAAGCATACTCTGCGAAAATTCCTGATTATCGAATACCAGCTTATTGTTAACCGTTAAAAATGGCATTAAGCCAAATTCGAGCTTGCTGTTTCCACTCAGTGTTTTTAAGGCATGTATTACATGGCTATAAGCTTCGGTTTGATAATTATGATCAACCAAAGCACCACGAATACCCTCGATAGAATGCTGCAAAGTTACATCGGTAATGGAAATAATGCTGAAGCCTTCAAAACGAAAATCGCTTAAAGGCAGGTGCTCTACCAGGTATTCTAATTCTGTTTCTTCCTGAAAATGTTTACCCAGGGCTTCAAAATTAAGCTCAGGTAAATCGCCTTTATGCATAATATCTACAAACTTGGTATCGGTTTGAATATTGTAGTATTGCGTAAGCTTGGTTTCCTGGTTTAAATGGGCATAAATAATCTCATTTTTAAGCACCGAGGTAAAATTATAAAAACGGGCCAAAATGGTATTGTAAATAAATTTCAGCTGTTTTTTTTCTACCGGCTCATTATCCTTTGTTACTTTGTTCTTTGGATCGTGATCTTTAAAAAACTGATAAAAAGCATTGGTACTAAAAAATATCTGATCGGGAATTGGGGTACTTAAAGCCCAAAACAAATCGTCTTCATTATCCATTAAAGGCGTTAGAATGGTAAAAATCAATTCTAACGTATCTTTATATTTCGATAAATCTTCGGCGCTTATGCCACCTAAAAGTACATCGTCTTTTTCTATTTTTTGAAGTAGAAACCTGTAAAATTCTGATTTTACGGATTTCTCTGTTTTCAAACGGCCCTTTAAATACTCCACTAGTGGACGAAAAGACAGACTTGATTCTACCTGGCAATGAATACATTCATTTTTATGTATCTGTATTACATTGGTGTTCATTGTATAAGTTTTGCTATAGGGTAAAAATTATAGTTATCTAATTAGTTACTAAACTCTTGCAAAGATACTTACTGCCCAATGCAATGTTAGTCTGCTGAACGTAATACTTCGATAAAACATCCATAATTATGTTACACAAATTTAGTACCTAAAATTTAGCGATACGTACGGATACCAGCCATCGCTCGAGTGTCCCATCACAAATCGTACAACTGTGAGTGATGCCGGTGCAAAATAAACCCCACCACCTACGCCGTGGTGCCATACTGTTGATGGTTCGTCACGTTTCCAAACCCTGCCAACATCGTAAAAGCCCAGTAAGCCAACTTGTCCGGGTAAAACGTAACTTACCAAATCTCCAAGCTTTGCCCTAAGCTCTAAATTATTGTAAAACATATGTTCGCCGGCAAACCTAAACTGGCGGTAACCTAACAGGTTTCCTTGTCCGCCTAAGTATAAAGCCTGGTAAAAAGCTGGCTTACCCACTGTAACCCCACCGCCAAAACGATCGGCCAGGATAAAATTCTTTCTGCCATCTAAATTTTTATAAAGTGCAATACTGGCGGTAAATTGTCCGATAGAATTGGAATATTTATTTACGCCTTTATAACCCAAAAGTTTAAAATCTACGTAACTGCCCAGGGTTGGTAACAAGTCGTTATCGCGGGTATTGTTGGTAAAATTTACAAATGCACCGGCAAACATCTTTTCGTTGCGTACAGTTAAACTATCAGATGAGTGCAACTGTGCCGGGTTTTCTATAAACCGGCCTACATTATCTTCCTGATTAAGTTTATAATACTGATAGGTTGGGCCAACACTAAAAGTAGATTTAGGACGGCGCCAACGGATGGCGGCATCAACCTGATACAGATTGAAACGAGCCCTGTAATACCGAATATCATCGCCATGTTCATCGAAATGGGTTTCGTTACCAAAGCCAAAGAAATTTTGCGTGTTATTAGGTGCGTTTGCATCGGCTTTTACCACAATATCGCCTTTGCCCAAAGCTTTTAACCACTCGCCTTTATAGTTAAACCTAAATGCTTTTGTAGAAAACGAGTGCAAAAACGAAATAGTTTGCGAGTTGCCGTAAGGTTGTTTTCTAAAACCCGGATTGGTTTGTTTGTAAATTAAGCCCAATAAAACGCCATCATCGTTATTGTAACCGGCATTTAGCAACCATGAATTTCGGCGGTACATATCTTTAGGGATATAGCTGAAATTAGCTGTATCGTTAGAGATGATTTTCCTGATTTTATTTTTATCGTCGCCCAGGTAAGTTGCCTTATCTGTTCGTCCATAAAGTTTAACATTGCCATTGCTGTTGGCAAAATCGTAAACTTTACTGCCTTTACCTCCAATAATACGAAGTTTGATACCTGAATTTTTGTTATTCAAAATCAGGCTATCGTTTCCGTTGTGCATATACACCCGAATTTCTTTGGTAACTTTCGGATCGAAAGAACGGTTAAAAAGTTCGTCTTTAATATTCCCTTCTTTCGAAATTTTATTGATTTTAATGCTGAGGCCATTTTCTGGCGCATCTGTAATTTGTATCCGTTCGTTTTTGTTGGTAACTTCTATATCTACAATGCGGTTAAAGAAATGATAGTACTGGTTCATTAATTTAGGCAATGTGGCAATCCGGTTGCGCAATTGTGCCAAAAAGGCATCGTGGTGCAGCGAGTAACTTGGTTCGGGAAGTTTTTTCAATGCTTTTTCGAAAACAGCATCGTTGTAATTGGCGCAAAAATCTTTTACAATCTTGTCGAATTCTGCTTCTCCGATATTGGCTGTCCAACGGCTGCTGATTTCCCTTCCTTCCCATAAAAACCAGTTTACATCTTTTATACCGCGTTCATAGCCCTGCATCATCGGCAAAAGCGACGAAGATTGGGTGTAACGTTGTAACTTGCCATCTGAGCTAAAAAACACCTGATCGCGGTCGCGGGGTACTGGTGTATAGAGCGATCCGTCTTTGGTTTTGGTTTCTTTCCAGCGCCATTGGTCTTCGTGCCTGTCCCAGTCGCCCAGCAAGATATCAAATGCCCTGGCTTTTACCCAGGCGGGTCCATCCAGGCGGTTATCATTATCATCAGTTAATTTTTTATCCATTTTTGGAGAGCTATCCGATTCGCCAACAGGTTCGCGCTCTTCAAAAAGACATAAGGTATTGGCAAAAGCAGGTTCAAATTCGCCCAAGTTATCATCGGGCGAAACCCAGCCAATAATTGGCGAGCTATGCGGAATACCGGCTGCCTTTGCTAAATCGGGTACTACCAGCGCCGAAAACGGGTGCTGTGCCGACATGTTATCTTTAATTACATCTTTGGCAAAAGTTTCGCGTAAGGCAGGCGGTAAAAGTACTTCAGGGTATTTTTCTACACTCCGCAACACATATTCTTTACCATTCTTATCTTCCAAGCGCAAAGAGCGCGATTGGTTTCCGCCACCACGTTGTGTAGCTTTTAAGCCGCCCATCATTTGCGAAACCCTAAGTACGGGCACTTTGGTACGCGCAGCATATTCTTTACGGTAATTTTCGCCAAAAATAAAGCGGTGAAAACGTCCAACACTATCATATTCGGGTTTTATGCTTACAAAAATACTGTCGGCTGTAATGGGCTTATCGCGGTTGCGTATTTTTTGACTAATGGTTTCGAATTTCTTGGTATAGCTATAAACGCGTTGAACACTGGTATCGGAATAGATATAGTACTCGTAACGCATATCGTTATTCTTCAACTGATCGGCCACTACATAGCCTTGCTGCATTTCGTGAAAGAGGGAGGTTTTACCTTCTTTATTAGGTGAAACTTTTGAGCCTGAGCCACTAATTACCTGCAAATGTTTTCCTTTAATTAACTGCAGGCCGTGTTCATGTCCGGCTACGTAGGTAACATTGGGATAATCGCCAAATACACCGGTGATGGATTTGATCATATCTTTATAAGCCGGATGGTTCAGATCTTCGGGACTGAGCAGCGTTGAACGCAACAGCGGATACACCGAGCCTAAAACAGGCATAGGGATATATAGGTTTTTGTTTAAGGAGGTAAGCGGAAAAATGTGGTTACGCAAATTGAAATAGCCGCCATGTGGCCCGTAGCTCTGAAACGGGTGATGCGACGCTAAAAGAATCATTTTATCTTTGTTTTCTTCTAACAGCTGCTCCATTTTTACCAGTATTTCATCTTTGGTACGGCATTCGCACTCGCCGTTTGGATTAAATTTATTGTAGGGAAATAACCACCATTCGCTATCGTAGGCAATAATGGTAAGCTTATCGGTTAATTTAATGGCCACCGGATCGGGACAACCATTATCGGGGATCAGTTTAAGCAAAGGATCATTCTGCGCCCTGAGGTAATCGCCCTGCGCCTGTATTTTGGCCAGGCCTTTGGGACCCGATTTATCCCAATCGTGGTTACCGGGAATGAAATAAACCGCAGCACCCATTTTACGCATGGGATCGAACTGGGAGTGTAATATCTTTTTGGTATCTTCTTCTTCAACACTACCGGGAAGGCCCATTCCGGTTGGATAAATGTTATCGCCCAGGTAGAGTACTGTAGTTTTTTTAGGGATGACCTGTTTGGCGGCATTTTTTAAATCCTGCATTTGTGCAGGGTTCATTTCGCCGGCATCGCCAAAAAGAATCACACGGTATTTCACGTCATCCTGTGCAAAAGCAATGAGGTTGGTTAAACATAAGATTGAAAAAAGGGTAAATCTTTTAATCATATTCCGGTGTTTGTATAAAGATAGTTAATTTAAAATTTAATTTGTTTGATAGAAAAGCCGTCATCTCTACTGAAGCGCAGCGAAATGCCTGCCCGTACAGGCGGAGAGAGGTCTATGATAGATTTCTCGACTGCGTTGCACTTCACTCGAAATGACGACCCCGCAAGGCTAAGTTTTATAGACCAATTGGCATTCAGACTTCTGACACCGGACCTCGGACTTCTGACTTTTCAATACCTACTTTTTCAATTTAAACATTAAAATATTTCCGGCGGCTAAAGTACCTCCTTCGTTAGAAATGTAAAGGTTATGGTCTTTATCAAATGCGATGCCTTCGGGTTGATTGAAGAAACTACCTGCTAAAGGGTATGTTGCTTTGACTTTAAAATTCGCATCGGTTACTACCAGCAGTTTATTCATTGATGAAAGTACGTACCATTCGTCAGTTGCTGTATTTTTAGCTAAGGCCGATGGACGGAATTTTGATTTTGTTGCACCCGACATTTTTTCGATTTCTTTGTGCGAAATACCAAACTGACCACTAGCGGTAAAGGTACCGTCGGCGGCTACTTTAAAGCCATAAATACTTGTCGATTTTGCCTTTGCATCGGGTTTGCTGTCTTTGGTCAATATATAAATCATTCCTGCCTTTTCATCTGCAGCCAGGCCTTCGTATTCTGCCTTTGGCACCAGATCTTTGGTTTTAACTACATTGGCCACTGCAGGTGCATTAATGCCTGCTATAGGGAAAGTATGCAGTTCGCCATTGCTTTTTAATACAATTACAAAATTATTGATGATCGCCAGGTCTTCATAATCGCCTTTACCTCCAAATTTGGTAAACTTTGCGGTTTTATCGGTTAAACCTAAATGGAAAAGATCTCCATCTTCATCCTGAATGGCAAATACTTCTTTAGCATCGCCATTGTAGAATACAATACCCGAAATTTCAAAAAGGTTCTGTGGCATATTGTATTTCACAGGGTTTGCCAAATCGTAAGGAAACGTTCCTTCTGGCGCATCTGCAGCAACATTTTCTGTATTAGCAGTTTGTTTATCGTCGCGATTACTGTTTACACACGATATGCCTAAAAAAGCTGTTGCAACCAAAAGGCCCGAGGCAATAAAAGTTCTTTTATAATTCATAGGTAATTAAATTTAATGTTTGTTTTTTAATAATTGGTAAATGCCACGCTGCGAGCTTATCGGGGTACCAATCGTTTCTACAGGTATATTTTCCATGTGTTCATCAATACAAACAGCCTGCACGTTATCTTGTTTTTGAATGGCAACGATATCGATAATTTCCTGCTTAACCTGTGCATCGTAAATCGGGAAACAGACTTCAATGCGGCGGTAAATATTGCGGTTCATCCAATCGGCCGAACCCAGAAATACGTCTTCTTTACCCAGGTTATGGAATATAAAAATACGGCCATGTTCCAGATAACGATCTACAATGCGGGTAACCTTAATGTTTTCGCTCATTCCCTGCACACCAGGCACCAGACGGCAAATGCTGCGTACAATCATATCAATTTTTACTCCTGCTGTTGAGGCCTCATAAAGTTTATCAATCAAAACTTTTTCTTCGAGGTTGTTCATTTTAATGGTTATTGCTGCAGGCTTGCCTTGTTTGGCATGTGCTATTTCGCGATCAATTAACTCCAGAAAAACCGTTTGAAGGTTAAACTGCGCCACCAGCAGGTGTTTAAAATGAATCAGATCGGAAGCGGATGGTTTTACCCTTTTGGCCAGAAAAATAAACAGGAGTTCTACTTCGCGTAGCATTTCCTTGTTGGCCGTCATTAAAACATGATCGGTATAAAATGCGGCGGTACTTTCGTTAAAATTACCGGTAGAAAATAATCCGGAGTAATGCATCCTGTCGCCAACCTGACGTTTAACCAGCGCTACCTTGGCATGTACTTTTAAAGCTGTTACACTGTAAATAATATCCACACCAACCTCGCGCATTTTCTTTGCCCATTTAATATTGTTGGCTTCATCAAAACGGGCTTTAAGCTCAACCAAAACTGTAACTTTCTTACCATTTTTGGCTGCGCTGATGAGTGCATTCACAATTTTCGAATCGCTGGCTACACGGTAAAGGGTAACGTATATTTCACGCGTATCGGCATCAATTGCGGCTTCGTTAAAAAAGCGCAAAATACTGTCGTAACTCTGGTAAGGGGTATGTACAATAATATCTTTTTGGTAAATGGCTTCAGTTAAGGAACCTGTTATCCAATCGGTATTGCATATTTTTGGCCAGTTCTCATTCGATAGTTTCGGCAAATTTACCGGGAATGACATCAGGTCTTTCAGGTTATGATACTGCCCTCCTTCTATCCTGTTGGCTTTTTTTAAATTGAAAAGCTTCTTCAACCGGTCCATTACTTCATCCGGAATGCCGGGCTGATGCAAAAAGCGGGTAGCGAGACCTAAATCGCGTTTTAAAAGCTGTTTTTCCAGCTGATCGGATAAACTGCCCGGGTACTCATCTTTCAGGTCGAGCTCGGCATCGCGGGTAATTTTAAAACTGTAACAACCGCTAACCTCCTGATCGGGGAATATCCTATCTAGGTGAAAGCGGATAATATCATCCAGAAAAACAATAAATATACCATCAGCCGTATCTACTTTATAAAAACGGGGCAACTGATTAGAGGGGATATTTAAAATTATCGTTTCGGTTTCTTCTTCTTTTTTTAGCGTAACCAAAAAGTACAACTCGTTGTTGGAAGGAAAGAAACCGCTATCAGTTTTTAAATAAACGGGCTGCAAAAAGGCCATTACCTGACTTAAAAAGTACCGGGTAAGGTTTTGCTCAATTTGGGCTGGAATGGGCTCACCGTAAATTAAGTTTATCTTATTTTCTTTAAGCTGGGGAATAAGTTGTGTACGGAGCACTTTACCATATCGCTGCTGTTGATCGGTAATAAACTGATTAGCGGTATTTAATAAATTATCGTCGATTTTAATGTCACTATCTTCGCGGTTACTCAATTTCTCTAATGCCAGTAAAATAGGCATGCGTACGCGATAAAACTCATCGAGGTTAGACGAAAATATGGATAAAAACTTAATGCGTTCCAATAATGGCACCGTACTGCGTTCGGCTTCCATTAAAATGCGCTCGTTAAATTTTAGCCAGCTTAAATCGCGGTTAAAGAAAGTAGTTTCGATCATTTGTTCCATTAAAGTTTACCGTAAGCTGCGTAAGCAATAACGAATGCAAATACTGCGGCAATTAAGCCCCACATAAAAATATTGTAGGCCAGGCGAATGAGTTTATATTTACGGCCCAAAACCACACCCTGCGAGTACACATCGGTAATTAGGGTGCCGTATAAAAAGTCTTTATCGTTCATTACCTTAATCATTCCTTCTGTATAACTGGGCAAACTCATTTTATAAAAGTTACCAAAAAACAGCAGGTTCACTTTTTTATTGTCCATATCTTCTTTGGTAAATTCTCCTTTTGGGATAGATGGACGGGTAGATAGAATAGAAACCACCACACAGGTTAAACTAACTAATAGTAAAATAAAAGTGGGAATAATCAGATTGCCATGATCTTCGAGCCTGCGTAGCAGCAAACTCACAATTAGCGAAAGCATAATGGAGTTTACGGTAATCAGTATGTGTGCTTTATTATCCGCCATATCGCTAAGGCGTTGGTTGTTGGCCGAGGTAATACGGAACATGGTTTCGATACCTTTATCAGGCCTGTCGTCTTTATCTTTCTTTTTCTTTCCGGTTACTACTTCGGGTGCAAAATTTTCGGTCTCGGCCAGCTCAGTGCTGATTTCTTCCTGGGCAGTAAGCTTACTTTTTAATTTAGCGATGTTTGCCTGTTTCTGATCGCTTAACAACAGGCTTGCATAATCGGTAAGGTAATGGTGCGATTCCATAAATTGGATATCTTTTTGGCGCCATTCGGTTTTGCTGATGTCTTTTTTGTAAATCAGTTCTACTTCTTTGTGCATTAACTTTCCTTTTTTTCGAAAATCGGGCAGTCCAAGGTGGAAAAGATCTGCATCGCAAAGAATTTTATCGGTTTGGTTGGTTGGTTGCTGAGGAATTTTTGTGGCTAAAATAGCACTTTTAACACCCTCACGCACATCTGCACTTACCCCATTTTTCTCCAAAAAATGATCGGCCATTTCAGCCCCTTTTGCTTCGTGGTTTAATGCATCTTCAAAATAACCGGTATCGTGAAAGTAAGCTGCTACGGTTACCACGAAGAAATCCTGCTCACTTAGCTGGTAATGGTTGGCAATTTGCTGCGCCGCATTAACCACTTCTTCGGTGTGTGCAAAATTGTGGTAAACCAACCTCGGATCGTTATGGGTTTGGAAGTAATGGCTAACATGCCGGGCTGCATCTTCCTGCAATTGTTTATAGTTCATGAGCGTATTCGGGCTGGGATAATTTATTGTTTTGAAGGAAATGCATTTTCTTTAAATCAATTAAAGCTAAAATTGTTTCGATTTTATGATTTAAAATTACGCTAATTTTAACAAAAACAATGTTCATCTGCCTTAAACAATAATAATGCCTGTTTATTTTACAAAAAGACTAAAGTCGGAGGTCGGGAGATCGGGGTTGGAAGTCTGGATGCAGAACCAAAACTTAATGTGCTTAATTACTTAATGGTGAAAAGTCGAAGACAATGAGGTACTGCCCTTCGACTACGCTCAGGGTGACAGGCTTTTAAATTTCGGGTACCCTTTGAAATGAAGGCTTGGTTAGGCTACAAAACACATGAGTGATGAAGTAATGCCGAATGAACCAATAAACATACTTAGCTTTTAAACCCGGCCAGTGCAGTATCAACCAAAGGCGCCACACTTAAAAAATTGTTAGCAAGCACAAGAATTTCCTCTTCTATATTTCTACCTTCGAAACTCACCCAGCCTTCCATTAAAGTTAAAGGACCATATTTTATGCTTACATTTGGCCATTGTTGCTCCAATGTTTTAAAATCGTATCTAAATGAGTCTGCAAATTTTCTGCTCTCTATTGTGTAACCAGCCAAATGTCTCAATTTAAATGCGTGGATATTGTACAACAGCTTTTGTTCGCGGTTGCTTGCTTCGCTTATCCAAACGGAAAAAAATATCCGGGTTTTGGCCAATAAAGGATCTTCGTTTGGGCTACACCATGCCTTTTTAAATATTTTTACGCAAACACAGTCCAATACTTCAACTACAGCAACTTCGAGCTGCATTTCTTTTAGCTGTTCCTGATTGAGCTGGTTTACAGCCTTACTAAATATTTCGAGGTATTTTTCAGATCCGATCATTCACTGAAGTGGTTTTGTTTGCAATTTATTGCTTTTATCTTAAATGTGGCTGATCATCTTCCTAAAGTACGTGCAAATTAAATAAAGCCGGAATCTATTAAAAGACCCCGGCTTAATCACCTGCATTTTAGGTAATCAATAAAATTATTTAATCTGGTAAATTACTTCATGTGCTTCCCAGGGAGCCGGTACTTCCAACTTATGTACCAGTTTCTCTAAAACCATAGCAGGCACCACAGCATCGCGGTTTTTGTTCTGCTGCGATAACAACTGATGCGGCACTTCGATATACACCAGGCGCACTTTGGCTTTGTAGGTATTAAAAAGCTCTATTAACTGCACACGCATTTGCCCGGTAATATTGGTTGCATTCCACACAAAAGGCTGCTGCTTGCGCAGGTACACCCGAGCTTGTTCTTTGGCCTCTTGTATTACCCTGCCATTACCAGCCTTATCAGTTGCTTTAATGCCCCATTTTACACGGATGGCATCTAATGAAATAACCGGCCAATCGCCATAATGCTGCTTAATAAAAGTATCTTTCCCTGCACCGGGAAGACCACTCATTAAAACCACCTCGGCCAATGGCTGCTCAAAAGGTACATAATCCAGATAGCTGTCTTCGTGCTGCAAATAATGTATTTTGGCTTCACCAGAGATAAACTGGCGTGCCTGCCCCCAACATTGGTGCTCTTTACAAAATTCTTCGAAACAGGCTATCCGGTATAACATATCTTCCTGATCAATGCAGATACGGCCAAGCATATCGGCGCTTGCCAGTAAAGCCAGCCATTGGGTATTTACTTCCATGCTTACTTTTACCAAAGCTTTTAGCGGATCGGGCTTTTCGAACAACCAGATCGGAAAACCATGGTAACGCACCAGGCCAACAACCTGCTCGCGAATGGCGAAAGGCACTTTACCATCTAAATACAGTAGTTTACGGGCAAACTGCGCACCTTTACGTGCGTGCCCGTTGGAGGTGATGCTTCCATCGGGTTCAAAAACCGTTGTACTGTACTTCTCTACATCGTGCAACAGCGCTGCTGTCCACAAAATTTCCTGCTCCTGAGCCGGTAAGGCTTTAAAATCAGCTTTATTTTGCAAGGCAGCCAAAACCATTTGCGTATGTATGGCTACATCGCCTTCGGTATGATAACGTTTATCCTGCTCTACACCATTCATCCGTTTCACCCAGTCGAACTGTGTTTCGAGGTATTCCCAGTTTTTATTTTCGCTAAAGGTCCACATTTTTACCTCCTTCGTTAATTAAGGCTGCACGTTTCCAGTTCCTGGTCCAATGTTCGTCGGTTTTAACGTGTCCTTTCCTTACATATTTAAATACATTTTGGGCAAAGGCATCAACCTCGTAGCCTTCAGCATTGCGGCTAACAATCCCCTCCATGGTTGTTTCTTTGTTCTCGTAAACATCAAACGGCTCAAAAGCACCCTTCCCGGAAACCAAAGTCAGTATTTCGGTTTCAAATTGTTTCTGATTAACCGGTGTTTGTTCTGTTTTAAGCACCGGCACCGTAGGTAAATCAATCAGTTTTGCATAAAATCTGGTTTCTTCCCAGCTTAGCCAGCGGCCATGCTCGCGGATGCCGAAAACATAAAAATGATGTTCGAGTTTACGGTAAGCAATAGAATGTGTGGCGTATAAATTTTCTATAAAAAATTCCAGATCGCCCAGATCATGTTTTACCATTTGCCAGAAACGCCTTAAACTTTCCGTCCAGGGTGAAGTAGTTGGCGCTGCATGCGAACGTGCAAAAACTCCATATCGGGACAGGCAATTGTTTTCGCCGTCTAATTTTTCGGTATGTATCAATGTTGGGATCTGTTGTATTTTATCCCAATAGTCGTGCTGTATCCTGTCGTCGCTGGTTGTTCCCGGCGAAAACGGATAATGATACGTACGACCATATTTTTGTGAAATAGTCATCTTGTAATCAGTAAAAATAAAAGATATAGTAATTACTCCCTTCCAGATTTGGAAAGATCATTTAACATGAATGTGCAAATGAGATTACATGACTCAAAGGATAATTTTTTTAATACTGTTGCAAATGTAATAAAACCAAATCAAATTCCCGCTCATGTTTCCCGCTAATCTATTCTGAGTCAATCCCATATCTTTTTCGGTTCGTTTCAAACATCACTTTAAATTAGGATTTTAGCCTCACAAACTGGATATAATCAGTATTAACCGGATCAATGTCGTTCAGTTTCATTTCTTTTGCAATTTGCGCACGATGGTAAGTACCGTGATTAAAAACATGCAGCAAAATATCAGGAATTGAAGTCTGGAAGGCTTTACCCGTAGAGTTCTGATACTGAACCAAGGGCAACAAATCATCATCAGGGTTTTCGATCGCGGCCAACCCCTGCCCGCTTTCGGCCAACAACCTGCTACAGGTTTCGAGATCGTGCTGTTGCCAAACGCTTACTGGTGGCACCTCGTCATTAATGCGGTACAACCAAATCATTTGTGCATTGATGATGTGGCTAAAGAGATTGATGCACGATTGGGGCAATATATTGGCTTGCTCTTTTAAAGTGGTTAGCAGAATTGAATTGGCCCAGTTGTTATAGCTGCAAAATTGTTGTAACATGGTTGGAGTTAAAAATAGGAAACATATAACTGATTTTATTTTGGAATGCCAGCCTGCATCAAACTTACCTTAAGTAAATAATCAGCAAACTGAAAATCAAAAGCGTAGATTTAAATTTCACATTAGCAATATAACGAATTGATTAGAATGTGAATGCAAGCGCCATTAATTAACCCTTTGTTATTAAAATTACCCTACAATTTCCTGCAGCAGCTTCTATTCTTGCGCTAACAACGTAATTTTAAAAGTAAGCTCGGTCTGCTTATCCAAACCAAAACGCTCACTTTTTTCGAGGCATTGTAATTCGAGTACTGCTAAATAAGCCTTTAACCTGGTTCCAGCTGGGGTTTTCGCTTTTAAATTGGTAATTAAGGTCCACAAGCGTTGGTTTTTAATGTAGTTGCTTTGAAGCTCAATGAGTTTATGGCTTAATTTATTATGCTAGAAACCAACTTCTTCTAAACGCTGTCCCATCTTTTTGAGCACTGCTGTCTGCAATTGATCTGCTCTAATACTTATGGCAGCAGTTGGTTCGATGGTTTGCTCTTCCTGCAACAGCATTTCAATGTCAGAAATTGTGGCTAATTGCTGGCTATTTAAATTAAGCAAACCGAGCTCGTACAAACTGAAAGTTCCATTGGGCATTTCTAACAGGCCGGCAAGTGCTGCTTGCAAAAGCCCTAATTTATCTCTTATGTGTTTCATACCGCTATAATTTTTTAACACCTGAAAAGAAATGTAGACTTTTTTACGAGTTGCTAAAAAATGACTACAACATTAAACAACCAGCAAATGAACGAATGATTGTTTAGCCCGTTTTCTTTCGCAACTGGAGAGAAATAGCGATTAGAATCTAACATCAAAAACGCCATCTTTTATTACAATCGAATCTTGCAGGTTCTTAGCATTATACAAAGTTCCGTTTATTTTACCGCCAACAAAAGGCACACCACTATCCTTAGGTTTTTCGTATCTGGTAATTTGCACTTTGAATGGTGGCTTTGTTTCGTTAGTGGTATATACTTTTGAATCGGCCACGCCCAAATTAGTAACTAGGTAAATACTGCTTGCAAAACTTTGTTTGTAAGGATCATTGCCTGATAACTTGTATTCCTTTTTTTCTATATCGAAAATCCGGAATTGAAGCCTTGAATCGAAGGTAGTATTCAAAAATGTTTTGGGTACAGTTACATTTACGGTGTACATCTCTTTTTGAGTGCCATCTCCATAACCAATACCTGTCCAGCTTCCACTAAATATATTTCTGTTTTTATCAATCGAACCTTTTATCTCCAGATTTTGCCCGGCTATTTGTACATTAATAAACTGCACATAGGGTTCTTTAACGGGTGCCTCCGTTTTTTGTTTCTTACAAGAGAAAAGTAACATCACCACCAGCAGGTTAAAAAAGAATCGCGAAAATAATTTCATAGCACAGCAAACTACATTTGTAATTGAAAAATTTTATAACCTTATTGAATCAAAAACAATGATCAATAAGACTAGTCAAAGTTAAAATAATAAATAACTAATAAAATAGTGGATAATTAACAATTCTTCACACAAACGTTTGCCCTTAATCAAAAACAAGGCTAAAAAAATCAACTAAAAATTTATTAATTAATTGATTTTCAACACCATTTTATAGCCCTCAACATTTCTCTTCGATTCTTCCCTATTTAAAACTACAACCAGAATAAAATTTGCGCTATAAAAAAATGTAGTTGGATTTATTTAGAAATATAAGTTGTAAACAGGCAAACGTTTGCGCTTAGAAACTTATTTTTTTTCTGCTGCCAGTGGTTAACTTGACTTTAGGTTAGCAGCAAAAAGCTTCTGTTATTGCGCTACAATCTACAAAAACGGATTAGCGGCTAAGTTATAGCAATCTTAATTGCCTGCACACAGGCAAGGTATTTCCAGTTGAAGAATGGGGCTAGGTTAAGCAAAATGATCTCTTGTATTTACAAGACGATTGGGTAAGTGCAACTTAATTAATAAACCATATACTAACCAAAATCACAAAAAATGAAAAAAACAGCTTCATTTGCCACAAGCATGTTATTATTGCTTGTCCTTTTCTCCTGTAAAAAAACTGAAACCTTACAAGACACCGCAGCTGCAGAAATTAAAAACAACATTGCAGTTACCGAAAGCTTAGGTGGCACTTCGTTAAACGTAGGCTTAGGTGGTAACGCCTATACTGCGGGCACCGGCGGATTAATTAATGATACGGGCCTGCACAACTGGACCTCGGCCAGTACCATTACCAGTGTTTGGTTTCGTTTAGGCCTTACAGGTAGCTTAACGGTTGCTGTAAAAGGCACTGTACCTTCGGGCAGCAGTAACATTAAAGTAACTGTTAACGGAACTGTATTTAACAAAACCATTACCGGCACAACGGCTACCACCACCAACATTGGCACTGTAAATATTACTGCGACCGGTTATGTTAGGGTAGATATTCAAGGCGTTAGTAAAACAGGCAGCTATTTTGGCGATATTTCTGACCTCGTAATCAGCGGGCCTGTAGTTGCATCGAACGTGCAATATGCCAACACGGTTGCAGATTATTACTGGTCGCGAAGAGGCCCATCCTGCCACTTAAATTACACCGTACCATCGGGCACCGAATGGTTTTACAGCGAACTGAATGTTCCGAGCGGACAGGATAAAATAGGCTCGTACTTTATGGCCGATGGTTTTAGCGGAGGTTATTTTGGTATGCAGGTAAATTCGGCTACTGAAAGAAGGGTTTTATTTTCGGTTTGGGATCCATCAACAGGCTCTACTACCCTGGTTAGAAAAGGAACCGATGTAACCACCAACGGTTTTGGCGGCGAAGGCACCGGAGGCCAATCGTACATGTTGTTTAACTTGGTTGCCGGTACAACTTATAAATTCTTATTGCAAGGTAAACCTGATGGTACTGGTGGCTCTGATTATACGGCCTGGTTTTATGCGCCCGAAAACGGCGTTTGGAAAGTACTGGCTCAGTGGAAACGTCCGAATACTACAGCTTACTTAACTGGTGTATATTCGTTTATCGAAAACTTTAATCCCGATCAGGGCTATTTACAAAGAAGCTGTAATTATGGTAACCAGTGGTACAAAACCAGTGCAGGCAGCTGGACAGAGGTTACCAATGCGAGTTTTAGTTATGATGCTACAGCATCGGCAGAGCAGCGAATGGATTACCAGGGTGGTGTAACGGGCAATAGTTTTTACCTTAAAAACGGGGGGTTCTTTGCAACCTATACCAGTTATGGCACCGCTTTAAGCAGAACAGCAACGGGTACAGCACCAAGTGTTAATTTAACTACATTACCTTAACTCATCATATCCCAGGTTTCCGATAATGGATGCCTGGGATATTTTATCTCCACAAAAATTATGAAAAATAATTACTTGGTTATTTGCCTAACCGGTTTGCTTTTTATGAGCTGCAAAAAAGACCAATCGTTAACTGCAGCAAACAATACAAGCTCGCTTAAACCCAAAACGCTCGAGACCACTTCTACCTCAACCCCAATTAAGCTAAAAGTTTTGCAATTAAATGTTTGGCAAGAGGGTACAAAGGTAGCTGGAGGCTTTAATGGTATTGTAGATGCGATTGTACAATCGGGAGCCGATATTATTACTTTAAGTGAAGTACGTAATTACAGCAATACAAATTTTAGCGCCAGAATTGTGGCGGCATTACAGCAAAAAAACCTTACATTTTATTCGTTTAAAGATGATAATGTGGGTATTGTATCCCGATATCCGATCGCTTCATTTAAAGCGGGTATATACGGCAATTCGTTTGATAAAGCCATTGTTAAGCTTAATGTTAACACAGAGGTTGCAGTATATTCGGCGCATTTAGATTATTTAAATTATGCCTGTTACCTGCCAAGAGGTTATGATGGTAACAGCTTTCAAAAAATAAGCCAACCCGTTACAGATGTAAATGCGGTTTTGGCTTCGAACTTACAATCGAGCAGAGATGAAGAAATAAACGCCTTTATTAACGATGCAAAGCTGGAAAGGGAAAGCGGAAGAATTGTGATAT
Organism: Pedobacter sp. KBW01; assembly: GCF_003852395.1. Lineage (NCBI taxonomy): Bacteria > Pseudomonadati > Bacteroidota > Sphingobacteriia > Sphingobacteriales > Sphingobacteriaceae > Pedobacter > Pedobacter sp. KBW01. The sequence continues at coordinate 169,719 of NZ_QAJQ01000004.1, forward strand.
TGGGCGGAGATTTTAACGAACCTTCGCATTTAGACTGGGTTGATGCTCAAAAAAATCTGTTCGATCATCATGGGACCATTGTGCCCTGGCAAGGCAGTGTGGCTTTGTATGCCAAAGGATATAAAGATTCGTACCGGGTCAAAAATCCGAATCCTGTACTCGCTCCCGGATTTACCTGGGCAGCTTTTAACACCAGTGCCAGTTTATCGTCGCTAGTTTGGGCACCGGATGCAGATGAAAGAGACCGTATTGATTATATTTATTACGCAGATAACAACGATAGAGTGAGTGTTGATGAATCGATTGTATTTGGGCCTTCTGGTTCTATTGTTCGTGGTCAGGGTTACGAAGATGCCACTTACACCAATCCTTTTGTTATTCCAACCGGAACATGGCCTTCTGATCATAAAGGTGTAATTACTACCTTTTCGATTACAACCGTACAGCCAACTGTTGGGGTAAACAAAACTGCTTATTTAACGGGAGAAACGATTACGGTAAATTTTGCAAACGGCTCTGCTGATCCTCAGGCCTGGGTTGGTATTTATCAAAACGGCAAAGTACCGGGCACCAGTAATTATGCTACTGCCTGGAAATATACCAATGGCATTGCCACCGGAAGTGCAACACTAACTTTGCCTGCCAATAGCCCTTCGGGCACTTACTTTGTGGCTTATTTTAAAGATAATGGTTATGTTGAAATAGCGCCAAGAGTTTCTTTTACTTATGGTAATTAGTTATCAACGAGTAAACAAATCTAAATAAGCAACTATCTAACAGACTTATAGCAGCAAATGGCAGCCTCGTATGACTATACCAATTTGTTATTGCGAACGAAGCAGCCGGATTGAGCGATAGCATGAAGCAATCTTTCCAGAGGAGAAATAGAGGAAGAAAAGGATGAAAGATTGCTTCATTTTGCTTTTGCAAAAAAAATGTTACATTTGATCCGTCCGTCCCCTAATTGTAAATATATTTCTTGAAGTAGTTGTTGCGCATGAAGACAATTTTGCCTCTATGCTTACTGTTTTTAGTTTTAACAAGTAGGAATTTAGTGTTTGCGGGTCCACAAATAACCCCAGTTTCAGGACAAGCCTGTTATGATGCCGTATATGGCAACGTATACCAGACCATTGTTACAGGAACAACCTTTGATTACGATATTAATTATTCAGGTTTATACACTGATCTGGCCTGTTCTAACAAGTCTGCCCTTGGCGGATTTGGATCTTGTACGTTAAGAAGCGCGGGGATAGACTATCCCAGAGGGTACCTTTTTTCAATAATAACTTATATTGCTTGCCCATTGGACACTGATTTGCCCATATTAATTCTCATTATGGGTGGGTTTGGCTTCTTTATATTACGCAAACGTTCACTAAACAGCGTTTGTTAATAATGTTAGCATGATTGAATCTTGAATGAGGGAATGGGCATCGTGCTAAAAATATTCAATCATTAATCCGATTTAGAAGTTACCTAATACAGATGAACGAAAGTTCTTCGACAGGCTCAGAATGACACACTATTTAAGAATGATTGAATTTTGAATGAAGGAATAGGCACTACGCTATAAACATTCACTCATTCAAAATTAAATCATTCAATACTTACTTACTATTAATCTTCTTGTTGTATTCTTTTTGCAAATCGGCTAGTGTTTGATCGTAACCTTTTCTATCGATAAATGCAGCAGGATTATAGGCATCGCCGGGTTGGTGTTTGGTGTGCAGGTTAAACTGACTGGCGTGTGATGACAACCAGATATCGAACGAAAGCTTTTTCATGGCACCAAGTGTATAGGCGTAATCTTTGGCTATTTCCGGATATGTGCTGATCTGATCAAACCTTTCGTGGGTTACAATGGTTGGCATATTGGCAATTAGTACGCGGTATGTTTTTTTACCGTCTTTAACATTAAACAAAAAACTGCACGAGCCTTTGGTATGGCCGGGGTGGTGCAACAGTACTAAAGCCATATTACCCAATTTAACCGAATCGCCATTTTTTAAAAGCCGATCGGCCTTTAGCGGAGCGTAAGAACTTACTTTTCCGCCAAGTGCATAATCGGTACGGCCACCACTTGCCATCACATCGGCATCTTTTGCATCGATTACCAGTTTAGCCCCGGTTTGTTTTTTAATGGTACCCATAGCACCCATGTGGTCGAAATGTGCCTGTGTTGTAGAAAGTATTTTAATATCGGCAAACTTAAAACCCAGCGCCTCTACGTTGGCTTTAATCTGACTGGCCGAATTAGCCAATCCGGTATTTATGAGGATGTGCCCTTTTGGTGTGGTAATGAGGTAGCAGGCCAGATCGTAAGTGCCTACATAATACAGGTTACCTGCAATGCGAAAAGGCTGGTAAGGTTTTGACCATTCTGCCGGATTATTGGCAGGTTCTACTACATGCTGTGCAGAAACAATGGTGTTGAATAATAGCACATTGAGCGCAATTAAAAATGTTTTTATAGATATCTTTAGCATATACAAAGATTTAAAATCTACACTGAATTGCGACATTTTTATTGGTATTTTTTCTGTTGGTAAACAACTATAAAAACACAAACTGGCCTCAGCTAAATGCTAAGACCAGTTTGCTATTGTTAACTTCCCAGAAGGGCTGCGAGTTTCGCATCAATTATTTTTTCATCGTCGCCATAAACCAGTATTTTTCCTTCTTTATCTAACAACACATAGAATGGGATAAAATGTACCTGGTACATGCTTCCAACTCTTGCAGGCATCATCTTTTTAGGAAATTCATCTATAACCTGTGGCCATGGCATCTGCTCAATATCCATTGCTTTAATCCAATCGTTCCACTTGCTATCATCTGATACGCTTAATATTTCAAAACCTTTGTTGTGGTATTTTTCATAAACCTGTTTCCAGTGCGGAATAGCTTCTCTACAGGGCTTACACCAACTTGCCCAGAAATCTATCATCACATATTTTCCACTCAAATCAGAAAGCGATAATTTGGTACTGTCTCTTTTCAATAAAGTGAAATCGGGCGCAATGTTACCTGGCAAAAGTGCCTCCCTATCTTTAAGTTGTTTGGCAAGCGAAATGTAATAACTACTGGTTTTAGCTTCTCCTTTAAATTGTTGAATTGTGTTGCTTAAAGTTGCAACGGGCATAGTGGAATTAAATTTATAGTAATTACCAAAAGCATATACTCCTGATACCGCAGATGGGTTCTGACTTATAAATTGATTGATTAGCTTAAATTGAATGGCATTGTGTTCTTCGGTTAATTTGCCGATAGCAGCTTTTAGTGCTTCCTTTTTCTCTGCGTTCTTTTCGGCAGTGTATTGCTTACCCAGGGCTTCCCTTTTCGATTTGGTTTCTGCAAGTGCAGGATTGTTTTCAAGTGCATCCAGCTGATCCTGACTTCTGGATCCTTTAACTATTACCTTTTTTAAGCGTGCGCCTTTTCCCTGTCCATATTTGGTATAATCGTAATGATCAGCTCCAGCTGTATCGATACTGATGTTAACTGTACCATTCTCTAAAAAAAGGTTAGCAGACCAGTTACCGGGTTTTATGTTTAGGCCCAGCTGTTCTGCACTGGCCAGTTTACCTTTAAAAATGAAAGCACCGTTTATTACATTCGTACTATCAATATTGGTAGAAGTCCTATCTTCTTCATTATATCTGGAAAGGTAAACTTTCCCGTTTTTAATTCCGTGGGTAGTACCTTTCAATATATATCCGGCTGGAGACTGAGCCTTTAGCGACATGCATAGGCACAATACACCAAACAGCGATAAATTTATTTTCTTTAGTATTGTATTCATCTTATTTAATATGATTAGTTAAAAATACTGGCTAATTTTTTATCCATTTCTTCATCACTTTCTCCGCCACCACCGTAGCGCCCAACAATAATCCCATTCTTATCAATTAATATTTTGGTTGGGAGCGTATGGATTCCGTAACCATCGCTCGTATCTTCTGATCGGTCAAAGCCGGTTGGTGTACGTTTTAAACCGCGCAATATATGTTTCCAAACACCGATCTTATCTTGCTCTACTGCCCTCTTCCAGGCAGCCTGGGCACTGTCATCGTCTGCAACACCGATAATTTCCAGGCCTTTATCTTTGTACTTACTATATAGTGAAAGTAAGTGTGGATTACCTTTACGGCAAGGCACACACCAGCTCGCCCAAAAATCGAGCAATACGTATTTCTTTCCCTTAAAATCAGCCAGGCTTAAATCTTGTCCGTTGATGTCCTTTTTAGCGAAACCAAATGCAGTGCTACCCGGAGAACCTGATTGAAGGCTCTGAACTTCTTTTAGCATCTTTTTACCATAGCTACTCGCTTTAACTGCAGGGCTAAAAGCTTCGTAATATTTTTTAGCGTCTGCCAGTTTTAAACCCGATATTTTGAAACCAAGCAAAAATGCTGCATAATAGGAATTGGGATTGTGGCTAATAAAATCAAGATCAATTTTATCCCTTTTTAAATTAAATGGCTCGAGCTCATCTCTGATTTCAGCAGCTTTTTCTCTTAAGGCATCCTGCTCTGCATCGGGTCGGTTTTCTTTTTTAGCCTGTACATAAGCATCGCTGGCTTTTTGGAGCTTAGCTAAAATGGGCTTGGTTTCTTCGCCAATAGGAGCTTTCAATTGCTCTACTGCTTTATACTCATCGTGAGGTTTGGAACCGGTTAATTTCAGATCTTTAAATTCTCCTTCGGTTAAGAGCAGTTTTAACTCTCCCGGAGCTAAAAATAAAGAACCCAAATTAGGGTCATCCATCGATTGCCTTTTTACATTGCCCATAATATATGCCATTAAGGGTTCGGTTAGTGTACCTTTAAATTCGAACTTCCCTCCGGTTATGGCGGCGCTATCCTGAACTACCTGACCATCAGGCTGGGTGTACCTTAATTTCAACATCCCGGTTTCTTTGCCATTTATCTGGCCTTTGAGGGTAAATTTTTGCTGTGCCTGTACACTGAATACGGCAAGCAGTGTTGCCATAAATAAAATATATCTTTTCATATGGGTAGTTTATTGTTGGTTTTGAATAATGTTTGGATTTTCGGTTAAAACGAGCTGAGAAATTCGCATCACCACTTTGGCATCAGTTGGGTTAACAGTTAATGGTGGCGAATTAAAGGAACTATAATTCCGCACCATCGGAAGGCCATTTCTAAAGTAATCGTAACTGTTATGTCCTTCGAAAGCCAGCTCTAATCTTCGCTCTAATAAAATAGCATCAAACAGGGCCTGACCTGATAAACCAACAAGGGCTGTTAATCCGGCACGGGTATGAATTACATTTAAATCGGCCAGTGCACCGCCTGTGTCTCCCGCTTTTAGCCTCGCCTCTGCCCTGTTCAGGTAAACTTCTGCCAGCCTTAAATGATTAAAAGCAGCATAGGAATAGTACACGCCGTTAACTCCATTGAAGAAACGATAACTGTATTTGTTGGTGCTTAATACATCGGTAGTATTGCCTGGATAGAGATCTGTAAAGTAAAAATTCTTTCTCAAATCGGTAGCAGCCAGTTTACCCAACAAATCAGGCGAAGGTTTAATCTGCCCGGTTGTATAAAGCCCTACGTAAGTTCCCTGAGGCTGCATTAACAAAATTGGCAGATTAGAGGTACTGGCTTCGTGGTTAATTGCCCAAATGGTTTCGGTATTTAGCTGATTACTTGCTGCATAGTAATTGGAATATGCTGTACCTTGCAGTAAGCGATAACCTCCGTTTAGGATAACAGAATCGGCTGCTTGCGCAGATAGCCTGGCGTAATTGGCATTTGGCTGATCAAAAGTACCACTCATATAAAGGTATACCCTCGAGAGCAAGGCAAATGCACCATATTTAGAAGCAAAACTATTTACACCTTTTGATTTAAAGGTAGCAATAGACTGGTTTAAATCTGCAATCACCTGATCGTAAGAGGCCTGCACTGAAGCTCTTGCCGGCGGTGTTGCAGTCAGATCTAGAGGCGCTGTAATAATCGGAATGCCTAAATTGGTAGCCGGACTCTGGTAATATGGCCGGCCGTAAACACGGAGCAGGTTAAAATTGATAAAAGCTCTTAAAAACAGGTTTTCTGCCTTTGCCTGTAAAATCACATTATTGGTTTCGGTAGCCGATACGTTTTTAAGGAATACATTTACGCCCAGTAGCGCTTTATAAGAGGCAAACCAAAAGGCATCAGACAGGCCAAAATCTTTAGATTCGGAGTTATTGTATTTAAAAGCATCCGTGTTTTGTAAATCGGCAGCGCTACTGGTAGAAGTAACATCAATAACCTTTACGTTGTTACCACGATATTCGCTAATATTAAACCAGGGCGTTTCATAGCTTGTGTATAAGGCTGTATAATTGCCAATGGTAGCTTTTGTATAGCCATTAGGCGATCCAAACTGCTGATTTTCGAAGTTTACATTATGGGGAGCAAGACTATCTAACTGCTTTTTGCAGGCAGATAGAGTACCTATCATTAGCAATACCCCAATACATCCTATATTAAATATTTTTCTTTTCATTGTATTGTGCTTAAGTTAATATGGAATCAATAATTAAAACCCGGCGGTTAAACCCACAACAAACCTTCTGGGCATACCACTGGCCACGCCTGTACCGCTGTAGGCATTGGATGTGCCGCCAATAGTTGCTCCTTCGGGGTCTGATGCAAACAAATCTTTTGATTTAATTACAAATACATTATCCATACTTGCATAAACGTTAAGCGAAGCGAGGTGTATTTTCTTTAAAGCCAAAGCAGGTACATCATAGCCGAAGCGAACGTTACGCAAACGGGCATAGCTGGCATCTACATAGAGCAGAGAGGAATTGATGTTAATACCGCCACGTTGACTGAAAGCCAGATCGTAGAAGTTTGGATAATTGGCATCGGTATCGCCAGGCCCCTGCCAAAAACGAATGGCACTATTGGGTTGCGGAATATTAAATCCTGCCTGCCAGGCTGTAGGGTCAACAAAGCTTCTTACAGCATTGTTCATGATTTTGTTTCCGTAAGAGAAATTGAACAAAAGACTCAGATTAAAATTCTTGTAGCGAAAATTGTTGGTCCAGCCACCAAAAAATTTAGGGGTTGCCGAACCGATATTCTGAAAACCACGTAAACGATCGGCCTTAACAAGCGCAATACTATCTACAATCTGTATTTGCCCATTAGCCAACAAACGTTCAAACTGTGGCCGTCCATTTGCCGGGTTTACGCCAACATATTTAATGGCTTTTAAGGTGTTAATGTCATCGCCAATATAGCGGTAGTAAGATCCACTGTAACCATCAATTAGCGAATCGCCTTTAATGGAAACCAGTTTATTTTTATTAAAACTGATATTGAAATTCATGGACCAGCTGAAATCTTTTGAACGGATATTCTCTGTATTCAACTGTAAATCGATCCCTCTGTTTCTGATTTCGCCTACGTTACGGTATTGCGAGCTAAAGCCCACATAACTCGGCAATGGCACATTCTGAAGCAGGTTTTTACTGTCTTTATTGTAGAAATCGATACTTAAATTAACTCTTTTAAATAATCCGATATCCAATCCTAAATTGGTCGCATAGGTAGTTTCCCAGGTAATATTATCATTTCCTAAGCGGTTAATAGTAGAGCCCGAAGTAGTAGTGGTATTGTAAAATACCGCATCGCTGTAAGTGGTAAAATTCAGGTAGTCGGCTCCTGCTTCTCTTCCCGATGTACCATAAGAGGCCCGCAGCTTCAGATTGCTGATCACTTTGGCACCCCGCATAAATTCTTCGCCACTAATTAACCAGCCCCCGCTTACTGCGTAAAAAGTACCATTGCGGTTGTTAATCCCAAAATTAGTAGATCCATCTCTCCTGATAGAGGCTGAAGCAAAATAACGCGATTTATAGCTATCATTAATTTCACTAAAAACCGAGAAAGAAGCTTTATCTATTGGTGCTGTTGATGAAGGGATTGCCGGTGTACCGGTTAACTTATTAATCCAGGTACCATAGGTTAAAAATGCGCCCAAATTACGTTCGCCGGGATATGGGCTATTGTAAGCCGATATCGATACATTTTCGGAATGGGTACGCGAATATTCCTGACCAATAATTGCCGAAAGCTGGTGATCTCCTAAAGTCTTGTTAAAATTAATTAAGTTCGAAGTTAAGAAATACGTGCTCTTGGTATCGTTAAGGGTTAAGGCTCCATTCACATAAATCCGATTAGATGCAGCTCCATCATACCTTCCTCTATAAGTCCGCGGATCTTTATAACCGTTTACGCTGTTGTTATTATAATTGATAGAGTTAGCAGATTGTACTGATAACCACGGTGTAATGGCATATTTTAAAATACCTGTTCCCAATAAATTTAAGCGGCTTGTTTTTACCGTATTGTACTCATGTGAGTATAATGGATTATCGTAATACTGTGTTAAACGCGCACCTGTTGCCCTATAGGTATAATTAGAAATCGAATCGGCCAAAGCGCCATTGGCATAATTTGGCGAAACCCAGGGCTGAAACAGATAATACTGACTTTCGCTATTGGTTGAAGTATAATTATCTAAGATGGCATTGGTATTTAAACTGAAAGTAAGTTTATCTGTAATCTTTTGATCGACATTAACCCGGAGAGATTTACGGTTTACTCCATCATCCAGCAGGGTGCCATCCTGTTTATTCCAGTTTAACGCGGTGTAGAATTTAGTTTTATCGGTTCCGCTGGAAACAGAGAGATTAATATCGCGCTGATTACCATCCGTAAAAAAGGCCTTGTTATCCCATTCGGTATCTACAGCCAAATCTGCATCAGAAAAAATGCGGGTGGTATTAAAATACTGATTAAAGGTGGGATAGGTGGTTCTTAAAGATGCCGTGCCATTATACAATGCTTGCATGTATTTGGTAATATGGGTAGTAGCTTCTGCGGTATTCATAAACCGGATGGCACGGTTATTTTGTACCTTTCCGTAATTCACCCCAAAATTTATTTTCGTTTTGCCAACATTACCGCGCTTGGTTACCACCACAATTACCCCCTGTGCTGCCCTCGAACCATAAATTGCGGTAGAGGCAGCATCTCTTAAAATGTTGATGCTTTCAATATCCTGGGGATCAATAATATCCTGCAGGTTTGCAGCATTGGTAATTACCCCATCTATCACAATAAGCGGGCCGTAGTTAGTATTAGAAGCATCATTAAAGCTGCTCTGCCCACGTAAAACCACCTGACCGCGGTTGGCTACACTACCACCTTGTTCTACAATGTATAAGCCTGCTGCTACACCTTTCAACATGGCCAACCCGTTTACTGTTGATACGCCATTACGCAATGTTTCACCGCTAATGCTCTGCACACTGCCGGTAAGTTCTGATGCTTTTTTCTGGGTATAACCAGTTACAACTACCTGTTCCAGGTTAGAAACATCTGGCTGCATAACAACTGTCATGTTGTTTCTGGCATTAAGCTCTCTGGTGGCATAGCCTACGTACGAGAAAACAAGTACAACATCTTCGTTTTCTACATTAATGGCAAAGGTACCTTCGCTATTGGTATAAACAGCTTTTCCACCATTTTTGGTTTTAATGCTCACACTGCTCATGGGTAATCCTTTTTCGTCTACCACCTTCCCTCTAATTTCGATAGCACTGATGCGATTGATGAGCCGGTCTAAAAAATCAAGCTCTTTTTTCTTAATCACAATGGTTTTATCGCTAATAGAGTAAGTAAGGTCTTGCCCTTTAAAAATTTCTTCCAATGCGGCATCCAGTGTTACATTAGACAGTTTAAAACTTACGTTTTTGGCTTTTGGCAAAATTTCATCGCCATAAAGTACATCGTAACCAGAGAGTTGCTTTATTTTCTTAAGTGTTTCAATTAAAGAAACGTTTTTTTGGGAGAGCGTTATACTTTGGCCAAATGTGCTGGCACTTACCTGCATACAGATGGCTAAAACCAGAAAAGTAGTTATTTTCATAGCCATGAAAATTTTAGGGCGCAGCCGGTTAAACGGCACACCTAGGTTAAAAGTAGATTTATTCATACTTTTGTAGGGTTTGGGTTTAGGTTCAAGATTGATATTCAGTCGGTCTTTTCGGGATTATTTCCCGTTCAGGATGGTACCCAGGCATTTGCGTAGAGGGGCTAGAACACCTCTACGCTTTATGGTACCTCTCCTATAAGCTGAGTCAGCTCTTTGGTTGTAGATTTTTCTTCATCTGTTTGGTTTAGTTTAGTTTATGGTTCTAATTAATTGATTATAATTTGCTAGGCTTTTGATACGATAATATTTTTGCCCTGTATCGTAAATTTCAATAAGCCTGTTTTTTCCAGTTTATCAAGCAACATGGTTATATCTGCAAAGCGCGAAACAGAGCCGCTTACTTTTACGTGTTTAACATCATCCTGATAAACAACATCTACGTTGTACCACCTGGATACTTCACGCATAACGGTTTCTATATCTTCGCTATGGAAACTGAATTTGTTATCTTTCCAATATATTGCCTCTTCGGGGTTCACTGTTTCTACCCGAATTATACCGTTGCTTAATACGGCCTGCTCTCCCGGAACCAGCACCTTATACTGATTTGCTTGTTCGGCAATCGGAGAAACTTTTACGCTACCTTCAAGCAGTGTTGTTTTTGTAGCGGGTTCATCGTTATAGCTATTAATGTTAAAATGTGTACCCAGTACTTCTACCTTTTGATTTCCGCTAAAAACTTCAAATGGATGCTTCTTGTTTTTCGCAACCTCAAAATAAGCCTCTCCAACTAATTTAATCTTCCTTCGGGCAGTGTGGTTCAAGCCTGTAGAATAAGTAATGGATGATGATGCATTGAGGTAAACCAACGATCCATCTGGTAGCACCACACTGTATTGCTGTCCTTTTGCTGTCGATAAGGTGTTGTAAACGCTGGTATCGGCCGCGTTTCCTATAATGTTATACATCAACTTCCCATCTGCTGTTTTGGTTATCCGTACACCATGTTCGGTTATGGCATTGTTATTTAAAGTATTTGACAGCATAATTTTTTTGCCATTAGCTAAAATAAGTGTTGCCGTTTGCTCGCCAGGCTTAATAGTATTGCTAGTAGCTCCGATACTGCTCTGCTGCAAATACATTTTATAAAAAAACAATCCTCCAAGTGCGGCTACAAATGCTGCCGCCGCCCAATACCTGAAACGGAAATTAGCCACGTGTACAACCTTAGTACCTGGTGCTTCTGCTGCAATCACATTCCACATCTCCTTTTCTACCTGTTCAAAATCTTCATCTCCTAACTTTATATCTTCCGTTTCATGTAAATGATGAAACCAGTTTTGTAGTATTAATATTTCTGCGTCGGAGCATTGCCCGGTTTTATATTTCGCTAATAGTTTTTCGGCGTTATTCATGGTGGTTTGTTTTGGCGCTAATTATATCCATGACAGTTAAGGGAAGCTATACAGTGACAAGGTTTTTATTTTTTTCTAACAAAAACACCAACTCAAACACAAAACACTGCATATCAACACATTAAACACAAACAAGAAATAGAATAAGTTTTAGTAAAAGAAGCCTAACAGGATAAAAAGAGGGCCTAATTTGTCTCTCATAGTTTTCAGTGCCCTTTTCATTTGGGTATTTACGGTATCCTCTGAGATATTCATCTCGGCTGCGATTTCTTTATAAGTTTTATGTTCTTTACGGCTTAACAAAAATACCTGGCGCATTTTAGGAGGAAGCGCATTGATTTCGTTATCAATTAGTGCCGCAATTTCTTTTTCCCTGATCAGGTAATCGGTATCTGAGGCATGGGTACCCAGAAAATCGTTTAAAGAATCGATGTATTTTTGTTCAATCTGCTGGTGTGCAAATATATTGAGTGCCCGGTTACGAACAGACTGATAAAGATATCCTGCTAATGAGCTATTAAATGACAGGTGCAGGTGGCGGTTCCATAGCTGAATAAATACTTCTTGCACCGCGTCTTTAGCTTCTTCCCTATTTCGAAGTTTTTTGTATGCATATAGAAACAACAGGCTATTGTAACGCTTATAAATTTCGATATAGGCCGGGCGATCTCCTTCTTTAAGAAGTGAGCAAAGCTCCTGATCACTATAATCCCTGTATATATCCATGTTTCTCTTTCAAATTTATGTCTTAGAAACTACGAATACAATAAAAAGCTAGCGAAATACCAAAAAAAAACGGGCAAAAGGAAATATATCCTTTAAACCAACAAATCATTTTATTTCTGCTTCAACATTTCATTGGAAGGTGCAAAGGTAACCTTCTGCCCTGTTGCCCTCAAAATAAAATCTGTAATGGGCGTAGGATTTGGTAAACTATGTGGGTGGTGGTTCACATTTGGTTTGTGGATTACCTTAATATCTCCACCGTTTTCGCGTACTATTTTTTCGAATGGTGTTGTATTTTCAGCAATTGGCACCACATTATCTACATCGCCAACTACATGCAACATCGGGAAGCCGAGCCGGGCAATTTTTGCGGCATTATCTATGGGGTTTTGATTAAAGCGATTGGCTTCTTCATCGTTTAGCTGGTAATCCTTTTTAAAAATTTCCCAATCGGTTTTACTCCCCGGGCCTTTACCCTTACCTCCGGGCCAGCTTTTTAAATCGAGAACAGGTGCATCTGCATAAATACAGGCCACTTTATCCGGATTGGCCAACGCCCAGTTGTACACATAAACACCGCCACGGCTCATACCTTCTAAAGCTACTTTTTTATTCATTCCGCCCTGCCTCATCAGTGCATAAAACCTGTTCCACAATGTAATGGCTTCGGCATTGCCAAAAAGCTCGGCAACATCACAGTAAACAACATGAAAACCACGTTCGAGCAGCGAGACATCAGTTTGTGGTTCGTGCCCCCAGAAACGTGCACGCCACACCCAGGGATGCCCTTTTGCCACTATTTTTGGTTTAACCACCTTACAATCGCGGCCATTAAACTTAAAACTGGCACACTCAAAACCATAAAAACTGGTGATGTTCTGCTCTGCTTTTATTTTAGTATAAATGTCGAAATTTTCTGTTCCCTTTTGTGTTATGGTTTCGTATAAACGTGATGCAATAATGGTTGCGCCTGCTGCTGATGGATGAATTTTATCCGGAAACAGTTCTTCCTTATCTACAAACAGGGGGTGTAGATTAATGAGCACTAGTTTTTCGTCAAAAGCTACCTGCTGTATCATTGGAATAATGCGATTTACCAGCACACGATCTGAAATAGAACTGGTATCGGCATTAAATGTAGCTACCGGCGCAACTAAAATAATGCGTGGTTTACCAGGCAATTGCCTAAAACTGTTAATCATCGCTTTATACGTACTATCAAACTCCCCATATCTGTTTCTATACTGACCCTTACTGTCGTTGGTTCCTAATTTGATGAGCACAATATTGGGTTCGCTTTTTAAGGCATCGGCGTAGGCCTTTGTTTTCCAGTAACTGTTAGCGGTGTTTTTTAACAAGGTAGCGCCACTATGACCAAAATTCATGACCTGATAATTATTGCCCAACATGCTTTGCAGTTGTGCAGGGTAACTGCCTTTTTCGCGGTTAGCGAGCCCCATACCATAGGTAATACTGTTCCCAATACAGGCTACTTTAATTTTTTGTTGAGCGTTAAGGGAGAAAAAGATTCCCCATAGTATCAGGGTAAAAAAAATGTGCTTTATGCGCATAGCAGGGTTATTGGTATTTGTGGTTTTATTGCCTTTTTCTAATGTGATTTGACTTGCCGGAGTGAGCTTTTAATTAGCTAGTGTATAGATAAAGGTTGCATACACTGGAAATCTATCACACTGAGCCTGTCAAAGCGTTGAAATGCTTCGTAAGGTATTAAGGCAGGTCCTTCGACAGGCTATTATTGATAGATCCAATAGAAGAGTCGTCATTTCGACTGAAGCCAGCAGGTTTTTCACCGATGGTGGAACGCCTGCCCTTACAGACGGGGAGAAATCTATAGAGACAGATTTCTCGACTACGCTGCACTTCGCTCGAAATGACGACTCCGCAAGGGATTACACAACCTTATACAGTCGTATTTAAATTGGCTACTTGTTTGCTTTTTCGGGCGCGCATATAAATTACCAATAAGCCAAAGGCTACAATAAGTATAATTGGAATGGTAAGCGTAGCCTGTAAAACTTCAGGTCCGGCCAGTTTTTTGGCTTCGCTCAGTGCCAGCCCTTGCTCAGTGTCGCCGGCAGCTTTAAAATAAGTTCCTAAATCAGCTCCCTGTGGCAGGTGTTTAACAATCAGCCCGTCGTAAAAACTGCCCATAAAAATGGTATATACTGATACGGCGAACATTCCTGCGCCACCCATTAGGTTTAAGCCTAACGCACCCGATTGCGGGATATTTTCGGCCACAAAACCAATCATGGTAGGCCAGAAATAACAAACACCAATACCAAAAATAATGGCTGCGAAAAAAATGGCATTTCCGGTTAGCGTGCTTAGCAAATAAAGCCCTGTGGCGGCAAATATTGCCGAAAGCAACAGCACGCCTTGTGGTGCAAGTTTCTTAACTACCGGCTCGGCAAAGCCCCTGCCAATTACCATAATACCTGTAGTAAGTGTAAGCAATAAAATGGCATTGCTGGTTACGTTTTTAAGTAGCAATCCAATCCATTGACCGGTAAATAATTCGGTAATGGCGGTGCCAAACATGCAGATAAACATGAAAATAAACAATGGCGATACTACTGCTTTATACATATCCTTGCTCGAGTAGCCTGATGATACCCGCTCGGTTACAGGGAAATCGAGTTTCGAAAACAGGTAACCATAAATTAAGGTTGGAATAAGCATCATGGCCACCTGTATTTTCCAGCCCAGGCCAATTTGCGTAAAGAAAGTAACCAATAAGGTACCGATTACAATACCACCCGGAAACCATAAATGAAAGTGATTTAAGCGCGTGGTTTTGTTCTCAGGATATAGTGTTGCCACCAGCGGGTTACATGCTGCTTCTACCAAACCATTGGCAATACCAATAAGCAGGGTAGAAAAAAACAATGTCCAGTAGCCCTGTGCATAAACAGTTAGTATAATGCCCGAAAGGTGAAACAGAAAGGCCAATACGAGCAACCGTTTCATCCCGATAATATCAACAATAAATCCACCGATTACAATGGCCAGCGGGAATCCCCAGAAAGCGGTTGCGGTAATGGTGCCCAGTTGTGTTGCACTTAACTGAAAATCAATTCCCAGTTGGTTCATCATTCCGGCACGGATACCGAACGATAGCGAGGTGACCAATAGCGCAAGGCAGCTTGACCAAAATAATTTGGTCGTTTGAATTTTACTCATAAGTTTGGTTTTATTTGGTTTAGTTTTTATTATTTACAAGTGCTAACACTCGTAACACAATTTTAATCAATTTTTCGGAATAACTGTTGACACCTGAACATCAATGCTTTTAATTTAATTTTAACTGCTGAAGCATGTAAATACCTCCGGGTTTTGTTGCAAAGCTATACCGGTTGCCAACATGGCTTACAGCTATTGGCTTCCCATTTTCGGTAACGCGGATGTCGTCTCCTTTCCAGGGGTTATCAATGTAGCACCGGGTACCTCTTTCGCTGCTTATTTCGAGCTTCGAAACCTGCGTACCATCATAACTGGCCGAAACCAGGAAAGCCCCTTTTGTACGCAAACGGGTAAATGATGCCTCCTGCTTAATCCAGTTCGGAAATAAATATAAAGTACTATCGAGGTTTTGCAGCATCATGGAATTAATGGTTTCGATCAAGGTAGTTTTCTCTGCACCGTGATGCCCATCGTTAATTAAAAAATTGGCCTTAGCCCTGCCAACCTGTGCTTTCAGGTTTTCGACAATGATATCGGGATTAAAGCCCACCCGGGCGGCCATAATAAACCCGCTTAAGCCCAAGGCATTCATAGAGCCCAGGAAACCATTTTGCGAAACCTCATAATACTCAACCGTATTTTTGGCAATCTGCAAGGTATCGGGGTTCGAAAGCAAATTGAGTACTTCGCAGGGATATACCGGATGCATTTGGATCATGTGATTGGGTAAATCCCAGCCGGCTTCGTTCTTGGCAAAAACAGGCAAGCCTTTATTAGGTGTTTTAGTGGGTTGTATTACTTTATATTTGGGCAGGTGCGTAAGAATATCGGTCCATAATGCCCTGCGATTGGCATCTACATTCAATTGCTTACTGTATTTAAGGAGTAAACTAAAGGTCTGTGCTACAAAGCCTAAATCGGACGGTGGATTTAAATCCCAGCTGCTTTCGTGTGCACCGGTGGTGATGGAGTAACGGTAAGAATCGCCGTAAGCTTCTTTAGTGAGGTAGTCTTCATAAAAGTCGCCACATTCGCGGATAAAGGGATAGGCCCGTTTTTTCAGGAAATCGAGATCGCCGGTATATTCGTAATACCAGCTGAAAAGCGGCACATTGAAAGGTGCATTCATGGTTTGCTGCCAATAATAATTATAGGGTACGCCTATACCTAATCCGCCTACCAGAAAGAGCACACCCCGTGCCGATTTACCTGCCAGCGATTGATGAACACTGCCCAGATCGGTTTGGGCACGCCTTTTTCCATCGGGCACAATAGATTCGATGAAATTGTAAAAAGGTTTGGCAATTTCGGGTCTGTTGGCCGAAAACACACTGTAAAAACCTGCCTGGCTGTTGTAGTTTAAGTGGATATCGCCATGGTACATCATTTTATCGTCCATGTTCCAAACCCCATACATGCCGCCACAGGCCGGCGAGTGCTCATTGTAAGCCGATGCCAGAAAATAAATAGACGAGAGGTAATGCCTGTTGAGCAAATCGTCGTTCGTTTCTACATAAGATCTGCTCCACATATCTTTCCACCAGGCAGTTTTGGCTGCTTTTAGGGTATTAATGCCTGTATTATTGATCGATTTTAACCGTGCGTAAGCCCCAGCTAGCTTAGCATCATTGTTTTTTCCGCCTCCAGAAAGGTAGGTAATTACAAATACGGGTTTGGTATTGGTAAGTACAAAGAAGGTATTAACCTTTGATTTAGAACCCAAACTTAATACAGTAGTTGCGCCAACAATGCGGGTAGATACACCTGCTTTCGAAATCCACCTTACATCGGTTGTTTTGGTTTGACGTGTAACCTGCCCTACCTGATTGTTAATTGCGGCATGGGTTGCATAGGTTGCTGTAGCAGTATCGGCAAATGTTTCTACCGATATACTCACAGGTATTTTTGAAGTGGTAGTAAGCTCGGTAACTATAATATTTTCGTTTACGGCCATCCAGCTTTTCATGTTTACAGGTTGGACTGTGGCTGTAGCCATGCGCAATTCGTTTCCTTGCTGGTCCATCTGGTAATTAAAACCTGTAGCAATAGCAGGCGAATTCACAGTAATTTGTACACCACCTACTGGCAATGCTGCGGGCCCGTTACCTGCCCAGTCGCTCCAGCCATCGGTTACAAAATCTACCTTCGAGAGGTGAAAGGTCTGGCTGTTCTCTGCTGTGTGGGAAACCACACCGACATCGCCATTGCCCATGTATGGTCCTATGGGTGCATTATTGGTTTTAATGCTGTTATAACTGAAAGGCGCATTCCAGGTAGCGGTAAGCAGCTGCTTCTTTTTGGTAAAGAATTCTGCATCGGCTTTGGCTTGTTTAGCGGCTATTATCTTTTGGTTTACCTGGCCGGAAAGTTTATTTGCATTGGTCTGCTGGGCATGTACCAGCAAGCCCCAATTGTATAAAAGGGCTATGGTACCCAGCATTAAAACGCTGTGTTTCTTCTTGATTAGCATATTTGGTTAATTTGTGTGTGTTGTCCTAAATCTGGTGTAGATTCGGGACTTCAAGGAACACATTTATTTGCGCAGTTTGTTTAACGATTTTGCCAAGTTTTTAAATGATATTGGCATTATGTACAGACATGCACCAAATAAGCAGAGTGCTGTTAATTTTTAACCAGATACGACATTTAAGCTTCAATATGTTAATATGACTTACATGGTTAAATAGCAGGGTTTATTTTTTACCACCTAAGACATCTAAGGGAATTGTCAATGCTGAGGGTCAATTTATTTCATAAAAATCAATATGAATAACAGCCCATTCAAGGTCGTCATTTCGAGCGAAGTGCAGCGTATTCGAGAAATCTGTCTTTATAGATTTCTCCGTTCCACTACTGGTGAAAAACCGGTTGGCTTCAGTCGAAATGACGATTCTTCTGATGGGTCTGTCATTAATGGAGCAGCGAAGCATCTTCTTCCGTTCGCAATACAGAATATGTGCTTCGACTAAGGTTTTAGCAGTAGCCTGGCTTATGTTAGGATAAGCTTTTTTTATTTAAAAATGAGAATAAAAATATTAATGCAAATAATAATAGAAATTCTGCAACAATTGGCTGAAGTAAAAACATTGCTATTCTTTTTTCTACTTAAAAACAGATATAGTCCCATTGTTAAAAGCAAAATAGCTTCTATCAAATAGAAAAACCAATCCAGTTCGCCAAACATTTTAATTGAACACGAACCAATAATGAACCAGATTAAAGCATGCAAAATGCCAAAAGATATTGATCGAAATATCCTTTTTTCATTTTTAACAGCAAAAAGATACCAGCAAAAAACAAAATAATAAAAAGCTAATAAATAACAAGATACAAGTGCCGGAACAACAGATTTTGTTTCTACTATAAGTGATGAGATAGCTATTCCTCCAAATATTAGTTCTTCAGGTTTAAATACCTTTTTTGAAAACATAAATTACTATGTAAATCTTAATCAACTCCTAATGTCCTTAGTGATCCGGATTGTTATTAGGGCTTATACTTTATTAAACTTTTCAGTTTCTGATTAATCATTAAACCACGAATCAAAAATGTATTAAGCCTTCAGGTTTTAGTTTTCCTGAAGATGCTTAGCATTTTACCTTTTTCTTCTTAAAAACCTGATAATTAAGAACAATATATAAATTAAAAATACCGTATTAAACAATGTCCATAAGACCATGGACCATGAGATGGCGTTAACTTCCATAATTACAAAAATCTGCTTGTTTGAGTGATTTGAATAACAACGATTTTAAATTTTATTTGCTGCGTGTATATTTTGCCCGAACATTCGGCCACAACATTACAGTTAGCAGTTCATTGTACCCTCAAATATAATTAATTCATATTATTGTTACAGCTTTGTCCAAACTGGTACAAGCGCCAACGCCCGCAGCAGCTGCCTTACTCATATCATCATTCAAATCCTTTCGTACCGCAACACCACGCAACCATTACTCAAAGTTTGCGTGCCTGCAAGATTTAACCCCAGATGCACAGGCAATTGCATTTCAGCAAACAAACGTCTCCCTTGCCCAACCATTAGCGGGTGCACAACCAGATGAAACTCATCTACCAAGCCCAGCTCAATTAACCGTGCAGGTAACTCAACCCCTCCGGTAGAAATTGCTTTGCCAGGTTGCTGCTTTAGTTTGAGTATTTCTTCTTTCAGGTTATCGCCAATAATTGTGGTTTGCCTGTCGTCTACCTCTTTTAAAGTACGCGAAACCATTACCCGATCTAAAACTGAAAACACTTTGGCAAATGCATTGGCAGCTCGGCCCATCGATTGATTTTGTGCAATCCCAGGCCAAAAAGGTACCATAAGTTCGTAGGTTTTCCGGCCGTAAATTACCAGATCAACACTTTCCAGTAGTTCCCTAAAATAGTCTTGAATTTCGTCGCCACCTGTAAATTTGGTATGATCACAACAGCCATCTAAAGTGATGTTAATGCCATAAATCAGCTTTCTCATTCCGATAATTTTGTTCTGCTTAAAATTAGGAAAGTTTCGGCATTTTTTTCTGTCCTCAAATCTTTCAAAATTCGATTAACGCTAAGATCTGGCCTAAACAATAATCCGGAATGTAATTTTGTCATCTTGTTTGTTTTAGATTATCCTCACTCCTGACAAATCCACTCCTACACCTTTTAAAGCAGCATAAGTTAATTTATCCATTGCTGCGCCATTAAAGCAGATGGTTTTGAGCACACGGTAATATTTATTCGTCAACGCATACTGGGCACGAAAAGATACATTCCGTAATGTAGCTCCTTTGAACGAGGTTTCATGTAAAGCAGTATTGTTAAATTTTACTCCGGTAAAAACCTGATCATCAAAACATACACCGCTCAGATCTGAATATTTGAAATCCACCCCTTCAAAAACGCAATTTTCAAATAGTGTTGTTCTGAGATCGGTCTTACCTAGCTTGGTACCAGTTAAATTAGCGCCGATAAATCTTGTCCCCATCAAACCCGACCTGCTAAATTCGGTACCTGTTAAACTGGTGCCATTGAAACTTGCATCTGCCAGATCTACGGCAGCAAATACACAATCCTTCAAATTTGCACCATCAAAATTGGCCTCGCGCAAATCACTGGCAATAAAGGAACTACCAGTCAAGTCTGCCTTCGAAAAATTAGAACCTCGCAAGGCACTTCCTTTAAACTTTCTTTTATGTGCAATAATCTCCGAAAAGTCACTATCAGGCAGGTTGCTCCCACTAAAACTAACCAGGTCGTGGGCATCAGTCAAGCCGGGAGAACCGGGGCTTTCGGTCTGTTTCGTCTCTCCGGCAGACGCAAAATCCTCAGAAAAATAATTCAGGTCTACACCAAACACCTTTGCAAGCCTGTTAAATGTAATCAGGTCGGGAATCGACTCGCCACGCTCCCACTTACCAACAGCCTGTGGGCTGATAAATAATTGCTGTGCTAATTCTGCCTGCGACTTATTGAGTTTTTTTCTTGCTTCGGATATTTTATTACCGATCATCTTCATTTCCATAATACTGCTTTTAATAATCTTTTAACGACTCAAAGATAATCTGCCTCAATAGCCAAATCGCTAGAAGTACAGCAACTTCTGGTTGTTTAATACGCTACCTGTAGTTGTTTTTTTTTACAACTACAGGTTATATAACTTGCGTTCGTCTTTTATATCAAATCTCTCGACTATAAAATAAGCTGAATAGCGCAAATTAAAATGATCTCTTTACAATTACACAGGCAGTCGGATTAAAGTTATCAAATTACAAATTCAGTAAATCAACAAATTTTCAAATAAAAATGTAAACTTTGTAAATAAAAACCTGACAATATGCAGCTTAACCAAAATATCCTCTCGGGGAAAAGAAAGTACCTCTGCGGATTGGTATTACTCGTGTTTATTACCATAATCGGTGCAGCTTCTGGTATGACTGGCAGTAACGACTTTGATATGGCCAGAAGAGAGGTTTTGCTCCGCAAGCTCGGGCATGAACTACTCTTACAGTCGGGCGATAGCACATCGAGGGTACTCCCGGTAAAAAAGATCGCCAAAAATGAGTACCAGATCAGGTTTGAAAACGAGCTTACTTTTAGAACTGACTCCCTGGTGAATACCACACGGCGTTTGTTGGCCAAAGCCCCATTCGCGAGTGATTATATTGTCAATATTCAGAATAGTGGCAGCTCAAGCATAGTTTATGGATATGCTATCTCCAAAAATAAAAATGATGATATTGTAGCATGTAAGGGAAGGCTGCAGCCTAAAGGACGCTACATGGTTAACGTAAAATTTAAACCGATTGGCATAAATACCGGAAAGAATGGATACCTTTTGGGTAGCCTGCCATTTTTAGCATTTATTGGCTTTATTTTTTTGAAATCGGTTAAACCACGAAGGACTTTACCTGGTAACGATCAAAATACTGACATCTTAGCTTTAGGATCATTTTTGTTTGATGCAAAGAACCATAAACTGACAATAAATGAAAAGACGATAAACCTGACTGGAACTGAAACACGTTTGCTGCTTATTTTTGCATTGTCTCCTAACGAGACTATAGCGCGAAGCCGCCTGCAAAAAGAAATATGGGAAGATGAAGGTGTTATTGTAGGGCGTAGTTTGGATATGTTCATATCAAAGCTCAGAAAAAAACTGGAATTCGATCCGAATATTAAAATTGTTGTTATACGTAGCAAAGGATACAGGCTGGAAACCAGTGCTTAAAAAAGATTAATAAATTACCCCCATGGGAGATACTATTATCTTCCTGAAAATATATGCCAAACTATTCTGTATCGGATATTCTTTTCTAATGTTCCTTTACAATTTACCAATTTTATCAACAACTGCTCAGGGGTATTTAATTATCATTTAAAAATTGCAAATTGCAAGAAATAAACCAATCCGATGACCAGGAAAACTACTGATGGCCCTTTAAGAAACAAAGAGAGAACAAAAAAAGCAATGGTCTCAGCAGTGGGTAAAATCCTGGTTAAGGACGGATTTAAAGGCCTGAATGTTAGTAAAGTTGCAGCAAAAGCTAAAATCGACCGCAAATTAATCTACGATTATTTTGGCGGCATGGAAGGATTGGTTAAGGAATACCTAAACACCAGGGATTTCTGGGCATCTAACACCGAGCAAATCGAACAGGCTATACCAGAAAATATCGAAGATCTGGGTAAAGCAGCAACCTACGATGTACTGGAAAAACAGCTTGATTCGCTGATGGAAAATGCAGAAATGCGCAGCATCATTACCTGGGCACTTTGCGAGAACCTGAAACCCTTAAGAGAACTCAATGAAGATCGGGAGGCACTAGCTGAATCTTTTTTTAGCAATCTGGCCGACGCTTACTTTAAAGATAAGGATAAAAATTTCAGGGCAGTGGTTGCTATTTTGATCAGTGCGAACTATTACATGACCCTGATCAGCCAAATGAACGGCAGTACTATCTGCGGAATCGACATTCAAAAGGAGGAAGACAGGGATGCGGTAAAAAAGACATTTAAACAGATCATTGACTGGGCATACGCTTAAGGGAATATTTGATCTCTTCGCTTTGCATTGAGCTTTCAGCAAACTGCTCACAAACCCTTTTTAAGACAATGTAATAAAAAGCTCATACTTGATTTACAAGAATAGGTAGTATTAAGTTGATGTACTCCAAAAATTGAACAAAAACTTTTGGAGCACACCTCAAAAAGAGCGATTTCTTTGATTGAGAGTTACAGTTTTACACATACAACACGCCTGCGCAAACGAAAGCATATACTGACCTTAACCCTCATAGCCCGGGTCGAACTCTATAATCCACTCAATGCCATATTTATCCCTGAACATTCCGGCATAAGTACCCCAGGGGCTATCGTCAATAGGTCCTTCCACTTCTCCTCCGCCTGATAATCCGTTAAATATTTTATCGGCTTCTTCGCGGCTTTCGGTATTCACATATATTTTAGAACGGTTTTCATTTTCGCTTACCCGCCCTAAAAATCCGGGAATATCGTTGGCTATTAATACATTGTTTTTACCGAGTGGCAAGCCGATGTACATTATTTTATTTGCCTCCTCTTCGGCTACCTCAAACCCGGGGCCTGATAAGTCTTTAAAGCGCGTGATTTTTGTAAACTCTCCGCCAAAAACTGATTTGTAAAATGTGAATGCTTCTTCGGCATTGCCATTGAAGTTGATCCAGGGATTAATTGCTCTCATGGTTTTATTTTTAGTTTATTTTGTTTGTAAAACAATTTGCCTAGCTATATATCTTGCAACGCTCTTTCTTTCTAAAGTAGATACATAAGCTCCTCAGATAAAGCACCTGAGAATAGGAGATCTTATTCATAAGCCACAAATTAATATTATATCTAAACCCATTTGTAGTGCGAAATTTTCACACCTAAATTAATCATTGAAAGTTCTATTTTATAGAAATATCAGCTAACATTCCAAATGATAATATAATCGGCATTTATACATCAGCAAACTGCCGCTCTATCCGGCTCAATCCCGCAGCTGGCCTATCGCATCATTCTTCGTTAATTTTTGTTAAATACCAAAGCGGAATTTTGCAAAATCATTTTTTTTTATTCTTTTAAAGAAAAAAACAATATGGCAAAAAACTTTTGGGTTGCAATGCTATTAATTATGGTATTGGGCTGTAAAAAAAAGGGTGATGACGATACTGCACCTTATAAATGGAAAAGAGACCTTTACAGGGCGCGGGTCCAAAGTGAAGGACCTGCTGTATTCAACTCCAAGGATCCAAATGTTGCCAGAAATCCAGATGCGATATTTTTAAGCTCGAGCTATATTGTTTTAACTGAACACCGCAGGAATGAACAACAGGATAGTATTTTTAATGCCAGTGGAAGAACGCAAGTTTATAAATACGAGAAGGTAAACAATTAAAGATATTACTATTAATGATCTATTTAATTGCCAATCAATTTAAGCCGACAGTCTGGATGATGTTTACCTAAGGTTCGAAAGGGAAACAAAAGTTCCCCTTTTTTACCAGGCATTCGCTCTAAAAAATTGCGGCCTGCCGTTATAGTCATGAGATAGATACAGCCTTGAATTTGGTTTTTGATCTCGCTAGTAAACAGATTATTTCACAGCAATAAAAAAATCAATCTCGGCCTGGTTTGGATTTTTTGCCTTTTCTCCATAAACCTCAAAGTCGCTGGTAAAAACCCTTTTTAGGTCCATACTCCAGATTTCGGCCCATTTATCTCCTACCACACCATTAGAAAGGTTTCCAACAGCCGATAATTTCACATATTTACCACCATCAATTAACTTTCCGGTCATTCCTTGCGGAATATTATCTAAAGTTCCTACCTGACATCCTAAAATTGTGGTATAAGGCCTGGTATGGTCGCTTTCATAATCTGTGTATATAGAATAGATAGTATCATCTGTTTTGTTTGGTATTGCCTGATGAATGCCATCCTTCAAAAACCTATCCCACAGCGCTCCAATATCCTTTATTGCCTGATTGTTTTCATTTGTTGTTCTTACCGCAATTCCGATAACTTTGAACGGTTTAATTTCTATTTTTTCCATGTATTAGAATTTTATACCACAAATTTCACTCATCATGTTGACAAGGGTATGTCAGGGGTTAGCAGAATATTTTTGCCGGCAGATTTCAAAATATTGCTCAAGTGTAATATTATGGGTATCGAATGTTTCGGAAAGTATATTCAAAGTTTTAATCCTGTCAAGCCTAAAAGCACGGTACTCACTCCTTAGGCGACAAAACGCTATCATAAGCCAGTTTTCCTGGGTACTGTACAAAGCAAAAGGCTCAATGGTTCTAAAGGTATTGTTCTCGTATTCATCAGTATAATTGATTTGAGCTAATCGCAGGTTGGTCAATGCAAGCTGAAGATCAGACAAATAATTGCTGGTTTGTTCTTTTTCCTGGTTAATCCTAAAATGAATGCGTTCGGAAAGCAGGTTGGCCTTATTTTTTGTCTGGTTCCTGAGTACAGATTTTATTTTAATAATGGCCTGCTCATACTCCCTGATAAAGGAGGCATCTTTGTTTTTCAATACCAGTTGCTCAGCAGTAATTAAAGCATTCGCTTCTCCTTCAGTTAGCATGACTGGGGGAAGCCTGTAATCTTCCATCAGGGAATACCCTTTCCCATCTAAGGTAAGCACTGGTATCCCGGCCTGCTCCAGGGCTTTAACATCGCGGTAAATGGTTCGGATACTTACCCCGAATTTTTCTGATAGTGATTTTGCTGTTAAAAGACGTTTGGACTGCAATTGTGTTGTAATTGCCGTTAACCTGGAAATGCGCTTGATATCGTTGTTAGTCATACAAGTCAATTTTACACCAGCTAACTTACGTTAAAAAATAACGTGTATTTTCCTGATCTGTTAAAAATAGATTGGTCTGTAGCTCAAGATAGGTTTTGCTGAAAGTCGGCAAAATATAAAAGAAATGATTTTCGTTCAAAATTATTCTTTTATCAAAATAATTTTATTGTTTATCAATAAATATTTATTATTTTTGTCAAATAAATTAAACATTTAGGACAATGTCAAAAAGAAACAACTTCGTATTTAAAGCCCTGCACGTTATTGCCTGGGTAATTTTTGTCGGCTTGTGTATAGAAGCAGGCGGACTGTTGGTTAATTTTATTTTTAGTGTGTTCAAACCCGAGTTTGTGGGCAATCTGTACCAAAAATTAGATCTAAGTAAAATGTACCAGCAAAGCCAACTGGCTTTTTTTGGTATGTATGGTTTTTTATTGGTCGTATCAATTTTAAAGGCAATGCTTTTCTATATTTTGATCATGCTGCTTTACAAACTGGATTTATCCAATCCATTTAACAGCCATGTTGCCAACAAAATCAAAAGCATAGCTTATTACACATTTTCCATCGGCATCATTAGCCTTATTGCCACGCAGGTTGCAAAAGACTTACAGCAACAAGGATACGAAACCGACAAATTAGACCGGTTTTGGGAAGACGGTCAGGCTTTTATTTTGATGGCGGCTGTTGTGTATGTTATATCACAAATTTTTAATAGAGGTGTAGAACTCCAAAACGAAAACGACTTAACTGTATAACTATGCCAATTATTGTAAACTTAGATGTAATGATGGCCAAGCGAAAGATTTCGCTTAACGAGCTATCAGAAAAAGTTGAGCTGACCCTCTCTAACTTATCCATTTTAAAAACCGGAAAAGCGAAAGCCATACGTTTTAGCACTTTAGAAGCTATCTGTAAGGCACTCAATTGTCAGCCTGCCGATATTCTTGAATATATAGATGAAACCTAATGCTATGATTTTTGTTAATAAGCCGATCCGCAAATATTATAATAACAGGATAAAGAAAAACACAATTAAATCCAACCTATGAAAGCTTTTGTATCCCTATTATTGCTAAGTTTTACTGCTTCTATATCACTATGGGCACAGGGGCTGGATAGCATCAGGTTTAAAGTATCTGCTGCACCGGAATGGACCAATCTGTTTAACAGAACGGATGGCTGGTTCGGGGGCGACGGGATTTACAGCATTGCATTAAACGGGAAAGAGTCATCGCCGCCTAAAGCGAAAAAGACATTGTTTATTTTTAGCGATAGTATGATCGGGAAGGTAAGCGGTGGCAAAATGGAACCTAACGCCGTAATGATTCACAATGCGGTGGCGGTGCTGGATGGTAATGAGCCCGATCCCAATAAAATCAGTTTTAGTTGGAAAAAGGTCAATCAAAAACCCGAATCTATCTTCGTACCCAAAACACCATTAACGCAAGCTGGCGACTATTACTGGCTTGGTGATGGTTTTGTAAACCAGGATCTAGATAATGCCACTTTCATTTTTGGTTACCGCATTAAAAGTACAGGTGGCGGTGCTTTTGGTTTTGCCGAAGTGGGCAATACTTTGATTAAAATTAAAGCCGGCGAGGCTTTGCCTTTTCAAAATTACGAACAAAAGGATACGCCTTTTTATCTCGAGCAAGATGGTGAAACTGGTTCTTTTGGGGCCGGCATTTATATAAATACGAAGCAGGCCGGCGAAGTAAATGCTGATGGCTACATTTATGTGTATGGTACTTTCGGTAAAACCAAGAAACTTTTGGTTGCCAGGGTTCTACCAAAAGATTTTGAAAACTATAACAAATGGAGTTACTGGGACGGAGCCAACTGGCAGGCCGACATTAAAAAATCGGCAGCGGTAACGGATCAGGTGTCAAACGAGCTCAGTCTTTCGCAACTGCCCAATGGACGTTACGCACTGGTATTTCAGCAAAGCGGTATCGGCAGGCATATCTGTATGCAGCTGGGAAAAACACCTTATGGCCCTTTTGGTAAAGTAATTAAACTGTGGGGTACTTCGGAAGCCATTGAATTGAAATCATTTTTTACTTATAATGCAAAAGCACATCCGGGTTTATCCAAAAAGGGCGAATTGCTGATTAGTTACAATGTAAACTCATTCGATTTTTTTAAGGACCTGCAAGCGCATCCTAATCTTTACAGACCGAGGTTTATCAGGGTGAAATTTGAAAGGATGTAAATATGATGCAGAGCGTGGTCACGTTATCTCTGAGCCTAAAACGGGGTTGATAGCTTTTTTTTGAAATACGCACCGTCATCAAAACAGCCTTTAAATGATCTATAGCATAGTTTTTGACCCAACAAAAAACCCCTTCAAGTTATACTTAAAGGGGTTTAAGGCAGTGGGCCCACCTGGGCTCGAACCAGGGACCAAAAGATTATGAGTCTTCTACTTTGACCGTCCATTAAAGGACAAAAATCATCATTTCTAGCTTACAGAAGCAATATAATCACTTTTTTTAAAACTTCAAAATTTTGCTCCGTAACGTATTTGTAACGGTTTATTCAGAAAAGATGAATAATTATGATACACACTAAATTGCTTTTTGTGGTTAAATACTCCTGTTGAAATATACAGCACTTCTTGATTTCTATAGTTAATTCAAATATTCAAAAATCAAGAGTTATTGAAAAACATATTTAAGTGTTTGCTTAAATAAGAAAACTACTTGTATCTTTATCACTTTATTTAATCCTAAAAAAGGAAATTATGGAAAACAATCAATCGTGTATCAGAGTGTTTGCCGACAAGGTTCAAATAGACAATTGTCGCGAAATACTTCAAGACAACAACAAAGCATTCAACGAGTTGAGCGGACTTTTAGCATTGGCAGGAAACGAAGTAAGGCTGAAAATCTTATTTCTCTTAGAAGAAGAAAACGAACTCTGTCCTTGCGACCTTTCAGACATTCTCGGAATGAGTATCCCAGCCGTTTCACAACATCTCAGAAAACTAAAGGACGGAAACGTTATTGAAGGGAGAAGAGAAGGACAAACCATTTTCTACTCTTTGAAACAAGAGCAACTGACCTTGCTTCGTCCATTTTTTAAACACATCATAAACAATTCAAAAAAGGAGACAGTATGAACAAGAAAAACAACAGACTTGTTGGAGCGGGAGTTCTTTCGGCAGTAGCAGCATCACTTTGCTGCATAACACCTGTATTGGCTCTTATTTCAGGAGCATCAGGAGTGGCATCTACATTTTCGTGGATGGAACCAGCAAGACCTTATCTTATAGGTATTACTGTTTTGGTATTGGGCTTTGCTTGGTATCAGAAACTCAAACCACGAACAGCCGAAGAAATTCAGTGTGATTGCGAAGAAGACGAAAAGAAACCTTTTATGCAGACCAAAACATTTTTGGGAGTTGTAACCGTGTTTGCAGGCTTGATGCTCGCTTTTCCAAACTATTCACACATTTTCTATCCTTCAAACGACAACAAAGAAGTTGTAATCGTCAATGCCTCGGACATCCAAACCGTAACTTTTGATTTAAAAGGAATG
This sequence comes from Pedobacter sp. KBW01, assembly GCF_003852395.1. Classification (NCBI taxonomy): domain Bacteria; kingdom Pseudomonadati; phylum Bacteroidota; class Sphingobacteriia; order Sphingobacteriales; family Sphingobacteriaceae; genus Pedobacter; species Pedobacter sp. KBW01. Next base: position 198,897 of record NZ_QAJQ01000004.1, read on the forward strand.
ACTTGCAATGGATGTGCTTCACACGTACAAAATGCCGTAAATAAGTTGCCGGGTATTGTTAAGATAGATGCGAGTTACGAAGAAGCAACTACCAAAGTGGAATTTGACCAAACCAAAGTGAGCTTGGCTCAAATTGAAGAAGCCATCAACGGTACAGGTTACAAAGTGGTTGGCAAGAAATAGTATTTTTTTGTTTTTTTTATTTAAGAATCTTATTAAATAATTACACAATGAAAAAGAATTTGATTTTATTGAGTGCTTTGTTCCTAATTGGAATTACTCAGGTCAAAGCCCAATGTTGCAAACCGAATGACAGTAAAGCACAAACAGAAAATGTAACACAACAAGTAGGTAAGACCGTGAAACTGAAAATTACGGGGATGACTTGTGCAGGTTGTTCCAACCACATTTCAAATGCCCTTAAAAAAGTGGACGGCATTAATGAACACAAAGTGGAATATCCGGCGATTTGGCAACTATTCAATACGACCCGAAGAAAACAAATCCTGATCCTATCATTAGGATAATTGAAAAAACAGGCTATAAAGCTGAAATCATCAAAGAAACTCAAAAAAAGAAAGCGTAATGAACAAAGAAACCATAAAACTTGACATCACAGGTATGACCTGCGACCATTGTGCCACAGGCATTGAAAAACTTCTTTCAAAAAATGAAGGAGTAACAGAAGCTAAGGTAAACTATCCGAAGGCCAGTTGCGAATGTTCTTATGACCCTTCAAAAACCAGCAAAGAAGAAATCATCAACACCATCAACGGCATGAAAAACTATCGTGTAAAAGGTGAAATTTCAGAAACAGGAAGTTGTAACAACAACCATTTTGACCTGATTATCATCGGTGGTGGTTCGGCAGCATTTTCAGCAGCCATAAAAGCCGAAAGTTTAGGATTATCAACCTTAATGGTAAACGGTGGATTGGATTTTGGCGGAACTTGCGTAAATGTAGGTTGTGTGCCATCTAAGAATTTAATCCGTGCAGGAGAAAATGCTTATCACGCTACACATTCCAACTTTGCAGGTATAAAACCAAAAGGTGTTGATATTGATTTTCCACAAGTTATCAAAGACAAGAAAAAATTGGTTGCCGTACTTCAAGAAAAGAAATATATGGATGTGGTGAGCGATTTTATAAATTTAAAAATGATTACAGGTTGGGCGGAGTTTAAAGACAACAAAACAATTGTTGTTGATAATAAAACAGAGTATACAGCTTTGAAATTTATCATTGCCACTGGTGCCACTACAAATATTCCAAGCATTGAAGGATTGAATGAAATTGGCTATCTGACCAATGTTTCGCTTTTTGATTTAGAAGAAAAACTCGAAAGCATCACTATTATGGGAGCAGGTTACATTGGTTTGGAAATAGCTATGGCATATAATCGTTTAGGTGTAAAGGTACGTATTATAGAATTTACAGACCGAGTATTGCGGAAACAAACCCCTGACATTAGTGAAGTATTGGAAACTCAAATGCGAAAAGAAGGTATTGAGCTCCTCCCTAATTTCCGTGCTGTTAAATTCGAGAAAAAAGGAAGTGAGACAATCATTCATTGCAAATGTCCGGACGGTTCTTTTACGCAAATCACAGAAAAAGGGAGAATAGTAGTTGCGTCAGGAACAAAACCCAATACACAAAGGCTGGGATTGCAAAACATAGGCATAGAATTGAACAAAACGGGTCATGTTTTGGTGAACGAAAAAATGGAAACTAATTTACCTAACATCTATGCAGTAGGCGATGTTGCCAATACACCTGCATTTGTTTACACAGCCGCCTTTGAAGGAAAAATTGCTGTAGAAAATTCTTTTTCAGGAGCTGAAAATAAAGCAGATTATACTTCCTTGCCTTGGGTGGTTTTTACTGACCCACAAATTGCAGGTGCAGGTTTAGACGAAGTACAGGCAGAAGCCAAAGGCATTCCGTTTGAAATTTCAAAATTGGAACTTAAAGACGTACCGAGAGCCATAGCAGCAAACGACACAAGGGGTTTTATCAAACTCATTCGCAACACCGAAACTGACAAATTGATAGGTGCAAGAGTAGTTGCACCTGAAGGCGGAGAACTTATCCAACTATTAAGTATGTCAATCAAACACGGAATAACTGTAAAAGACTTGGCAGACAGTTTCTACCCTTATCTGACTTTGGGAGAAGGCATCAAATTAGCAGCAATAACTTTTGGTAAAGACGTATCGAAATTGAGTTGCTGTGCAAGTTAATATTTAACAATAACGGAAGTTTGCCTATACAATATCAAAATCACTCAAATCATTATTCCTCAAAGTGGAAGAACTGGCTTCTGTTTCAGATGAAAGTGTGCTATCCAAAAGCTCGGCAATTTTTCGGGAAGCACCTTTGATGGAATTTTCCAGCAGGCTGAATAATTCGGCACCCTGCAATCTTTGAACTATCGTAATCGCCATTTCCTTTTGGGCTTGCTCCAAATTTTCCTTTTTGGAATAACGCCCCTACGGAGCTTGGTTCGTCATAGGTAACCCCTTGAGCAAGACTATCATCGCCACCGGATATTCCGTACCTGTTCCATTCTTCTTCCTCTTCCTTTAAATCAGGCATATTTCTGAAAACATCGTCCATTGCCAAAAATTCAGTTCCTTTCGTGGAAATCATACCCTCTAACTTTAACGGTTTACCTTCCATTAAGATTTGTTTCTGGGCATCCTCTAATTTCACGCCCTTAATTTCATCGGGAATTTTTATGAAATCTGTCCGTAATGCAACAAGTTCATTGGTAAGCATGTCCACACTGATAATAGATTGTAATGATTACCATGATTTTGTCGCATTTCCATTTGTTTATGATCTTTATGTTCCATAATACTGTGATTTTATTGTCTTTAATTAAAAACTAGTCGATCTTGGCACTTCTAAGTCTTAAAGAGTTTAGAATAACGGATACTGAACTGAAACTCATGGCAAGCGCAGCTATCATTGGTGATAATAAAATCCCAAAAAATGGATATAAAAGACCTGCTGCAACTGGTATACCTAAAACATTATAACCAAGAGCGAAAAATAGATTACCCTTTATATTGCCCATTACTTTATGGCTCAAAAACCTCGCTTTTGCAATTCCATTGAGGTCTCCTTTCACTAATGTTACTGCTGCACTTTCAATGGCGACATCTGTTCCTGTACCCATAGCAATGCCAATATCTGCCTGTGACAAGGCAGGGGCATCATTTATACCATCACCTGCCATAGCAACCTTTTTACCTTCAGCCTGCAGTTTTTTGATTTCATTTAGCTTGTCCTCTGGAAGCATTCCTGCTTTAAAACCATCTAAATTCAAGGTTCGGCTAACGGCTCTTGCTGTATCTTCATTATCGCCAGTGAACATGATTACTTTTAAACCTTCTTCCTGAAGCTTTTTGATAGCGGTTGCACTAGAGGGCTTGATTTTATCTGAAATAACCACAAAACCAACAGCTTCATCCCCGACGGCCAAATAAGAAACTGTCTTTCCTTGTTTTTGCGCAGACTTAACTAGTTCTTCCAATTCGGGATTAATCTTGGCTTTAACGTGTTCCATTAGTTTCTGGTTACCTAAAGCAAGTTTTTCGTCTTTTAAAGTACCCGTTACACCTTTACCTGTTACAGCTTCAAAATTTGAAATTGGTTGAACTTTTACTTTGTTTTCTTCCCCATAACGTAATGTCGCCTGTGCTAAAGGATGTTCACTGCTACTATTTAACGCTACTATTCTTTCAAGGACTTTCTTTTCATCAAAATCCGGATTTGCACTAACGACCTTTTCAACCGATGGCTTTCCCTCTGTAACCGTTCCAGTCTTATCAATGATGACAACATCAATGACATTCATTTTCTCTAAGGATTCTGCATTTTTGATAAGCACACCAGATTGTGCGCCTTTTCCTACACCTACCATTACCGACATAGGCGTAGCAAGACCAAGCGCACATGGGCAAGCAATGATCAATACTGCAATAGAATTAACGAATGCATAAACATAAGATGGTTCAGGCCCATAGATTGCCCATACCACAAATGTAGCTATTGCAATCAACACCACTACAGGAACAAAATATCCTGAAATCTTATCAGCCATCTTTTGAATGGGGGCTTTCGATCGGCTTGCCGAGTTTACCATTTCGATGATCTGGGACAGCAAAGTTTCCGAACCCACTTTTTCGGCAAGCATTACAAAAGTTTTATTACCGTTAATTGTACCTGAACTTACGTTATCTCCCGTCTTTTTTTCAACCGGGACAGGTTCACCAGAGATCATGGATTCATCAATTATGGCTTCTCCTGTTTTAATACTGCCATCAACAGGTATTTTTTCCCCAGGTTTCACCCTTAATAAATCTCCCTTTTGGATATCGTCAATGGAAACTGATATTTCTTTATCTCCCACAACCTTTGTCGCCGTATTAGGCGCTAATTTCAATAGTTCTTTAATGGCACTATTAGTCTTACCATGCGCTCGTGCTTCTAAGAGCTGCCCAAGCAATACCAGGGTAAGAATAACTGTTGCAGCTTCAAAATAAACGTAGACTGTACCATGGTGGGTTTTAAACTGATCTGGAAAAACATCAGGAAAAAGCAGGGCGACAAGGCTAAAAAGCCAAGCCACCCCCGCACCAATTCCTATCAACGTAAACATATTTAGTTTCCAGGTTATTAGCGATTGCCATGCACGCTGAAAGAACATCCATGTTGCATAAAAAACTACCGGAATGGAAAAAGCAAACTGAACCCAGTTCCAATATTTCAGTTCCATCAAGTTAAACAACGGATTATTTGGAATCATTTCCGTCATTGCTATGGTAAAAATGGGAATAGTAAAAATTGTAGCAATCTTAAATTTACGCAACAAGGTGTCATAAGTTTTATCTTCCGCTTCCAAGTTCACGCCCGTAGGTACCAAGTCCATCCCACATATTGGGCATGAACCTGGTTGATCTCTAATAATTTCGGGATGCATAGGGCAGGTAAATTGTGTTGTTTGTTTTAATTCAGGCTGTTTTAGTAAATCCATCCCACAAACAGGACAATTTCCTGGTTTGTCATAGGTTTTATCCCCTTCACAATGCATAGGGCAATAATATACACCACCAGTTTCATTTTTATGAGCCTTTAATGGGGCATTATCATGATGGGAATGAGCAGAAGCAGAATGTTCCTGATGGTCGTGATTATGTATTTGTTTATCCTCCGCAGTCTTATGGAATCCAGACATGTGAATCTTGTAATTTCCAGCAACCGAAAGAACTTCCTGCAACTTTTCGGTTGGAATGTGCTTATCCATTGTGATTATTGCTTCAGCAGGCTCCAAAGTAACCTTAGCAGAAATCCCATCAATTGCATTCAAGGCATTCTCAACTTTAGTTTGACAACCTTGGCAGGTCATTCCGGTTATTTTATAAGTATGTTTCATAAGGTGATGATTTTAATAAGTTAATAGTTTAAGGTTAGTCCGGCACCATAGCCCATGTCACTATCATAGTGGGTAGATAGACCAAAATATTTTGTAACTATATATCTAAAACCTGCCATGTATTCCTTATCTGTGTTAACCATAAATTGAAAGCGTAATCTTTTGGAGATAGGAACATCTTCTCTCATCAACTGAAATCTAACATTACCTTTATGATCAACAGAAGCATCAGCTACAACTAACATCGGCAAAGTGTATTGCACCCCTAAATGAAACACCTGTCTAAAGTTTTTGGTATTTTTTTGTCCAAAAAGGTTGTCTCCGGGTGATAATGATTGTCCAAAAATATTTTTGTCCATTAGATCAATCGTTCTTTTACGAAAATCCCATCCCACATAAGGGAAGAGCCATTGATTTCGCCCGATGTACCTTCCAAAATGACTTTCGCTTTCATAGCCCATTTCTTTATCAAAGCCAATTCTCCATTCGGTTGTAAAGCGGTAGCGTGTGTTAGCCAACATAATCTCACCATCACTACCATTTGTTTCTATTCCAATTCTTGCCATTGGATGAAATTCCCTATCATCACTGAACAATTTGCGTTGCGCTAATTTAGGGTTAGGGATTTCGGGATTAGGTGGCGAGTTTTCATAACTGAATACCCTTCCCATTCCACTCATCATGTGGTAAAGGATATGGCAATGAAAAAACCAATCACCTCCAGGTTCTGTAGCCGCAAATTCGATGGTATCCCTCTCCATTGGCATAATGTCTATGATGTTTTTCATAGGTGCATTTTCACCTTGTCCATTCACTACTCTGAAATCATGACCATGTAAGTGCATAGGATGACGCATCATACTATTGTTGAATAAGATGATCCTCACATTTTCGCCTTTCTTAATCAGGATTTTATCACTTTCTGAAACCGTTTTGTTATCCAAAGTCCATACATAACGATTCATATTCCCTGTGAGATCAAACTTTAACTCTTTCCATGGGCCATTAGGTAAAGTTGTTTTCTTTGGATCACGGAGCATTCCATAATTTAAAGTAACGATGTCGGGGTTATCAGCGGCCATGTTCATTCCTGCCATGCTTTTATCGTTTGGCATTTGCATACCTGACATCGCTGCTTTTTTATTTTCTACCTTAGAATTCTCTTCACCTGTTACTTCCGGATACATCACAGTATTCATGTCCATGACCTGATTCTGCATTTTCATGCCTTCCATTTCTACCATGTTACCGTTCATATCCATCATGTCATTCATCATTTTCATTCCGGCAAAATATTTCAGTTTTGGTAGTTTCTGAGCCGGGACTTTTTCTCCTTTACCCAACCAGAGTGATGCCGATTTTGTACGGTCTTCAGGTGTCACCAGAAATTCGTAACTCTTATTTTCTGGAATGGTTACTACCACATCATACGTTTCGGACACAGCTATAATTAATCTGTCCACTTCTACAGGCTCTACATCATTTCCATCCGTAGCTACAACAGTTATTTTACCACCAGAATAAGTCAACCAGAAATAATCAGATGCCCCACCATTGGCAATTCGTAGCCTTACCTTATCACCTCCTTTAAACTGTGGCTGGACATTCTGATTCTTGCCGTTGATCAAAAATGTATCATAATAGACATCACTCACATCCATCGCATTCATACGCTTCCACTCATTAGTCACTTTGGTTTTGAAATGTCCTGTTCTGATCGCCTCCGCATAACTTTGGGTAGTTCCTTTTTTAATTGCAAACCAATCGTTTGCATTCTTCAGACTTCGGTGTACTTCCTCTGGTTTCATATCAGTCCATTCACTGATGACCACTGGAAGAGTTGGAATCTCCCATTCTTTTCTTTTGTTCATAATGAAAGCACCGTACATTCCAATTTGCTCCTGGAGTTCGAAATGACTATGATACCAGTGTGTACCATTCTGAACGATGGGGAATTTATAGATATAGGTTGAATGAGGTTTAATAGGCATTTGCGTAAGGAAAGGAACCCCATCCATTTTGTTTGGTAAAAATAGACCATGCCAGTGCAGGGATGTCTCCTCATTCAGATTATTATGCACATATATCAATGCCGTATCACCTTGCGTAAATGTTAGAGTTGGCATTGGTATCTGTCCATTTACAGCAATTGCCCGCTTTGTTTTCTTTCCATAAGTTACTGTTGTATCTGCAATGTAAAGATCATAGCGAACAGTACGAGGCGGCGCACTATTTGAAATGGTTTTAATTGGCCCTAAATTTAACTTTGCCCTTTTGATGTTTTCCATTGTGGCAGTATTATCTCCCATGTCCATCCCCCCCATGTCATCCATTCCGTCATTCTTTTTGGAATGATCTTTTACAGGCATTTCCATTTGGTCATGCTTAGGTTTAGTCGCCTTAGCTTTTTCCGGCACCAGTTTCATTCCACACTTAGGGCAATTGCCGGGCTTTGTCGCATGGATTTCAGGATGCATCGGACAGGTATAGGTTACCGTTTGCGTTGGTTCATTGTCTCCTTGTTTTTTCATCGGCATATTCATATCACCCATATCTGATGCCTTTACAGGTTGGGACTTTTGATCTGGGACAGAAACCTTCTGTTTAGGAGCTGTTGTTTTTTTAACAACTAGCTTCATACCGCATTTTGGGCAATTTCCAGGTTTACTAGATTGTATTTCCGGATGCATGGGACAAGTATAAATAGTCTCTGCCTGCTTATTACTTTCTTTTTTTGGCATTTTCATTCCTTTCATCTCCTGGGCAGAAACCGTAGAGTATAGAATCAATAAAAAGGCCGTTAATATGTTTTTCATTTCTTTGGTGATTAAGGGTTAGTTAAAGATTCTTTTTGTTTAAACTATCCTTTGAATTTTGAACCCAGCTGATAATTAACGATTTCTCCGCTTCGCTCAAAATGGCATTTCTATGGATCAAGGTATATGACGACAAGGGCATAGTGCCATCTTTTAAACTGTTCTCTATGGAGCGTAATTTACTCTGCTGTCTTCTTGGAGTATAGGTGCCAAATTCATTAAAATTTAATTCTTCTTTACCAGATTGTATATGGTAATCCATAAACCAGTGGAAGGGCTGCACATAAGTATACCATGGATAGTCGGTATTATTACTATGGCAATCATAGCAGGCTTTCTTCAAGATTCCCTGTACATCAGGTGGCATGGTAACCATTTTGGAAATGTCATTTGGCATAGCCTGCCCACTTTTATTGCGGGCAGGGTGTACAAACTGGATAATTATAAGGATTACCAATAACCCAAGAGGTAATTTCTTTATGCCGTTCATGGCTATTATTTTAATTCTTCTTTAACAGTACCGCAAGTTGGCATAGCCTTTCCAAGATAAGGGTTTTTAATATCCTTCACTTCGCTCAACCAGATTGCCCCCTTATTGTTATTGTACATCGGACAGTGGTCAACATATAAAGGTTGATTGGTTCCAAGTAGTTTAACAAGGTCGTACATATCCTTACTCAACATATCAAAATGTTCTCGCTGATGCGCTATGTTTCCTGTATTGGCACCAATATGTTCAGCATGCTCTTTAGCATCATCTTGTATATCAGTATAGGCTTTACTTTGTTCTGGTGTTAAAGATTTCTTATCAAAAGAAGCGAAGCCAGCAACCATTTCATTTCCTGCTGCTGCTGCGTCTTTATCATTATCATTTGTAAAGGCATTTTTTAATTTTAGATATGAACTTAACAATGCGGCAGTAGAAGTGCCTTTTTCTGAAGATTCTGTTACAGCGGACTTAGTTGATGTAGCCTCTGAAGTAGCAGCAGTTTCAGTTTTATTACTACCATTAGAACAAGCAGCTAGAAATAGTAAAGAAAAAGCCATGCTATAAATTAATGTTTTCATCTTATTTTAATTAAAATATTTTTAAATGGTTGATTACCTACTTAAGGACAAAAGCGTATTTCCGTTATCCTTTAGTAGAATTATTTGATAAAATCTGAGAGTCAATTGTACAGTCACGACCCCAGTAAAGGTGAGGCTGTACAATCAACAAACAGAATTACTTTAAAGTTTCCTTTACTTCCCCGCAGGTTAACATTTGTTTACCGAAATAAGGATTTTTAATCGCTGCGTTATCAGAAAGCCAATAACTCTTTTTCATTGGGCAATAGTCATAATAGACTGGGTCTTTAGTAAGCTTTACAGCTTTGGCCAGCTTGAAAAGATTAGTAGAAAAATTAGCGAAATGCTCTCTTTGATGGGAAATCTCTTTTGTTTCCGAGATATGCTTGGCATCAAATGCAAGTTTATCCTGAAATCCCATGAAAGCAGTCATTTCTGCCTTTGGCATTGATTTCATATCTATACTTGCTAAAGCTTTAGAAAACTCACTTGCTTTTGATGCAGCCGCTGTTGCATCGGAGTTTACTAACGCATTTTTGATGTCGTAGTAAGAAGTTAATAATGATTGTGTCTGGCTGCTTTGAGCAAAACCAGGTTTGATCCATGCAGTTGCAATTAAAGCAACTACCAAAAATATCTTTTTCATGATGTAATAATTTAATGTTTATACTTATTCTTAGTCATAGCAATAGCTATGTGAATGTATTTGTAGACGCTAACAGCAGTAAGCTTGCTGTTTAGCAACTCACATTAAATCTTATATCTGAAAACTTTGAATGACAATGCGAATGTCCTCGTTAGGCGGCCTTTCTCTATGGTCTACATAGACGCTTTGATCAAGTTCAACATCCGTTACGGGAACTAATAAGGCATAAGAATAATCAGGAAGCCAAATTATAGGTAAAACTACTTGCACCTTGCCATTTTCAGGAACTAATTTGCTTTGAGTAACCAAATCATTTACTAAAGTTTTACAACAAGGATCTTCCTTTGAGAAATTCTGACCAGATATTGGGCTAGTTTTGTGTTCATGCCCATCTGAATGATGGTGATTATTCGCCATATGAACATGATGAGGAGATTCAGAATGAAAATGATCTTCATGATGATCCTCCTCCATTCCTAAAGCACAGCCAAAACCTACAACAGTATTGAGCAAAAATATAACTAACAGAAAGATAGCTTTACTTTTCATGACTAGGCAAATCTAGTATAAAGATGCAAAAATAAATTTACATAATTCCGAGCTTTTTTTACATCTATTGGTTTCACATTAAAGTTCGTCTAAGCAAAAAAATCGTGATATACGGTTTATAATAATCTATTTTGAGGTAAAAAATAACTTCTATCAAGCTTGAAACTAGTGAATAAAAAATATTCACTAGTTAAATGATCTTATAGCAACTCGTACTCTCCCTTTAATCTCAAGGTAACTAAGATATCTTTACCTTCTTCATTTCTGAAATACCATCCATGTTTCCCTTCAAATGGGGATAGAAAAGTACCTACCATGTTATTTGAATAAGCAATGGTATAGCTATCAAAATAAGTATTCTTACTTGGTTTAAGCTCCTTTGGTTCACCATGAAAATCAAAATAAAGGTCTCCTTTACTAGTTAACCACTCGTATTTCAATTGCCCATATTTCAACATCCGTATCTTATATTCAATACCCTTTCCGGCAGGAATGGTTACCCTAACAGTATCTTCCCTATGTGTATATTGTTGTACCGGAGCAGGTAGGTCGGCCTCCGCTGGCCTTTTTACATCTGGCCCTGAACCGGCCTTTTCCAATTTGATAACAGGGTTGTTTTTTTTTACCGTCATTTGAGACTCTTCACCCATACCATTATCTGGAACATATAGTTTTCCAAAACCAAAAGCCTTCCCTGTTCCTAATGGGTCAAGACCGTATTCAGCAGGTAAGATTGCTGTAACCGATAAGATAGCGGCGACTACTAATGCTATCAATACCGCCTTTATAATTTTACTTTTTTCTATGATTTGATGACTCATTTCTGCCATTGTATGTTTTATTTAAGATGTAAAATAACCTGTTAACTGAAACCCTAATAATAGGAACCCTGCTGCCATGAGCATGGTATTTGTAAAAGTGGAAAATTTCATAAAGCTTGGGTATTTACGCCACACGGTAATCAACGTAAGAACCAGAGCGAGGGCAATAAACTGACCTATTTCCACACCAATATTGAAACCTAGTAAATTGGTAAATAAACCCTCCTTACCGAAATTAAAGTCCTGCAACTTACTCGCCAGACCAAAACCGTGAAATAAACCAAAGATCAGAACTGCTGCTTTAGTGTTTGGCTGTTTACCAAAGAAACGTTGAAAACCTCCAAGATTGTCAAATCCCTTGTAAACAATAGAAAGTGCGATAATTGCATCTATAAGATAAGCATTGATAGCAATATTACACATCACTCCAAGTAACAAAGTGATACTGTGACCTATGGTAAAGAAGCTGACATAAAGCAGGACTTCTTTTGGTTTATATAGAAAGAAAATAACCCCAACCAGGAAAAGCAGGTGATCATATCCGGTAAGCATGTGTTTGGCTCCGATGTAAAGAAAAGGGCCAAAGGCTACGCCGTTATTACCTGTTAAAAAGGTTTGGGTATCACCGTCTACACCATGCGCAAAAAGCTGGTTGCTGACACCACATAAAATGAATAGTACAGCAAGCGTAATTATTTTTTTAAAATTCATATTTTCCATTTAAAAACAGGTCTACCCTAATCTGAGATCAGGATAGACCAATTTTGTGATTAATTAGTGTTTGTGACCATGAGCGGCCTCTGCGCTATCCATTGCTACCGTATCTTTAGCTACAGTTGCACTATCAGTCTTAATAGCTGTAGTATCTACTGCTGGTGCCGTTTCTGTAGCTGAAGAATCTGTAGTTGCTTCTTTCTTAGTTTCATTTGAACAAGCCGCAAATAACATCGAAGACATGGCTGCAATAATTAGTGTTTTTTTCATTTGATTTTTTTAATGATTAATGGATTATAGAATTTATTGTTTATTTGTTTTTGATATAAGAAGAAGCGCAATCGCCAATATCCCCAATGAAATGATGCCCCCATAAAGGAAGTCATTTCCTGGGAAATAGCTTCCGGTGAATCCAGCAATGGGGTAGGCAATCGCCCACCATAAGTGGGAAAAGGCAAAATGAGAGCCGAATACTTTCCCTTGTTCCACTGAGGCTATATTTTCTCCTATCAACGTTTCGGAAGGCATCTCTGCTAAACTTTGACCTAATCCGGCAAACAGCCAAAGGACTAACAAAACAGTATAGCTGACATAATTTGCTCCTGCTATAGCTAGTCCAAGTAGCAATACACCGACGATCAGCGATACACGTCTGCTTTTAGACTTATCCAGATTGCCCGCAACAAAAGCCGCTACCGCTGCGCCGATACCAAAGGCAGCCATAGCCCAACCGTATTGTTTATCACCGAGTAAAAGCCCGCTTTTGATATGGCCAACTGTGTTTACTAAGATTTGTGCCCCTGCAATTGCAGAAATAAATTCAATGGCCAGGGCAAATCGGATCAACTTATTTCCAAAGAGTAGTTTTGCTCCTTTGACTACATCTGCCCATGCAGATAAAGGCTTCTCTGATATTGGATGAGCAGGTCTACTGATCAGTTGAGCTGGAAGCATCAGGATCAATATACCTGCAAGAATAAACGATGCGGCATCAACAAAGAATATATCCCTTGGTCCAAACCATACGGCTATAATTCCGGCTAATCCTGGCCCAAGTACTCCTAACAATTGAAATGTTGCGGTAGATAGACCAATCGCCTGCCTGTAATTCCGTTGGTCAACAACCTGTGGAATTATGGATTTATAAGTTGGCGTAAAAAAAGCATTGAACACATTTAAAAGAAAAACCAGCACATAAATCTGCCATTCGGCATTTACAAAAGGCAAACAACAGATAATTGCCATTCTGATAAAATGTGTGATATACAATATATTTTTTCGGTCAACCCGATCCGCTAGTACTCCGGCAAAGGGGGAAAAAATGATGAAGGCAACCACTCTAAGAGTTAATGCAGAGGCTAGAATTACCGCTGAATTTTCCTTACCAAACTGATAGGATAACAATGCAAGCCCTACCCAGGTAAATGCATCACCTAACAAACTGATAGTTTGTGCGAAATACAAGATAGCAAATGCTTTATGTCTTAGTGCCTGAAAAGGCTCCTTTAACACCGTTATGAGTTTTGCCTGTGCCATTTATTCCTCTACATTTTTCATTGCTGAAAGAAGGGTGTAAGCTCCTTTAAGTACAACAGCAGAATTATGGTCAAAATCCTCTGGCAGGATAACCTCTGTATATCCTTCCTGTTCAATACCTTTTTTCACCGGGATCATTTTGAATGTAGATCCTTTTGCATCTGAAGAGGTAATCTGAATAAATATGTAATCCAGACCATCGGATTGCACAATAGCTTCGTGAGGTAAGGCTGGTACAGACTGATTTGTAGTTTCAATCATTGCTTTGGCATACATACCCGGGAACAAAGCTGCGTTTTCGGTATTAAGCAAACGGCAATGAACAGGTACAGTCCCCTCATTACCAGTCGATTTTCCAATCAGAAAAACTCTCGCATTGCGATTGTATCCGGTTTCATTCGCCAATGCGAATTTAATTGATTGACCTACTTTAATTTTAGAAGCATCTCTTTCGTAAACATTCAATGCGAGGTGCATTTGACTTTTATTGGCCAATTCAAATATTACGTCCGTTGGATTGACATATTTTCCGGTAGTTGCGTTGTTGAGCGTTACATATCCGTTAATAGGTGAATACAAATTACTGGTTTTAGAAATCTTTCCAGATTGAAGGCTTTTCGCATTAATCCCTATCAGCGACAGTTTCTGCTCCAACCCATTCATTCGCGCCTGGATCATTTTATATTCAGAATTTACCTGCTGAAAAGTTTTTGCCGAGTTTACATCTTCTTGCCTAAGTTGTTCCTGCCTCTTGTATTCCAGGGCTAAAAACTCAAAACGGCTTTTGCTTTCCAAATATTCCTGCTGAATATCAATAAATTCAGGATTTTCAATGATGGCAATCACTTGTCCTTTGCTGATTTGTTGACCTAATAATAAACCAGCGCTTTTGATATACCCTCCTAAAGGAGCAGATATGGAAACCATATTCTCTGGGGGTACATCAATAGCACCATTTGCTTTAATGACATCACTCAATGAACGCATTTCTAATTTACCTGTTTGTAGTGCGGCAACTTCGTACTGATCTTTAGACAAGGTTACTTCATCACTAGGTTTAGCGGTCGCCGCCTCCTCTTTCTTTTCTTCTGTGGAAGCCTGATTACAGGCTGTAATGGTTAAAAGTGACAGCGTGAAAGCTGCGATATAATTAAGTGTCTTCATTTTGCTATTTCCTATTTTTACTTTTTACCTGTGATATTTTCTATATCCAATAGATTCTGGTTATAAGCAAAAAGCTCATCCAGGTAATCAGATTTAATTTTAATGGCTAAGGCTAAACTTTGTAAGTATTGCAGGTAAGCAATTTCACCCCCTTTAAACCCTGCTTCTGCATTCTTAATGATCAGATCAGCTTGTTTTAACGCGCCTTGTTCATAATAGGCCAGTGTGCTGGCATGTTTCTGACTCTGTTGTAAGAGCTGACTAAAATTGCCCTGCAAAATACTTTGCTGATCCTGTAGATTTGCTGATGCAATCTGCTGACTTACTTTAGCCGCATTTACCTTAGCCCTGTTTCCCCCAGGCAACAATGGAATACCGACACCTACCTGAAAACCACTAAACCGATCCGAGCCCGTATAGTTCTGTGTCATCCCGTTAAAGTTTTGCAGCCCATTAAAAGACTGGTTGAAATATCCAACCGAAAAATCAGGCAATCCTTTTGCTTTTTGAACCTGTGTTTCCTGTTGCTTAACCCTCAATTCCTGTTTCAAATAATTCAGGTAAGGATTACCCGCTAGTATGGCGCTATCCTGATTAACCTTAACAGGCTTTCTCTGAAGTTTATTTTCAAGAACAATAATCTGCTGGTCGGTATTGAGCAATGTTTGCAGTTCTTTTTGAGCAATATGAATGTCTGCTTCAACTTGTCTACCCGCATTTTTAAGTTCCATTAATTGGGTTTCCGAGGTTACCTTTTCCAATCGGTTACTTTCTCCTGTACGGTAACGCAGGTCACTCGCCTTTAGCAAATTGGTATATAGGCTATCCTGATAATGTATCAGGGTCTTTTTTTCGTCCAGATATACCAGCTTATAGTAAACACTTTTAACCTTATTAATCAATATCAATGCCTGAACATCAAATTGCCCCTGTGCCTTGGTTACATTCTCTGATGCTAACTTGGACTGTCCTGAATAAACGGTTGGAAATTCTATTTTTTGGCTGACACTAATGTGGTTGTCCCTTGTATTACTATTGATCTGTCCCTGCTGATAGATCACATTGGTGCGTTCAAGCGTAAGGCTGCCTTTTTTTAGTTCCTTTTGATAATCAACTCCAAATGCCGCAGCCTTAACACCATTATTATTTTTCAAGGCTAGATCAATCGCTTGTTGAAGGCTCAACTTTTCTACCGGGCCATCTTGGGCAAAAGCACCAGAAGGCATGAACAAAATAGATGACAATGCCAGAATAATAAGTGTGTTCAAGGCAGTACCTGCTTTTGGTTTGTTAAATTTTTTCTCAAAAAAGATATATAACACCGGGAGTACCAACAGCGTAAGCAATGTAGCGGTAAGCAGACCACCGATCACCACTGTGGCCAAAGGACGCTGAATTTCTGCTCCTGATGAATTAGAGATAGCCATAGGAAGAAAGCCCAATGAAGCAACAGCCGCAGTCATGAGTACGGGGCGTAACCTTATTTTGGTTCCTATGAGTACACGTTCGTTAATATCGGTCATTCCTTCTTCTTTTAAGCGGTTAAACTCAGAGATCAAAACAATTCCATTTAATACTGCAACACCAAAGAGTGCAATAAAACCAACACCTGCTGAAATACTGAAAGGCATATCCCGGATCAATAAGGCAAAGACACCACCAATAGCAGAAAGCGGGATGGCGGTAAAAATAAGCAATGTCTGTTTGATAGAATTGAACGTAAAATAGAGTAAGCAAAGGATGAGCAACAACGCCACCGGAAGCGCAAACGCCAATCGTTTGTTGGCTGCCTGAAGGTTTTCAAATTGGCCGCCATAGGTAACATAGTAACCAGCAGGAAACTTTATTTTCTGATCAATCTTAGCTTGAATTTCTTCTACAATGCTGGCCACATCACGGTCACGGACATTAAAACCAATGGTGATCCTTCTCTTGGTATCGTCCCGTTGAATTTGATTTGGGCCATTTTTAAATTCCACTGAAGCGACTTCCTCCAAAGGAATTTGCTGACCTGTTGGTGTAGAAATATATAGTCCTCTAACATTACCAATATCCTGTCTATCTTGTTTGTCTAAGCGTACAACCATATCAAACCGTTTTTCCCCCTCGTAAACCAAACCTGCGGTTTCACCTGCAAATGCGGTTTTAATGGTTCGGTTGATCTCTTCGATATTTAATCCATATTGGGCAATTTTATCCCGGTTAAACTTCACCTGTATCTGAGGCAAACCCGTCACTTCTTCTACATAAGTATCATACACCCCCTGAATAGGCTTGATCAGTTTACCGATCTTTCCTGCCTCAGCGGTCAGTACATCCAGGTCTTCTCCGTAAACCTTCAGCACCACATCCTGTTTTGCACCAGTGATCAGCTCATTAAAACGCATCTGGATAGGCTGCTGAAAGCCAAAGGTAGCCCCTGGTATTACCGCAAGCGCCTTCTGCATCGTATCGGCCAGTTCCTCTCTGGTCTTGGCACTTGTCCACTCGCTTTTATCCTTCAGGATCACCATCATATCACCCGCTTCAATGGGCATAGGGTCGGTTGGGATCTCTCCTGATCCGATTTTATTCACCACCTGTTTGACTTCAGGAAAGCCAAGAATGATCTTTTGCGCCTTTCTGGATACCTCGATCATCTGGTCAATAGAACTTCCGGTCAGCACCCTTGTTTCCACTGCAAAATCTCCTTCATCCAATTGAGGGATAAATTCCCCGCCCAAACGATTAAAGGTTATTACGCTGATCACAAAAAGAACAATTGCCGTGATGACCACAACTGCCTTGTGCTGAATAGCCTTTTTAATTAGCGGACTGTATAATCTCTGGAAGTAATCCATCATTTTATCTGAAAAATTACGCTTGTGAGTAGTGTTCTTGCTTAAACCTAAAGCGGCCATCATAGGCACATAGGTAAGTGACAGAATAAATGCACCTAGAATTGCAAACATCACCGTTTCTGCCATAGGCCTGAACATCTTACCCTCAATACCCACCAATACCAATAAAGGCAGGTATACAATCAGGATTATGATTTCCCCAAATGCGGCACTTGTTCTGATCTTAGAGGAAGCCTGATAAACCTCTTCATCCATTTGCTGCTGATTGAGCCGGGCAATTCCTTTTGCGGCAAAGCTTCCTATGGCAATACGGTGAACGATACTTTCCACTATAATTACTGCCCCATCCACAATAAGTCCAAAATCTATCGCCCCCAGGCTCATCAAATTGCCCGAAACCCCAAACAGGTTCATCATACAGATGGCAAACAGCATAGATAATGGAATTACAGAAGCCACTACCAACCCCGCACGTAGGTTCCCCAAAAACAGGATTAAAATGAAGATCACAATCAATGCTCCTTCAATCAGGTTTTTGGATACCGTACCAATCGCATTATCAACCAACTTTTTACGATCTAAAAAAGGCTCAATAGTTACACCTTCAGGTAAGGTCTTTTTGATCTGCTCAATTCTTTCCTTCACGTTATTGATCACCTCAGAAGAGTTGGCACCTTTCAGCATCATCACAATACCTGTAACTGTTTCACCTTCTCCATTTCGTGTTGCAGCACCATAACGCACACTGTTTCCAAACTGAACAGTAGCCACATCCCGGATTAGTACGGGGATTCTGTTATTGATTTTGATCACGATCTTTCCAATATCGTCCAAACCACCCACTAAGCCTTCACTCCTGATAAAGTAGGCATTTGGTGACTTATTAATGTAAGCACCTCCAGTATTTTGATTATTGGTTTCCAGTGCTTTAAATATGTCGGCAATACTGACATTTACACTACGCAGGCGATCAGGATTTACAGCAATTTCATACTGTTTGACATAACCACCAAAGCCGCTGACCTCGGCAACTCCCGGAGTACCCAATAACTGGCGTTTAACGATCCAATCCTGAATGGTACGTAATTCAGTGGCATCGTATTTCTTTTCATAACCTTTTTTAGGGTGGATCACATACTGGTATATTTCACCCAGACCTGTGGTAAGAGGAGCCATTTCAGGCTTACCCACACCTTCAGGAATTTGTTTGGCGGCATCATTTAAACGTTCTCCAATCTGCTGACGTGCCCAATAGATGTCTACATCTTCTTTGAAAACTACAGTAACTATGGACAGGCCAAAACGGGAAAAGGAACGGATTTGACTAATGCCAGGAATGCTGGCCATTGTTTGCTCTACCGGAAAAGTAATTAACCTTTCGGCTTCCTGGGCGGCCAGACTTGGGGTGACAGTGATGACCATAACCTGATTGTCTGTAATATCAGGTACGGCATCAATAGGTAATCGGGTAATGGAATAAGCACCCCATGCAATCAATGCAAGGGTAAATAAACCAATAACAAGCTTATTCTTAATAGAAAACTCTATGATCTTATTGAGCATTTTGAAAGTTTATTGTAAAAAATCAGAAAAAGAGATTGCATAGGCAATCTTGTTCATTTACTTCAACAGCAAATAATTCCGGTAATTAACAATAAACAGGGGGGCCTCTTAGTGAAGCTGCATCTATATGAAATAGCGCAGGGGGATGCTCAGGTGGTGGTGTACAATACTGTTGAACAATTACAATGGGTTCCTGTGTAAAATTATACAACACCAAAACCAAATTCACAGGTACACTGACATCTAAGTGCTGGAAATCTAATTTCTGAACAAAGTCACCATCAAGTTTTACATTATCAAAAGGGGTCGCTGAGCGGTCTTCATGATGATCGTGGTGATCTCCGGCATACTCAATTGCTTCTTCATCATGATGGTGCGAAATGAGGTTATGAGCCAATAAAAGGCTGAACGCAAAGCCAATAAAAACACGGGCAATCCATAATCTCATGTTGCAAATATATACTTAACTGTTAGAAATCCTGTGCAATTGTATAAATTGCTATCGAAATAGAAATAATTTAACTCAGACATTGCAGGTGAGGCCTGAAAAAAATGCTATAAAAGCCGTCACTGGAAGCACTCCAAAACAAACACCACAAGCAAAAAAAGGTCATGGGCAATTTTCTTGATTCTTTTGACCTTCTAGTTCTTTATTATTATTTCGTTCAAAGCAGATCTCATCAGTACAACAATTATCCTCTAGGTTGCAGGGAACACCAGTTAAAAAGAGTACATAAAATGAAAAAAGGCAAACGAACCATTTCATGGTTTCAAATATATCAAAATTTTAATTCCATTGTATGTTTTTTTGCTTCAAACGAATTGCCCAACTGAGGTCTTTAATCATATATGCTTTAAGTTCTGCACCAATAGTTTTTCACAAGCAATTTCACTTAGAATTTCTGCTGTTCTTTCGTCGTAGCTAAGCTCCCTTGTTCCATCAAATGCTTCTATTAATTGAACAGTAAGTATGGTTCCTAGTTTTAAATTTTTACTGTTTAAAAACTTCAAAAAAACATCAGAAGAGTGAATAACACCAGATAATTGAATAGTTTCTCCAACTTTGCACTCACTTAATTTTCTTTGATCAGGAAAATCTATTTTTCCATTTTTATCAGGTATAGGCGCACCATGAGGATCAAATTTTGGGAAATCGAGGGCTTCATCCATTTTATCAAATAAGGCATTTGACTTTACATGCTCAACCTGTTCTGCTATCTCATGCACTTCATCCCAGCCAAACCCCATTTTTTCCACTAGATACATTTCAGTAAGACGGTGTTTTCGGATAATTGATGCAGCTTCTTTCTTTCCTGTCACCGTAAGGATTACTGGCTTATAGGTTATATACCGAACTAAATTTTTATCTGCTAGACTCTTCATCATGCTAGTCACAGTTGGCATCTTTATTCCTAAAAACTTACTCAATTCATTCACACCAGTCTCTCCGTTTTCATTAGCCAAAATGAAAAGCGCTTTTAGATAGTTTTCTTCTGTTTGGGAAATCATAGAACAAAGTTAAACATAAAACCTTTCCGAATCATCTAATAAAAAATCGAATAGTCGAATTAATTTTGTTAGTGATATCTAACTTTATATATTTGCATATTGAAATATTAAAATTAGACCAATGAAAAAATCTTTACTTGTTACATGTATTTTAGTTGGACTTGTCACAATTATACAATCCTGTTCTAAGCTGGAACCAGCTTCGCCTAAAGACGAGAACTTATTAGATGGGCCGGTTGAAGGGTTAAGTTATGAGGAAAGCCGAAGGTTTCTATCAGGAGATGTAGCATTTAATGACGAAATCTTTACTCCTGAAAAAGGCTTAGGGCCAGTTTTTGTAGCTACAAGTTGTGGAAGTTGCCATGCAGGGGATGGCAAGGGACATCCATTTACCACACTTACCCGTTTCGGACAAATTGACGAAACAGGTAACAAGTTTCTAAATCAGGGTGGCCCTCAATTACAGAATAGAGCTATACCTGGATATATGCCAGAACAAATACCCTTAGGAGCTACCTTTTCTAAATTCACACCTCCTGCTAATACTGGATTAGGTCTTTTAGAACTTGTTTCTGATGCAGACATTCTGGCAATGGCAGATCCAGACGACAATGACAACGATGGGATTTCCGGAGTTCCAAACTATGGTAACCTGCCGCAGTATATAATTCCCTTTGCTAATGCAATTCAAAAAGATGGAAAATATATCCATCGATTTGGTAAAAAGGCTGCTGCTTATAGTCTGTTACATCAAACTGTAAATGCATATAACCAAGATATAGGAATTACTTCAAGTTACGATCCGGTAGATGTTTATACTCATCTTACCATTGATCCAGAGATTTCGACCCAAACCGTAAATGATGTTGTGTTTTATTTGCAAACGCTTAAAGCCCCCATTCAACGTCAGCAAAATGACTCTGAAGTTAAAAATGGTCGGGTAATATTTGACAGGATAAATTGTTCAGGTTGTCATAAACCCACTTTAAAAACAGGCATATCCACTACAAAGGCACTGTCTAACAAAACTTTCCATCCTTATACTGATCTATTATTGCATGACATGGGAGCAGGACTTGATGATGCTTATACAGAAGGGACTGCAAAAACTTTTGAGTGGAGAACACCACCACTTTGGGGCTTAGGTCTTTCACCAAACTCTCAAGGCGGACAATATCACCTATTACATGACGGGAGAGCAAAAAGTATTGAAGAGGCTATAACCTTACATGGTGGCGAGGCTGCTAATGCAAGAAATGAATATATCCAGCTTTCAGCGGCTGATAAAAATGCACTCATCAAATTTTTAAAGTCACTGTAGCCATGAAAAGAAAAGATTTTATAAAAAACTGTGGTTATGCTTGTTTAGCAGGGCTGGGAATTCCAACCCTGCTAGAAAGTTGTAGTTCTTTACAGATTTTATCAGGAGAAATTGCTGATGATAATTTGGTTGTCCCTATATCAGATTTTATAATCAAGTCTAATAAAAAACAATTTAAGAAATATATCATTGTGACCAATGATCTGCTAAAATTTCCTATATGCATATACCGCTTTAATGAAAACACGTATTCCGCTTTATGGATGGAATGCACTCACTTAGGAGCAGAATTACAAGTATTTGGAGACAAACTGCAATGTCCCGCCCACGGTAGTGAATTTAACAACAAAGGAATAATGCAAAATGGCCCGGCTGATACCAACCTGCGAACATTTGCAATCGTTATCGAAACGAATCAACTAAAAATCTCCCTTAAAGCGATATGAAAAAAGTAATTACTACACTCACAATTATATTAATTGGATACTACATAGCAGAAGCTCAAATTGACCCGAAACTTCTTAAAAGATCAACATTAGACACAGCTAAACAATCCTTAAATATGGATGCCGTTTACGAACGACCATTCATCACTGTGGGGAAATTACCAGTTTCTTTAGGGGGGTATATGGAAGCAAACTGGCAACATTCAGGTACAGATGGTGTTTCCGAGGGACATCAATTTCAGTTTAGAAGAATGACGCTATTTGTTGCTTCCACTATTAGCAAACGCATTAAATTTTTATCTGAAATTGAATTTGAACCAGCCGAAAAGGAAATTGCAATAGAATTTGCCGCCCTCGATCTTGAGCTTCATCCCCTATTGAATTTAAGAGGTGGAATGATTATGAACCCAATAGGTGCCTTCAATCAAAACCATGATGGGCCAAAATGGGAATTTACGGATCGTCCGATTGCGATGACACAAATGTTACCTGCAACATGGAGTAACGCCGGATTTGGCATTTATGGAAAACACTATAATACAAATTGGATGTTTGGTTATGAAATTTATGCATCCAGTGGGTTTGATAATTCGATTATTGCCAACAAAGAGAATAAGACCTTTTTACCAGCTGCAAAAGAGAATACTGAAAGGTTTGAAGAAATGGCCAGCGGTCAACCGCTATTGACAGGAAAAATTGCAGTCCGACATAATAAAATAGGAGAAATCGGATTATCCTATATGGGCGGGATATATAACAAATGGCTAGATGACGGGATTGTAATAGACGACAAAAGAAGGTTAAATATATTTGCTATTGATTTTAACACCACTTTGCCTAACCTTAACACTTTTATTACCGCAGAATGGGCATGGATCAATATAGATGTTCCCACAACATATTCGCAACAATTTGGTAATAAACAACAAGGAGGATATGCCGACATTGTACAGCCAATATTAAAAAGAGAAATTCTGGGTTGGCAAAATGCCACCATCAATCTTGCCTGCCGCTTTGAATATGTTGATTGGAATGTTGGAAAATTCAAAGAAACAGACGAAAATATTGGTGATGAATTATGGAGCATAATGCCTGGGATTAGCTTTAGACCAAGACCACAAACCGTTCTAAGGGCTAATTACAGAATTCAAAGTCAAAAGGATTTGTTAGGCAACCCACCAACCAAAACTGCCGCAATACAATTTGGAGTATCAACTTATTTTTAATTGGAACTTTGAAAATGAAATAGCCAAAATCAATTTACATTATTTAACAGGGCGAAGTACGCATACGCGCCAAAAACCATACTTGAATCGAAATGGTATAGAAGAATAAAAAAATAATGTCTAAGAAAGTAATTGACATTTTTAAATTCTTCTTTTTGTCCCCACGATTTGACTTCGCCGCCATGTTGTTTTTTCCTACGAGTTTGTTACACCTCTACAGAATTTCAGCAACACGATTTGTTTTCTTGTATTGGGGGACATGGAACTGTCCCATAGCTACAGAACACACAGCAGTCTCCATCTTGAGGTTTTAATCTTGTCTTGCATTTTTCGCATTCATAGAAGTACTGGCAAGAATCTGTCGGCATTATCTCCATTTTTTGATGTTGGCAAACAGGGCAAGTTATGGTAGATTCTAGTATTATTGCTTTAGTTGTCATTGGTTGATTTATTTATGATTTTATAACCTGTTTCTTTCTCTACTGCCTCTTCCAATTGTGCTAAAGAAATCTGCGTAGAATCAAATTTTACAACAGCTTGTCCTTCCCCATAAGCAATGCTTTTGGAGTTCCTAGCAAATAATATCCGGATCTCTTCAATACGTCTTCAAATTACACGATTTATCCTACCTTCAACAATAGATGCAAAAATTTTATTTTTCTCTTGTAATACTGAATTATATTTTTATACATTTGGAAAAAATATTTTTTTGTGAAAATAGTTAACTGGCTTATTGTTATTATCATCCTTGTCATGAATTTCGTGCCTTGTAAGGATATGAACAATTCCAGAGCTACTGTAACAAATAGAATTTCTAAAACTATAGCAGACGACGGCCATTCAAAATCTGATCTTGATTCCTGTTCTCCATTTTGTTCTTGCTCCTGCTGCAATACACCTATACCAATCAATCAAGTTGTGCATATAAAAACCATATCCTTAATATTGAAAAAGGAATATGTTGATTTATATTCGGCCAATGCAGCTTCCGTTTCTCTTTCCATTTGGCAACCGCCTCAATTAAGTTAGTTAAATCATCATGTTATTGCTTGCGGTTCATTTCTCATGAAGTGTTGTCGACTATGCATTAATTAGTTTTTTATCTAACATAATTTTAATTCGATGCTGAAAAAAATCATTCAGTTTTCTATACAGAACAAGCTTGTTATTGGACTGTTTACCCTTGCATTAATTGCCTGGGGTATTTATTCCCTTAAACAGCTTCCTATAGATGCAGTACCTGATATTACAAACAATCAGGTGCAAGTTATTACTTTAAGCCCTTCACTGGCCAGCCAGGAAATAGAACGCTTAATATCCTATCCGGTAGAACAGTCCATGTCTACTATTCCTGAAATACAGCAGGTTCGTTCCATATCAAGGTTCGGATTATCCGTAGTGACCATTGTGTTCCACGATGACGTAGATATTTACTGGGCACGTCAACAGGTTAATGAAAAGTTAGCTGAGGCTAAAAATAATATTCCCGGCGGTTTGGGAAACCCTGAGATCTCACCTATATCGACTGGTCTTGGTGAGATATATCAATACGTGATCCATGCCAAGCCGGGATTTGAGAAAAAATATACTGCACTTGAACTTAGAAGCATTCAGGACTGGATTGTAAGAAAGCAACTTTTAGGCACACCCGGCATTGCAGAGGTGAACAGCTTCGGCGGCTTATTAAAACAATATGAAATTGCGCTGGATCCTGATAAGTTAAGAAGCTTTAACTTAAGTATTAATGACGTCTTCACTTCATTAGAACAGAATAATCAAAACACGGGTGGCGCTTATATTGATAAAAAACCTAATGCATACTTCATCCGAAGTGAAGGATTCGTAGGCAGTATCTCTGATATTAACAAGATCGTAGTTAAAAATAGTCCAAGTGGTATACCAGTACTAATCAGGGATATTGCAAACGTCCAGATTGGCAATTCTATTCGTTATGGGGCACTTACCCGTGCTACACCTGAGGCACAAGGAGAAGCGGTTGGTGGTATCGTAATGATGCTTAAAGGCGCCAATGCAAATAACGTAGTAAAACAAGTTAAGCTCAAAATAGAGAGGATCAGCAAAACACTTCCTGAAGGGGTGGTCGTAGAACCATTCCTTGACCGGAGCGCTTTGGTAGATAGAGCAATGGGCACAGTCGCTAAGAACCTGATTGAAGGTGCGTTAATTGTAATCTTTGTATTGGTACTGTTCCTTGGAAACTTCCGGGCCGGACTGGTCGTTGCCTCAGTGATTCCGCTGGCGATGCTGTTTGCCATTTCCATGATGAACCTGTTCGGGGTATCAGGAAACCTAATGAGCCTGGGTGCAATTGACTTTGGTCTGATCGTTGATGGAGCCGTAATTATTGTAGAGGCCACGATGCACCACCTAGGCATGCGTAAAGCAGGCAGAATGACTCAGGAGGAAATGGACAAAGAAGTATATGAATCTGCTGTAAAAATCAGGTCTGCTGCTGCTTTTGGGGAGATCATCATTTTGATCGTTTACCTCCCTATCCTTGCATTGGTAGGTATTGAAGGTAAAATGTTTGGCCCGATGGCCCAAACGGTTTCCTTTGCAATCCTGGGTGCATTTTTACTCTCTATGACGTATGTCCCTATGGTATCTGCATTATTTTTGAGCAAAAACCCAACCCACAAAAGAAACTTTTCTGATCGTATGATGGATTTCTTCCACAAATACTATCACCCAATGATCAAAGGTGCATTAAAACGCAGAATGGCTGTGACGATTACCTCTATCGCATTATTGGTTGTCAGTCTATTCGTCTTTAGCCGAATGGGTGGAGAATTTATCCCAAATCTGGAGGAAGGTGATTTTGCAGTTGAGACCAGATTACTAACAGGAAGTTCCCTATCCCAGACGATTGATAAAGTGAACCAGGCATCAGCCATTCTAGTGAAAAAGTTTCCGGAAGTAAAAGAAGTGGTTGGCAAGATTGGCGCTGCTGAGATTCCTACGGATCCGATGCCGATGGAGGCTTGTGACTTGACCATCATCCTAAAAGACAAAAAGGAATGGACAAGTGCTAAGACCCGCGAAGAACTAACTGAAATGATGAGTGACGCCCTCAAAGAGGTGGCGGGTGTGAGTTTTGGCTTCTCCCAGCCCATTCAGTTACGCTCCAATGAACTTATATCTGGTGTCAGACAGGACATTGGTATTAAAATATTTGGTGATGACTTGACTGCATTAACGGATTTTTCTAAAAAAATCGGGAGCATTGTTTCTTCGGTCGAAGGTGCCAAAGACTTATACCTGGAGCAAGCCGAAGGTCTTCCCCAGATAGTAGTTAAAATAAACAGAGATCGAATTGCACAATACGGATTAAGTGTAGAGACTGTGAACCAGGCTTTAAATGCAGCATTTGCCGGACAATCAGCGGGGCTGGTTTACGAGGGAGAACAGCGTTACGACATGGTAGTTCGCCTGTCTCAGGAAAACCGTCAGGGTATTGATGACGTTAAGAATGTATTTGTTACTGCACCAAATGGCAATCAGGTACCATTGGAGCAACTTGCTGATGTAGAGTTTAAAATTGGCCCGAACCAGATCCAGCGTGAGGACACCAAGCGACGTATTATTGTCGGTTTAAATGTACGCGGTCGCGATATTGCCAGTGTGGTTGAGGAAATACAGACTAAAATAGAGCAGCAGGTTAAGTTGCCGGCCGGTTATTATATTACCTATGGCGGTCAGTTTGAAAATCTTAGAGAAGCAACCAAAAGATTATCAGTAGCAGTACCCGTAGCTTTGTTACTCATCCTGTTGTTATTGTATTTTTCTTTTGGTTCTATTAAACAGTCCTTGCTGATCTTTTCTGCCATCCCAATGGCCGCTATCGGTGGCATCTTCGCTCTACTGCTAAGAGGCATGCCGTTCAGTATTTCGGCGGGTGTTGGTTTTATTGCACTTTTTGGGGTTGCTGTACTTAACGGGATCGTGCTGATCACTGAATTTAACAGGCTCAAAAAAATAGGAAAATATACCTTGAACGAAATTGTACTGAAAGGAACAGAGCTGAGGTTAAGGCCAGTACTAATGACTGCCACTGTGGCTTCCCTTGGATTCCTGCCAATGGCCATTTCAACAGCCGCAGGTGCGGAAGTACAAAAGCCTCTTGCCACAGTTGTGATTGGCGGTCTGCTTACCTCAACAATTTTAACCCTTATTGTATTACCCGTGTTATATACTTATTTTGAAAGCTGGAAGGGCAAAACAAAGTCTATTCCTGCGACTGCAATTGCAATCATCATCAGTTGCCTGTTGTTCTTTAGCCCAACTGCAAAAGCGCAGATACCTGGACAAACTTTAACCATGACCCAGGCGATTGAAACGGCCATTAAAAACAACCAGGCAGTAAAATCTTCAGGATTGCAGATTAACCAGCAACAGGCCTTAAGAGGAAGTTCAACTGACCTGGGCAAAACAAGTTTCGATATCCAATATGGCCAGTTTAACAGCATACGAAAAGACAATAATTTCAGTGTATCCCAAAGTATCCCAAACCCTGGGGTATTCAAAAACCAGAGAGGTCTATACGATGCCCGAATCAAAAGTGCCGAAATTAATCTGGCTGTTACCCAAAAAGAACTGAGTTATCAAGTGAAAAGTGCATATACGCAACTGGCATACTTTGTTGCATTACAGGACTTATATAAAAGCCAGGATTCTGTATACAGTAATTTTGCAAAGGCAGCATCATTGCGCTACAAAGCAGGTGAAACCAATTTATTGGAAAGTACCACTGCCGAAACCCAATATAATGAAGTGTTAAACCAGATGAGTAAGAACCGATCTGATATTCTCGCCTACACAGCTGAGCTGCAAAGACTGCTCAATTCACAGGATATTATTGAAATTGCGAAAGACCAGTTTAAGCAAGACGAATACAATAACTTGGCATTAGACAGTGCAATTTCAGCTAATCCTCTGCTTGCGTTGCAAAAACAGCAGATTGTTGTCGCAGATAAGGCTCTTGCATTAGAAAAAGCACGTTCAGGCCCTGATTTTACCGTCGGTTATTTTAACCAGTCAATTATCGGAACGCAGAATGTCAACGGAAATGACCAGTATTTTAGTGGCAGTAAAAGGTTTCAAGGCGTTCAGGCCGGCATTTCCCTTCCAATTTTCTTTAAACCTTTTTCATCACGTATCAAAGCAGCAAGAATAGAAAAGCAAGTTGCGGAAAGCCAATTTAACTTATTTGAAACTAATCTTCAAGGGCAGTATAAACAGGCATATCAGGATTTACAGAAAAACGCAAGAAGTATTGACTATTACAAAAAGAGTGCTTTACCCAATGTGAATCTAATTCTAAAGCAATCACAAATCGCTTTTCAAAATGGTGAAATTGGTTATGTAGAATACTTGCAGGCCTTACGTACTTATTCAGAGATCCGGTTTAATTACCTGCAGGCCATCAATCAATACAATCAATCAGTTTACACACTTCAATACCTTATGGGTATATAATCAATAAGAAATGAAAAAGACAATTCATAATATCACACGTATCACTTCAGTACTGCTCTTGGCTATTTTAATCGCCTCTTGTGGTGGAAATAAGAAGGAAACTGAGGCAACAGCAGCCCCGGCAGAAGAAGCCCATGAGGAAAATGAGAATTCAGTGGAGATTACCCAATCACAATATAAAGCAATTGGTGTGACCTTAGGCTCACCTGAATTGAAGTCATTAAGCGGACTTTTAAAAGTTAATGGTTACATCGATGTTCCACCGCAGAATTTAGTAAGTATCACCACCCAAATGGGCGGCATAGTAAGGTCAACACCACTTTTGCAAGGCAGTAGCGTTAGCAAAGGACAAGTGATAGCTGTGCTTCAAAACCAGGAATATGTACAGCTTCAGCAAGATTATCTGGAAAGCAAAAGCCAGCTGGAATTAGCCGATTCGGAGTACAAACGTCAGCAGACGCTTGCAAGTCAGAATGTAAATTCACAAAAAACCCTGCAACAGGCAAAATCCCAGTATCAGATCATCCAGGCCAGAGAAAATGCATTAAAGCAACGCCTACGCCTGATCAACATCAATCCCGGCAGCTTGTCTCCTACGAATATCAGAAGTGAGATAAATATCTACGCACCAATCAGCGGTTATGTGACCAAGGTAAATGTGAATAGCGGGAAATTCATAAACCCTAATGATGTCATGTTTGAAATTGTAGACAATTCAAACCTGCACGTTGAGTTAAAGGTCTTTGAAAAAGATGTGGACAAAGTGAAACCGGGACAAGGCGTAAGATTTATCTTAGCGAATGATCCCGATACCATTCAACAGCGGGCCGTAGTTCAGCTGGTAGGAAAGGAAATTGCAACAGACAAAACCGTTACTGTACACGCAATTGCCAAAGGAAGCAAAAATTTTATTCCGGGTACTTATTTAAAAGCTTATATCGAGGCCGGTACCACCCAAGCTATGGCCTTACCACTCAGTGCTGTAGTTGATTTCCAGAATAAAAAATACATTTTCATTGCAAAAGCGGCAGGAAAAGAGGCCGGCCATGCAAAAGAAAAAAATGAAACGGGACATAAGCATGATCCAAAGGAATCAGAGCATGAAAAAGAAGCTGAAGGAGAATCCTTTCACTTTGAGATTCTGGAAGTTACTACTGGAACCAGTGATGGCGGATATATACAGTTGGAATTGCCAAAAGGTATGGATCTTAAAGGAAAGGTTGTTTTAACGGGAGCTTACGATCTGCTATCGAAATTGAAAAATAGCGAAGAACATGAGGGGCATTAGAAAATACTCAAAAAGAACTAAGTAAATAGAATGAAATTATGTGCAGCAAATCTGCGCACATAATTTCTATGTACCCTAATTTAAAAAATGGCTTATGACTTTTAACCCGTTGAAAAGCCGGTATGCGGTACTTTATGCGTTTGCGGTGTTTTTCATAACCGCATCGATATCGCTACGTATTGCTTTTATTTATGTCTCGCTTAAAGATACCGAATTGACTTTAAAAAGCGCCTTAAGTATATTTACGAAAGGTTTGATTTTTGACTTTGGAGTAGTTTTATATTTTGGCCTCTTGTATGCAATTTATCTATTATTACTGCCTCAGAAGTTAAACCGCTCATCTTTTAATAAGGTTGTCAGTTATATAATTGTCTTTTTAATGATCTTAATCTCTGTGTTCTCCTTTTTTGCGGAGTTCACCTTTTGGGGAGAGTTTGAAAGTAGGTTTAATTTTATTGCTGTTGACTATCTGATCTATACGCATGAGGTTGTTAATAATATCAATGAATCTTACCCTTTGCCCTACCTAATTTCTGGTGTAGTTGCCATTACTATTGCAGTTATGGTTCTACTGATCAGGACCAACAATTTTAGTGACAGTTTCAAATCCAACACAAGGTTCAAATGGCGACTTATCCATTCGCTGATCATGGGTTTATTGATTGCTGTTTACGCATTGTACATAAACAATAGCTGGGCGGAAAAAAGTGAAAACCGATATCAGAATGAACTATCTAAGGCGGGAATTTATTCCTTCTTTTCGGCTTTCAAAAACAATGAACTCAATTATGAACAGTTTTATTCACTATTGAGTAATGAGCAGGCTTTTGCCATTACCCGGAGTTTACTTAAGGAGTCAGGCTCCAGATATACAGGTAACTTACAGTCGATTAGAAAAAACATCAAACCGTTAGGCGGTGAACAACAATTACCTAATGTAATCATGGTTGTACTGGAAAGCTTTAGCGCAGATTTTATGGGGAAATTTGGGAATGAACGGAAAATTACCCCAGTATTGGATTCTCTGGCAGATCATAGCTTATTCTTTACGAATATGTATGCCACCGGCACAAGGACAGTACGGGGAATGGAGGCATTAACACTGGCTGTACCCCCAACCCCCGGAAACAGTATAGTCCGGAGGGAAAAGAATAAACAATTGAGCACTATTGGCAGCATTTTCAGAACCAAAGGCTATCAAACAACGTTCTTTTATGGAGGCGACGGTTATTTCGATAACATGAACCAATATTTTGGCAGTAATGGGTTTGACATTGTGGACAGGGGCAGGAAACTCGCCATTGGTGATGATTACAAAACAAGAAGAACGATGATACCCGACAACGAGGTCAATTTTGAAAATGCCTGGGGAATCTGCGATCAAGATTTATTTGGTGCAGTACTTAAGGATGCCGATGCAAAATTTACGGCTAAGCAGTCATTTTACAATTTTGTAATGACCACCTCCAACCATAGGCCGTTCACTTATCCTGAAAGAAAAATTGACATTCCCTCTGGTTCTGGCAGAGACGGCGCGGTAAAATACACTGATTTTGCAATTGGTCAATTTCTAAAACAGGCCAAATCAAAGCCATGGTTCTCCAATACCATATTTATTTTTATAGCGGACCATTGTGCAAGTAGTGCCGGTAAGAACGAGATCGATGTAGCGAAATATCATATCCCCGCATTAGTCTATAATATACCGAATAGTAGGCCAACTCGTATAGATAAGATCTGTTCGCAGATAGACCTTTATCCCACTTTATTTTCCTTACTGAACTGGTCATACATCAATAATAATTATGGCAAAAATGTACTGGACAGTACTTATGTTCCCAGGACAATGATTGCCACTTATCAGAAGTTGGGTTTTATGAAGAATGACAGTTTGGTCATTTTAAGTCCTCGCAGGAAAGTTGAATCCGCTTTTTACAACAGATCAACAAACGAACAAAGGAAGGAAAAAGTTTCTCAGCAACTGATCAATGAGGCGATTGCCTATTACCAGACAGCCTATTATTTATATAGTAAAGGAGGGCTAAAAGAGTAACCTCT
This sequence comes from Pedobacter sp. KBW01, assembly GCF_003852395.1. Classification (NCBI taxonomy): domain Bacteria; kingdom Pseudomonadati; phylum Bacteroidota; class Sphingobacteriia; order Sphingobacteriales; family Sphingobacteriaceae; genus Pedobacter; species Pedobacter sp. KBW01. The sequence goes on from NZ_QAJQ01000004.1 coordinate 231,399, forward strand.
CGGCCGCTCAAAGTTTCAACACTAACATCAATCCCATAGTTATGAAAACAGACAAAAAAAATGGAAATCAACCAAAAACCCTACCTGTGAAAAACGGGGCTAAATCAGCGAGCACCAAAGTCGGGGCCGTTGGTAAATCGGATAGTCATGTCGAAGAAAAAGGGCATGAACACAGCGGAGTTTTCGGAAAAAATACAGAGCTGATATTTTCATTGATTTGCGGAACTGCTCTGGGAGCGGGCTTCGGATTATCTTATGTGGCAGGTATGCCTGAACTGGTCAGTCTTATCCTTTATATAATTGCCTATTTCTTTGGGGGCTTCTTTACGGCCAAGGAAGCAATTCAAACCATAATGAAAGGCGGGTTTGAGATTGATTTCCTGATGCTGGTTGCTGCAATCGGGGCTGCCATATTGGGTTCATGGATGGAAGGTGCCCTGTTGCTATTCCTTTTCAGTTTGGGACATGCACTGGAACATTACGCAATGAGTAAAGCACGTAAATCCATTGAGGCGCTGACCAGCCTAGCTCCCCCAACTGCATTGGTGGTTAGGGATGGCAGCCAACAGGAAATTCGTATTGAAGAATTGGTTTTAGGGGATCTCATTGTCATCAAACCCAACAGTAAAATACCGGCGGATGGTGTGGTTATCAAAGGCGAAGGAAGCGTAAATCAGGCACCGATAACCGGGGAAAGTGTACCGGTCGACAAATCGCCTGTTCCTGATCCAAATAAAGATTACACCAATGAAAAAAGCATTAAACCCCAATACCGTGTGTTTGCAGGTACCATAAACGGGGCAGCTGTTCTGGAAGTTAAGGTGATCAAAGAAGCCAAAGATTCAACCATTTCCCGTCTGGTAAAAATGGTCAATGAGGCGGAGAAACAAAAATCTCCAACTCAGTTGTTTACAGATAAATTCGAAAAGTACTTCGTGCCAGTTGTACTGGTACTGGTGGCAGCGCTATGTTTTGCTTTCCTGGTGATCGACGAACCATTTAGCAAAAGCTTTTACCGGGCGATGGCTGTATTGGTGGCCGCTAGTCCTTGTGCGCTTGCCATTTCCACTCCAAGTGCGGTATTAAGCGGTGTCGCCCGTGCTGCCAGAGGTGGGGTTTTGATTAAAGGCGGAAGACCACTAGAAGACCTGGGATCTCTGAATGCTATTGCTTTTGATAAAACCGGCACGCTGACTGAAGGAAAACCTCAGTTAACCAACGTGATCCCGTTAAACGGGATTTCTGAGGAGGATTTACTGGTCGTAGCCATTGCAGTAGAGAAACTAAGTGACCATCCCCTTGCAGAGGCTATCGTCAAAGGAGGTCTTGAAAAACTTAAAAAGCAATCTATTCCAGAGGCCAGTAAAGTGAAAGGCATCACAGGACGGGGCGTACAAGCGGAAGTTGGCGGTAAAAAGATACTCATTGGAAATAAGGCATTGTTTGAAAAAGACAATGTACCAGCGGAGATCATCAAACAAGTGGAAGACCTGGAAAAGGGTGGTCACACCTCTATGCTGGTCAAACAGGATAAGGATTTCATAGGTATTCTATCTCTGATGGATGTACCCCGTAAAGAGGCTAAAAATGTGCTGAAAGAACTTTCTGCGTTAGGTATTAAAAAAATGATCATGCTGACAGGGGATAACCAGCAGGTGGCTGAAGCTGTTGCTAAACAGATCGGCATCACTGATGCGATGGGTAACCTCATGCCAGAGGATAAAGTTAAAGCTGTCCAAAAACTGGATAAATCGGAAAAAATGGTGGCTATGGTTGGTGATGGTGTTAATGATGCTCCGGCAATGGCCAAGAGTACGGTAGGTATTGCTATGGGAGCTGCCGGATCTGATGTCGCTTTAGAAACCGCAGATATTGCCCTAATGGGAGACAAGCTGGAAAGTCTGCCTTTTGCAATAGGCTTAAGCCGCAAGGCAAAGGGTATCATTAAGCAAAACCTTTGGATTAGTCTGGGTGTAGTGGCAGTTTTGATACCGCTTACGATTCTGGGGGTGACCTCTATCGGGCCCGCAGTGATGGCACATGAAGGTTCCACCTTAGTCGTCGTTGGGAATGCACTTCGCCTCCTTGCCTATAAAAACAACCAAAAACAAACCATTAAGTCTGGAAGAAAGAAGAAAGCTTAAAGACAATATCATTCCCTAAAGCCTTATGGCTGGCCATCGTTTTCCGTGCATACGACGGTGGCCAATTGGGAATAACGGATCTATTCTAGCAAACGCTACAAAGATGAAGAATCCAAAAGTTTAACCTGATTATCCAATGAGAATACTAGATACCTATTTTCCCGTTATGGTGACGGTTACGGTTTTTTCTGCCCTGCTTATTGGATTTATCCTTGCAGACCATCACATTTTAAGCGACATCGTAGAAGTTGACGAAACCATTCTTTTTTGGGCAAACGACAACCATAACCAATTTATTGCTAAGCTCATGCTACAATCAGGAAACTTCTATTTATTAATTCTCTTTTATGGTTTCCTGGTATTAATGACACTTTTTTATGATAAGATGAAATTTATGCAGGTACTAGTTTTTATCGGGTTGTATGTTGTGGTTTGCAATGGAATGATCTTCACGGTCAACTTATTGTTTGCACACCTGCGTCCATTATATATGGAAACTATGGCTGGTTCCATGCAAGTAAAAGCCGTCGGGATTGGCAAACAGTTTGGTTGTCTTCCTATGTCTTCAAGCTTAGCGGGAATTGCCTATTTCAGCTGTCTTTATTTCAAGAAACATTACTGGCCGCTCAAAGCAATGGTTGTCGCCTGGGCAATTATCAACTTGTATACTAATTTACATAGTGGTTGGAACTACCCACACGAAATCCTCATTGGGGTAGTAATCAGTCTCGTTATTGCCCATTTTACTTTTAAATTATACCTCTATTATTTAAGAAGGGGAAAATTAACATGGTAGACCGTCTAAGAAAAATAGCCAATTACATCAACCAAGTGGATGCACATCACAAGTTGTATACTTCAATAGGAGTTTCAGTTCTGTTTTTTGTAGCTACTACAGGTAAATTTAAAGATCCGATTCATTACATGCTGACTTGGCTAGCGTATGTTATGAGTACATTAATATTGGCATGGATCACCATTCTAAGCTCCCATCCTGCCGATGTAAAGCATGAGGCTCATGCTCAGGATTCCAGCCGGACAGTGATTTTTTTCTTTGTAATCGCAGCGGCATTCGCCAGTCTATTGGCTGTGCTTTTACTCTTGGAAAATGCCTCATCCCAAACCGAAAAGGAATTTTCCGGAACCGCTATAATCCCTCTTGCTTGCGTTGCAGGCTCTTGGTGGCTCCTACACACCGTATTTACATTGCGCTACGCCCATCTTTATTATTGCGATTTGGACCATCATAAGGGAGGAAAAAACATAAAACCGGAAGGCTTAATATTTCCAGATGAAGAAGAACCCGACTATATGGATTTCACTTACTTCTCTTTTGTTATTGGAATGACCTTTCAGGTTTCAGATGTGCAGATTACTTCTAGAAAAATAAGACGGCTGGCCTGGATGCACGGCATTTTAGCTTTTGCCTTTAACACGTTTATTGTCGCATTAACAATTAATATTATCGCAGGCATTACACAGAAATAAATCAAAATTTTAATACTAAAAAGAAATATTTATGACGTGGACATTAGAAAACTTTCCGCTCGAAATGCAGGATCTGAAACCAATTATAAGGGAAAAAGCGATTGAGATCGCTAACAAGCTAAAACAGGAAAGAACGGTTAATGAACTGGCCATTGTTGAGGAAGCTATAAAACAAGCTGAGGAATGGTTTTTAAATCTTGAGGGATAACCTATGGATTTAATTGGAAAAATGGACTTGGAAAATGAATTAAGCATTGCTTTACGACTTTTGATCGCCCTTCTTCTTGGTGCATGGATTGGATTCGACCGGGAAAAACACGGAGGTAGTGCCGGCATAAGGACCTATGCTGCTGTTTGTTTGGGTGCAACCTTATTTACAGCCATTGGACAGCATTTAAATGATACGGCTGCTGTCTCCAGGATAATAGCTAATGTAATTGTTGGCATTGGCTTTTTGGGTGCAGGAATTATTTATAAAAATGATAAAAGGAACCAGTCTCAGGGGTTGACCACCGCTGCTACAATTTGGTGTACAGCCGCGATCGGTGTTGCAGTTGGGTTGAATATGCTCATTATCGCATTTGCCTCATCGGCGGCGATTTTCTTTTTATTAATCCTTCACCATCAGCAATGGTATTTAAAGTGGAAGAAGAAAATGCAGGAATATCATAAGAATGAAGACTTAGACGATTGAGGGATGAAGTCGAATGCACATAAAAATAAACTGGATAAATCGGTGAAAAACACAATAAATATGCCTAGACCTTCACTTAAACCTAAAACAAAAAAGAAAAAAAAGACTATTAGGCCAGGGCTTTATTCGATGATTTTTTTCTGGATACTGGCAGTTTTACTCGGAGCTGCTATTATCATGAAAATGATCCATTTTTTTAACACCCATTGGTAGTCGTAAAATCAGATCAAATAATTTAAAAAATGAAAAACCACATTACATATACTATTTCAATCCTTTTGATGTTTTGGACTACAAGTTTATTCAGTCAATCTCCTCCGGTAGTTTTCAAATCGATATCTGATACATCAGGTAAAAAGAAAGCAGATCAACAACAAAATTTTAAAAACCCTGTTCGTGTATCGTCAATCATCATTCCTTCAGTTGCGCTAGCTTATGGATTTGTAAAGCTGGGAAACAATGCGCTGACAAATTTGGACGTTGAGGCAAAACATGAATTTTACAGCGAACATCCCCACAAGCAATTTATAGTCGACAACTACCTTCAATTTGCACCTGGGGCAGCAGTGTTTGCACTTAATGGATTAGGCCTTAAAGGTAAAAATAGCCTCTTAGATCAAAGCGGGGTTTATTTATTGTCCAATATCATCTTAAATGCAACTACCCAAAGCCTTAAGGGGATCACCGCTGTCACTAGGCCAGATGGAACTCCGAGAGCATTTCCCTCCGGCCACGCAGCGGAGGCATTTGCCTCGGCTGAATTTCTTCGCAGAGAATATGGTGACCAATCGGTCTGGTACACGATCTCAGGCTATACCGCAGCTGCAACAGTAGGGATTTTGAGAATGTACAACAATAGGCACTGGTTTAGTGATGTGGTGGCGGGAGCTGGACTTGGTGTACTGTCAACCCAGGCCTCGTACTGGTTATACCCCAAAATCAAAAGAATATTCTCCAACAAACCTAAAAATAATGCACTAATTATGCCGACTTACAGATCAGGTACTTTCGGACTCGGGATGGTGAAAACATTTTAATCAATTAGGTGATATGCCATGTCAATCTAAACTCGGTGTCATTAGACAAGTTCCTCCAAAATTGAAAGGAGGTAAAGCACCTAAAAAACGTGAACAAAAGAAAAGAAAAAAATATGCGATCACTTTAATGGATATTATATTTTATTTTTTCTTTATACTGATCATGTCGGTCGTTGTCTTTGGTGCCTATGCGCATATTTCAATTTATTACTTGAAATAGATGATCAGTGATATATAAAATTAGCAGTCTGCAAATTAATATTTCGTGGTTTAAAGGAAAAGCCATTCCGAACTCACAGGTTATCGTTGAAAGGAAATCCGTATCGTCTTGAGCCAACTTTGGAACTCGTCCCTCCCTTGCTTCAAAGCAAACTTTTTTTCCGTAATTATTTAATCCTGTTACATCAATTCCATGTTGAAGAGTAGCTTAGAAAGCTCAATGTGTGCTTGAAAAAAAACGGCTTCTATATAATTTCCTAATTTTTTATTTTGTCCATGTATGAAGTTAGAAGAAAAAGCCATCGAGATAACTTTGCAATCTCCTAGATCTGTATGAATATGTACCTGATCTATATCCAACCCCTAAGCGATAGCACAAAACATAAGAAAGAAAGCAGCTTAAAAAGGCTGCTTTTATCACTTTTTATCTCTAAAGAAGGTATTTAAAACTTTCAGGATCACTAAAAGTAGAAAAAGCAGAAAATGCATTAAAAATAAAATAAGGCCGTTTATCACTTTCAATGGTATGACCCCTCTTTCTTTTTTATATTTGCAGTATTGATTTACAAGGTAATCAAGTGCAGTAAGCACCATTACTAAATCGCTACCGATAAAGTTTCCCACTCTTGTAAACTACTCTTTATTAGCTACTTTTGGTTATAATAATCTTTTTACACAAAAAAGAAGGCTAGATAGCCTCCTTAAAACTTTATCTTTATGCGATGGTGAACGTCGGTATAATTGAATTCCAGTTTGTCCTAAAGCGACCTGCCTTGTGACTTGTTGTGTTCGTTTGTATTTTCCGCTGAATTTATACCATGTTGCCCAATATCCTGAACCAATGGTTTTACATATTGGTCTGCGAAAAGTCCAGCGTTTTTTAAAATGCTTTCAGGGATGTTCGTATTTAAGATCTTAACCCCATCCTTTAGCTCTTTGAATATGTTTTTTGCGATGGTGTTGGTTACGCTCTCGGGGCCTTTGGGATGAGACAACACTTGTTTAAGTGGCACACTGTAGGTTTGGACGCTCCATGAATTATCATTGGGTTTGCCAAATACAATACCTTTTTCCATATCCTTTGCCACCTTCTTCTGGATTTTTTCCAACTCTTTTTTACCTAAGTAATCATTAAGTAGGTCATCAATGTGGTGTTCAAGTGTCATAGGTATAGAAAATGCCTCCATATAATCATCTTTAGGATAATGTTTATCAGGAAGTGCTTTCGCATATTGCTCTGCCTGATGTATAAGTTCTCGTCCCTCTTTATTATCTCCATCGTAATAGGTCGGGCCTCCACGACCATCGTTTTTTGCGGTTCCTACACGTTTGCCTTCGATGTATAGACTCGCCTGGAAAGCAAGTGTTTCTTCGCTAAAGGATTCGTAGTACTTGATATTTTTTAGTTCAATGTTCATAGTGCTGTTGTTTTAAGATTCTCTTTATTTGGTATCGATTTTATTAGGTTAAATTTTAAGCACGGCAATAGAGCCTGGTCCGTAGGAACCAGGCTCTATTGCTGTTAGTTATCTGCTTTTAAGATTCTTACACGTAGTACTTAGTGGTTAAATCAGATTAAACTGTTCGCGAAAAGAACAGTAGCCGTTTTTAGGTTTGTGGGTGCGTATACCTGAGCGTATGCCAACAACTTTTTCAAAACGGTTTAGTGAAAAAGAAGTGGCAGGGATATTGAATTTGCGTTTGCGATAAGTAATCTGTATTAGATCGTCGGTGACCTTGAAAAAAGCGTCTTTCCCCGACTTCCACAATGCGACTTTACAATCTGTGACCCTGCCTGTAAGTTCGGCATCAAATAGCGTATGCACCTTTGCGTTGACAAAGTGTTGTTTCAGAAAAGATATTTGATCCGCACTGGCCAACAACCCTAAAGAAGCAAATGCAACACTGCCTGGAATCTTTAGCCAATCTGGTCGTTTTTGGCAGAAACAAAGAATATCAGTTGCTGAATGGCTTAAAAACAAATGCCTGACCTGTGCGGGTAATCCCTCATACACCAACCACATTCCAGTAGAAACAGGTACAAGGTGCCTCTCGTCCGACCAAAATTCTATCGCTGTATCCCGTTGATTATCCTGATAGGTAAAAAGGATAGTGCCATCCTGAACAGTTATGCGGCTCACAAAAAAAGCCAATGTCTCCGGGTTAATAGAAAGTGGGCACGGATCGGCTAACAAACCCATTAGCGAGATGAGGTGCGCCCGTATCCTCGACTATATTGTGAACCTGTTTCATAGTCTTTATGCTCGCCCACGGTCATTTCCTTTTCTCTTTTAGGTTTTCCTACCATACTATCAGCTAGGGCCTGATTATAACCTTTGGTGTATTCTTCTTTTTGGCCGTCCTTATTCCCGGCAAGGTTGCGAATACCACGGAGCAGTAAATAAGAAATACCGCCGTCCATTAATACCGAAAGTATCAATGCCTTTCTGTCTGACCTGATCCCCTTGCTGTCGGTCGCGCTGTGCTGGATGCGAGTGCCTTCGTCCAATTCTATTACATCTCCGCGTTGAAATGCTTTCTGCTGTTCCTCTGACATCACTTGCCCGTTGATTTTTATAGGAGCTTCAACCTGCTCAGGATGGTAGGAGACAAATTCTCTGGTTTGCTTGTCGTATTCGATAATCAGCATCGCCAGTTTTTTATCGGCCTGCTCATAAACTTTCTGTATCGATTGTAGTTTACCGTCCAGAAGTACCCTGGCTTCTTCCTCGCTGAGCAATGGATGTGGTTTGACCTCCTTATAGATGGGGTGCAGGTTCAGCGTGACGGTGCCATCAGGGTTGCGATTAAGGGATAGTTTGGCATCCAGTTGTCGGATTTCAAAACCATCCATCTTCAAATGAAACATGCTGCGCATGTCTGTTCTTCGTCCCGCTAGCAATGCGTCGACATCTTCATTGCTTAGATTCAACTTACCTTCCTGGTAAAGTCCTAGCTTTTCGAGTTCTTTAATAGGCAACTCATTTTCCTTGATAAATGTTTCCATAATTAACAGATTGAAATTTTGTGATGATTTAGCGTCTTGCCACAATAGCAATTGCTGTGTCAGCTTCCTGAGAAATGGAAGTATCAGTCCCATCAATTGTGCGGGTTTTGTCCTGAGATTGCTGTTTTACCTGAAGCAAAGAACCATACAGCATATCATTTTTAGAAAGCACAAAGTTGTGTCCTGAGTTCAAGTCCTCCATGCGTAGACGACCCTGTTTCAGATGACCATTTACTTTGTAAATTGTATTGTTATAAGCAATTTCGTCACCTGATGACAGATATTTAGAGTTTGTCTGATTTCTTGATCCCTTCGACTCCGGTATATTTTGCAACTCAGTTTTAACTTCCCTTTTTTGTTCTAAACCTGTGAGGTAATTGAGAATTTTCTCAGCGTCAGTAGCAGCGGCATGTATTTCAAAGGGTGTGTCCTGCAAGACCTTAATCCAACTATCCACATAAGCGGTGTGCTGTCTGGGGTCATGTCCGATCCGCAATTCCTGACCGATCAGCAGAGAAGCGATTTCTGCACGTAATTCCTCACGGGCATATGCTTCGGAGCCAAACTGATTCATTATACTACGGTCCAATCTGTCCTTATGTCCAGTCCAATGGCCCAGTTCATGAAGAGCCGTTGCATAATACTTGTCTGGAGCATCAAACTGCTCTTTCAGCGGCATAGTAATCTGATCCTTGAACGGGCTGTAAAATGCATCGTCTCCGGCCCGATGGATAATATCGGCGCCAGAACTCGCAATCAGTTTTTCTGCTCGTTCTAATGGCTTCCAACCTAACTCTTGGATGTCTGGTTTTTGTAGGATGGGAATCCCATTTACCTGCGCAGCATTGAATACCCAGGCGGTGGTAATGATTGGGCGATCCAGTTTTATAGAAATCTTGATGGGTTTACCATCATCGTTCAACATAGGTTTACCACTTTCATCCCTTTTGGCCACTAAATCAGTTGTTTTAACAAACTGGATTAGAGAAGCCTTTTCACCTTTCTTGACACTCCACTGGTTGGCGGATGCCTGGTTAAAGGTTATCCATCGAGGATCTTCGTAACCGTTAAGCAACAAGGAAAAGGTATTAATACCTTTATAGCGGTTTCCAGTGACGGCATTGTAAGGGAGCTCAAAAGATGGAAGATCATCGCTGTTCCAAGGTTTTTGCCAGGGAGCAGTTCCGGCTTTCAGCTGTTCAATGAGTTTTTCGGCCACCTGTATGTGCATGGCCTTAATCTTATCATTCGCCATCTTCTCCTACCTCCTGAGGGGCATCTTCTTCTGGCAGTTCGTCTGCATAGTCTACGCCATAAATGGCCGCTTCTGCGGCTGTAAGGCCAATAGCCTGGCCAGCTGCAAGTGTATTTAATTTATCTTGCAGGGTTCTTAAATGTTGTTCCATAAGTAATTAATTGATGGTTTGGCCTAGCTGTTCGGGCAGTAACAGTGACCTTAAAAAATGTAATGGGTTGATGTATTTATCCTTAAACCTGATGCTGAAATGCAGGTGTTCTCCGGTCACCCGGCCTGTTGTTCCGGTGACACCTATGACCTGACCTGCTGTTGCAGGCTCACCTGGTATGACCAAGATCTGGGAAAGGTGTCCGTAAATACTTTGAAAGTCTCCATGAGAAATTCTCACATATTTGCCCAGGATTGGATTAAAACCTGTATCCGTTACAGTTCCGTCCAAAATATTTAGTACCGGATCACAACGGGCAGCAAAGTCAACGCCTCTATGCAGGTCATACTTATTAGTCACCGGATGTACGCGGTATCCAAAACCAGAGGTCACACGTAAATTTATTAACGGTAAGCTACTACGATATTGGTCATTAATTTGTGCTATAGCTACAGCTGAATGAGTCAGTAAAAAATGGACAACGACATGCAACACGAATATTCGAGGGTTCATCGGCTACGAGAAGATTGAATTTCGATTTCATCTGCTAGCCCACATTTGATGAAATCCTCCAAGGTAACAAGGGAATTTTTGCCAACTTCCTCAAAGCCGATGGCCCACCGAAGTGCTTCTTCAATTGCTCCTGTTTGTCCAATATTTTGCAGTCTGTAAATATCCAGTAGTATCCTTACATCTTTGGGGTCTAGTTCGAGCAATTTTGTCTGTATAGTTGCCAAAACCATTTCTTTTGGTTGTAAGGAAAGTAGGGCGTTAGTACTATAAACCCCAATATTATTGTAAGGAAATTGTACATGCACTTCATCATTTTTGAGGTTGATTTGAGCAATTAACCCGACCTGACCTTGCATACGCATTGGATCATCAGTTAATGGATGTACCATTACTGATTTGTTCAAAAGTTCTTCCATTTCTAAATTATTTAGCGCCTGTGAATTGGACGTTGTTCAACTTCAACCTGATTATTGTTGACTAAGCCCAATTTATCTTGAAGTAAATTCTGGCTATGGGCTCTAACTGCATTATTTGTAGTTGACATTTCAAGAGCAGTTTTGTGGTTTATTGGAAAGATTGACTGTGCCTTCAAACTGATTTCTAAAAGCGTTTTAAAATCTTCCTTTGACAGTTTTTGAAAATTTGAAATTGCATTTGTGCTTATTTCATCAGATTTTTTCAAGACAAATAAGGCATTACTGCTATATAGTGCCTGTTGTCCTTTTTCAAAGCTTATGTAAACATTGTCTCCCTCAATATCTATATCTGTTATCATACCAATCTGACCCTGCTTGCCTGCCGGGTCGTTTAGTAATGGATGCACCTGCGCATAAGTGCCAAGAAGTTGTTCCATAAAATATAGTTGTTAGGTGATTAATTTGTTATTTGTTAAAGGTTTGCTTCATTATTCCTTTAGGCTGAGGTACACCAACTGATGTCTGAGCAATTCTGAACTGTTTTACAACCTGCTGCACTTCCTCATTAATCTTTTGAAAGTTCTGCCGGAGTATTTCCTCTTTTCTGCCTTTGAAATCGTAATAGATTGGCAAGGACCGATAGCTTTGTTCTTCTTTTTTGATAGACTCTACATCCAGATTTACCCGACAGTTTACTGCCGAGGGCTGGTATTTCCCTGTATAGGTTTCAACGGCATCTGACGCGATCAAACCCACCATTTCGCCAGCTCGGAGGTTCGCAATCTTGCCAGCAGGAATCAGCGGTTCAAGTTTTTCACTCAGGGAAACAGAGACTTTCGTCCGGTCGATACTCAGACTTTCACCTTCCTGTTTTACCTTGCCAAATAGTCGTTCCAACCAATCTAACGTATCCTTGTTCTGTACAGATCCAGATAGCACATTACCGACCACAGAAGTGATAGTAGCAGCAGTTTCTTTACCATATTGCTGCTGAAATTGTTGAAGGCTTTGGATTCCGAGTACAGACGCAACCAAATTGCTTCTTGCTTGACTTAAAACCTGCTCAATTCGAAAAATATAGAGACTTGGGGCCTCATCTATGACAAGTCCAACGGGTAAATTGCCTTTAGTGTTTACCAGTTTAGTTACCCTATTTAGCACAAGGGAATAGCAGGCTGAATTAGTACTTTGTGTCAAAGGATCGTTGGCGAGCACCAAAATTGACGGGTTTTTAGGATCACTTATTTTTAGCTCGAAATCATCCCCGCTGAATACCCAAAAAGTTTCTTTTGTAGCCAATCTGCTGATAAAGATTTTAAGGGTACCTACTTGTCCTTCTAACTGATCGAAAGCTTTGGCCTGATAAGCACTTTTAAATGGGGAAAGTAGTGGTACCAGTTCCGGTTCAGAAAAAAGTGCGCTGAAAATGTCATCATAGGAAAGGTTTAAAAAAGAAAGCACATGCGGAGGGCTTGAATACCGACCATCTTCGTAGCTGCTGAAAAAATAAATGCATGCGGCCAGAAAATTGATAGCGGATTGTGTAAAGAACTGGTCACTGCCCCCCGAACGGTCACCTTTTTTCATGGCCTCAACTAAGGCTTCTGCTGTTTCAGAGGCATCGGCAAGAGTATTGAGGTATTGCCTTTTCCAGGGGTTTACTCGTTCGCTTTTTTCAACTTCATTTAGATTGATAACGTGGAATTTATAATCAAGGCATTTCCCTTTTTGTTTTGCCAATAAATAATGGTGATAGGCAACCTTGGCCAAGTCAGGATATTTTATATCATAAATGCATAAAGTGAAAGATTTGGCGATGAATTGCTTTATTATTGGAATAATAACTGAAAAAGTTTTACCCCCACCGGGAACTGATATTAAAAGCAGGCTTCTGAATAAATTTGCCAGCGGAATGAATCCTTTATGTACCTTCTTTTTATAATAGAATAACATAGGTATATTCACCGAATACGGTGTCTCAATCGGTTTGACGGGTTGCATAAAGGATTCCCCCTCAATGTTCCATTTATCTTTACCAAGTTTTGAACTGATGATCTTCGATACATTATCCATAGCGATATGGATCAGTAAGGTTCCGAAAATTGCGGTGACGATGTACAGCAGATCAGACCAGCCAGCACCCATCCAAATGGCCGGTGTATGTTTTCCCTGAAACAAGATTCCCGAAAAGAAAACGATAAGACCAGCTACAAGTGGATAAACAATATGATTTTTGGGATTGAGGTCTTTGTTTTTTCTGCTGAGCGTACCTACTGAAACCAGGCAAATCAACAGTAGAGTAAATAGTTTGCTGTAAATGAGCTGGTGGTAAAATGGTAATCTGGCAAGCCTGATTACAAAAAAGCGTAGGTTAAATTTGTCCGTATAATCCTGTGTTAAAAATTTACTGGCGTAAAAAAACAGGAAAACTTCGATCAAGACGGACAAATAGATACCAAATTGCAGGAACTTGTAAAGGCTCTGCTGTTCCTTGGTTTCTTCCATATATCAAGTTTTGCTTTTAATGGATAAAGGGAGCTCAATGGAGACTCCCATTATTTGGACATTTTATAAACTGTCTGCTTTCAGAATATCACTGTATTTCATTTCTAGGGTAAGCACCCTCCCGGAAATCTGTTTTTCAGTCAGTTCAATATTTAGCAACTTATTACCCGGAAAGGTTACCTTTTTCAGGACATAGATATTTCGGTATTGCTTCTTAAATATGCTGTTTGGATACAGTTGCCATACGGGCTTAATTTCTACAGATTGTACGTTTGTTGCTTTTGTAATCTTTTTATCTTCGATTTTGAAGCGCTGTTCGTCCACATCGTAAGGCAAGTTGCTATTGTTAAAATATGTGATATCAAGAAATATGTGATCACCTGCGGCATACACATGGTTCAGTTTGGCCTTTAAACCGAAAGCCTTTGCCTTTCGCACAGACTTACCAGATGGTTTCTGTAGAATCTGAATGGCAAAATCCTGCATCTGCCTGGTTGTTAGTGAAATTCCAGGGACGTCCAGCGGCTGGGTATGTTCCGGTAATATATTCACTTGTGTGGGGACGATAAGTGATTGGTCATCCACATAGCGCAGGTTATATTGAGCAATAAAACTTTCGCCAACAATGGTTACTACACCAGGCTCATCTAAGGGCATCTTGACATCTGGAATTATCTTTAAGCGCAATACATTCTTTAAAGGCAGATCGCCCGCAACTGCGTGGGTGGATATGTCAACATATTGAATGGGTTCGGGAGAAATAAAGTGCAATGAAATATCCCGACTGATCAGAATATCTGGTAGATCTTTGCGGTATACTCCTGCTGGGATTTGTGCATAAAGCCCCTGGGCCACCCATAAGATGGCCACTAAAAAAAAGATTAATTTTTTCATAAAAAATATGGGTTAATACTTGTTCTGAGTGTTTTTGAGTTCTTGCGGGTCAATAAGATAGACCTGGGTGTTATATTTCAGTTTGGCTTTATTGCTACGGATCAGTTTGCTAACCGCCGTTGTAGTAGATTGAAACATTTTTTGCAGCATGCTCATGACTAGCTGGTTATTGTTTTCAGCTTGCTGTTGAATCGTCATACCCTGGCTGGCATCGCTACCAAGTACTTTTGAAAATTCACGGAATGCAGATGCGGGGACATAAAGCCCAGGCAGGCCGTCATTATCGTAGATGTCAAGTCGGACAGGTAGTATATTGTTATTTTGAAAAATGGAGCTAATTGATAGGTTTACCCGTTGACCGCTAAAGCCTGTTATCTGGGCATATAGGTATGTACCTTTTTTAACTAAAAACCGACCTGCGGTCATGTCATCTAACAGACGGATACGTAGACGAGAACCTGCATAGCCAGTGATGTCCTGATCTACTATGGCACGGATAAAACTATCTTCTCCATTAGCTGAAATGGTATTGAAAAGTGCCGTGGACGCCGAAGTTTTAGAAACGCTGAGTTTTTTTTGATTTTTAAGCTCCCGTTCAGCAAGGGCCATCTCTTTTTCTCTGGCTTGTTCTGATTTGTAATCGGGGTCGTTTGCTTTGCCCATGCTGTCGATCAGTGACATTTGTTCCCGAAAAATTTTCATGGGGTCCGTTTGTCCCTTATTACCAGGCACCTCTGATGTGGTAGGTGCCGATTGTTGCTGCTTTAATTTGGAAAGTGCAGTTGCCAAGTCTCGGTCTGTATCGTAAGTTTTTGGTGGCTGTGTTTTAGGGACTGCGTTGGGAAAGGTTGAATGTGATGTGCGTGGTTCGGCGGCTGTGTTACCATATTTCCTTTTCATTTCCCGGTCGATGGAATCCAACATCCTTTTTTCCATTTGATTGTACAGGTCTGGAACTTTTTGCCTGTTGGTTTGTTCGTCTGCGATCCCACCGACTGCTGTGTAACCATCGGCATCCTTGTATTGCTTACGGTAAGCGTCCAACTTATCTTCAATACCTTTGTTTTTAACCTCTTCGGAAACATCCACCAATGTTTCCTGTAGCGTATTTCCATTTTGTTGTACGGGTGCATCTTTTCCAAAGCTGCTTTTCCATGCGTAAAAAAATAAGCATAGGAAAGGAAGTAGGATCAGTGGTAGCACATATCGCGGTTGCTTGAAATTGATCTTCATAATTAGGGTGTTGGTTTAATATTTAGCTCATTATGGATGATTTCCAACTGCTGAATTGCATCTTTGACAAAAAGGCTATCGGCAGCAGTCAGCTTTTCTTTGTGCAGTACTGTGTTGATCTGATTTTGCAGATCAAGCACTTTCTGAAATGCCTGCCCGGCACCTATGATCTGTCCGAACCCCTGGGCTACATTGGTGCCTGAGCTGGAAAGCGATGGCAATGACTTGGGTTCTTTTACCCTCATAACCGTAAAGGCGAATACGCCTGAAAACAGTATAGACGCCAGCATGAGGGCAAATATTTGCGTTGGGTATCTGGAGCTGACGAGTTTCCAAAGAGCCGACAAGCGGAGAAAGTACCCTCCGAACTCTTTTCTGAGCTCGTATAAAAGATTTGGGCGGGGTTTAAAATGAGTTTTTCTGTACATTTTCAATGTCTTTATTTTCCAATGTTTTCCAACGGGTAATAAGTACCGCATGGGGATTGTTATCAGAGCGGATTTTCAGGTCTTTTAGATAACCTTCAGTGACGAGCGAACGAATAATCGTGGAGCTGCGACGGTCTATTTTCTGGCGACCGTAGTAACGGAAATACTTAAGACCCTCATCAATAAAAATTGAATCGGTCTGAAGTGTCAACACAGCACTGGAGGAGAGAATTGAATTGAAAAATCCTTTTTCTTTAAGGTTGTTATACTGAAGTGCACCACTTTCATCGACCAGGTACATCGCTCTTTTCATCTGATATTCGATATACTTATCATCAGGCGTAAGCGAAAAGAAAAGACTGTGGAAAAGGTTGACGTGCGAACGATATTCCGCAGCGCGGTTCATTTGAAGATCAGTTTGCCTGGCTAGCAGCGGTACGCTGTTTGCATCTAGCACGTAGACGCTTTTTCGAGCGTCTGCAACCTGTTTGTAAGCAAACAGGGAAACGATCAGGACGATGACAACGGCCAGGATAAAACTTCCTGCGGACAAAAATGTGGCAAGGCGTACTTTGGCTTCGATATTTTTTACAATCATTATTTCATCATTTTGCTTAAGATTCTGGACATATTTGAAGCACCTCGACCCATCGTGGAAGCAGCAGAGCTTATACCGGATGTAGACACGATCCATGTACTAATGCTGGGAACTGCTAACATGGTAAGACCTCCAATCAAAAAGGTTACGATTACCATCCCGAAAGAGAGCAGGCCATTTCCGGCAAGCCACCCAAGTTTTTCCAAGCGGTCGGCAGAGGTGCCGACAAGCTCTTTGTAGCGGCTTATCTCCGCTTCCATAGCATAATGCTGGAATAAAGAAGCGACGTACAGAACCAGAAAACCGATACCTGTATAAAGATTAACCGAAATGAACCTTGCAACCCATGTAGTAAAACTGTCCCTGAATGCAGGAAGGATGCTGATTGCGACTGAGAATGGCCCCAGTATAATCAGTATCGTAGAAAAGATAATCTGGATAATGAAGATGAGATATACACAGATCCGAAGTACCCATAAAGCCAATGTTTCCAGAATGGAAGTGGCAAGGAGTTGCAGACCGACTTGCATACGGTTACGTAACTCCACAATTGGGTTCCAAACCTCAGCAAAACCTTCCTTAACAGTAGACTTCACCGATTCCCAGGCATTTTGGTACCAGGTATCTGCCTCCTGTTTAGCTGTTTCTGTTTGGGCCTGCACAGTGAGCAGATTATCTGCTACCTGTACCATCAGCTGGGCTCTTTCCAGTCGTAAGTTATTGACTTCTGTTTGGCTGCTATTAAACATAATCTCAGTCTTATTTGCAATTATATCTGTGGGAAAGGAGACCACTCTGGTAAAAGGAGACCACCAAAGAATTACCATGACCAGACCAAACGGACGAAGCAGTGGCATAATTTCCATTTTTTTATCACCCGACATCATTTCATATGACTTAACGGCAAAAAAAATGAGCATGAAAATGGCCGATAGTGCCTGTGCATCTGCAATAAATGCATCATAGTGCGTCCACAGTGTATTTTTCATTTCCTTTAAAAAATGCATCATACCTTCTTCGTAGACCCCGTTGCCTTGCAAAAAATTGAAAGTTTTTTTAAATGAGTCTGGCACATTTCCGGAACCTGATTGCATAAAAAAACCGGCAGTGCCGGTCAGTAAATTGGTTATGTTCATCATGTTAGAGTTTGGATTTCCTTAAAATTTCGTCAGCGATTTGCTGATCGGTTCTGAAACCTTGCCTTTCTACAATGGGCTGGTCCCTGGACTTCATTTTGTTTGTAGATTCACTAAGAGCTAGGAATTTTCTGGCGTACTGTTTTTTTGCCTCCCAGGAAGTATTTAACCGACGATATTCCAAAAGCAGCCTGTGGTAGGTCAGTAGCCTTGAACCACGGTCAAGTGTTGTAGTCATTGCACCGTCCAGGCGTTCCTTAATTCCTGAGGACTCTTCGCGATACCACTCGTAAACGCCGTTGCGAACCAGGTAGTCAATTTCTTTTGCGGGAATTCCAGACATCAAATTTGCATCTTGTTCGTTTAAAAGAGGTTCAAATTCATGACGGTAGTATAGCATCCACAATGGATCGGCAGTAGAAAAAACAGCTGAATAGTTTACCGCTTCGGTTATTGCAGTATTTCTTAAAGTATCAGCATGCAGTTTATAGGCGTTTTCGGTATTTTGCATGGCCGCGGCAAAAGCCAGACGCTGAGTTTGTGGTCCGACAGGTCCCAATGGACGGAGGTCTTTTTTAGGGTAGTTCGGGTGCCACGCCCAGGTAAGCCAGTAGTTTGGATTAAGTCCTAAAAAGCCGCTAGTTGGGGTAAATTTCTTCCTGTCCCATTGTTTGAAAACCATACGTTCTTGCTGGTTAACAATAGACTGGTCTCGAATGATACGCTGGGCTCCTGCAGAAGCGGCCATCCCCAAAATAAGTATGGCTAGAATATAATGTTTCATCGTTTATTGTTTTAAAATTTGATAATTACGGATGATATCATTGGCCATCCGAGTATCTTGATTTATAAAATCTCTATAAGGATTAGCCGTTTTTAACACCCCGTTCATTTTTGCCCAATACATAGATCTACCCATACTATAACATAGTGCCCTCATGACTTTTAATTCCAGGATGACCTTACGTAGTAAAGCATCTCGTTTGTCGTAGTCCATCAACACATTGCCGCCTTCTTTTAAAATAAAATCAGATACTTCGCTAACCAGGGTAATTCCACGGGATTTCAGTTGCCTTGCAACATCCTCGGCAAACAGCAATAAATAGGGCTCGCTGCCTGCAATAGAGATCATGGTATTGCTTTCCTTAATAATCTCTGTACTGATTCGAGCAATCTGTGTGGCGGCTATACCGCTTCTCAATGCTTGATTGACCTGGGTAAGTGAATTATAAATCAAGTTCTGCACCATCACCACTGAAGAGATATTCAGATTTATGTCATCCAAACGATTGTTAATGGTGCTTAGATAATTGTTATGGGTATTTTCTGCTGCCAAACGCACGCTGCCGTTCTCATTAACAATCGCAAAATGACCGCGGTCGAAAACTAATTTTTGCGCATTTGAACTTTCTGTACAAACGAGCAGCAAAAAACCTGCGATAAATAGTTGGCACCTCATGGCGTTGTTGCTTTAAGAATAGAGGCATTACGTAATATATTATCAACAAGCTGTTTATCTTGCTCAATAAAATTGGCAAAGGGGTTCAACGAGCGTTTTCGGTTAGCATGGAACATGGCCGTGGCCAAACCTTTACTAGCCCCTTCTATCAAGCGGAGTTCAGTTAATGCATGTGAAAAAAGAATTTTGCGGTCGCTTGCTTTCATCTGGTTGATGTCGCCGATACTTAGGGCCAGACCAATAATATAATTCACCAACATTCTCGCTCTGTCTGCAAGGTCTTTTTCAGTCTGGAACGCTAGTGAAATCAGAATAGGATTATCACTAGCCAGCTGGTAGATTATATTTTGCTGTCGGATGATCTCTGAAACAACTGGGCTGGCTTCCAGTCCGATCTGTGCGGCATCAATAGCCAGTCCCACAGTATGAAAACGGCTTTGTAATTCCCTGTACTTCGTCTTAAGTTTGCTCATTTGTGTTTTATTTACCTCTTCGTTTGCAGAAGTAACTGCCTGTTTATTTTTAGCTTCTTCCTGTCTGCTATTTTCGCTTTTACTTTCGGCTACCAACTGGTGAATTAGTTCTACATTGAGCTGGCAAAAAGCATGTTGTAGTATCCCGAAAAGCAGGAAGATTAGGATAATCATTCCTTTCATTTTTTTAGGTATTTAGCGTTTCTGATGATATCATTAGCAATCCTTACATCAATATTTATATAACCGGAATAAGGATTAAGAGAATTAAGAATACCGCGCTGTTTCGCCCAAAACATCGTGCGATGCATTCCATAAGCAACACCCCGTAAGATCATCAGTTCGGTCCTGATGCGGTTTAATAATTTTGCTCTTTCGCCAGAATCCATCAGGTTGTTTATGCCACCCTGCAATACAAAGGAGCTGACTTCCGCAGCCAATGCCGTTCCCCTTCGTTTGAACTCGCGAGCACCACCTTCAGCAAAGAGCAGCAGAACCGGGTTACTTTGAGCAATTGAAATAGCCTTGTTTACATCGGAAACAATATCCATGCTGATGTCGGCAATATCCTGAATGGCCAACAAGGATCGTACGGCGGCAGATACCTCACTTAACCCTCGGTAGATTTGTTGCTGCAAATCATTTACGATGACCAGCTGGCCAGTTACTGCCAATTGACCACGTTGGATCAATGTAAGGTTATCATTCGTTCTATTGAGCTGCCCGTTGATAATTCCTGAGTGTGCAGCCATAGCACCCGCCGTGGTTGGGTCCACATAAATCTGGGCAAAAACAGGACAGGCTGTAATAAAAAGTCCTGCAATTAGAAGTGATCGTTTCATACAAAATCGGGTTTAAAATATTCAGTTGAACTTGGGATGGGTATACCATCCTTATTAATCTGGCGGATAAAGGCATCCAAAGGCAATCCGCTTTTTTCCATATCGGAGACAAAAGCTTCCAATCCGCTTTGATAGGTCCCGTAGGTGCGGGTATAGATTTCCACCGCACTTTTTTCCGGTTTTTCGGTAGTATAGGCCAAATACTGAAAAATAGAGACCTCCACGCCGTACACTTCCCCCGAAGCACCCCTTCGGATATATACCTCTTTAAAGCGCCCCCTGTTATCGGTGTTGCCCAGTTTATTAATGGTAAATATCTTCTTTTGCTCGATTTCAGTAATGGCCAGGAGTTTGCCGATCTCCTTGTAATTCTCTTTGAACTTGCTCTGGTCTAGCAGGCAAATGGTATCCGAATTGTTCAGTATACTATCCTTGACCACTGCATTGCCGATAATATCCCCCAATTCCTGGGTGACCACGATGGCCTCGCCCCAAAATTTACGGACAGTCTTATAGAGGTACAAAATGTACCCTGCCATTAAAGGTGAGGCGATTGCCTTCCACGCCTCTTCAATTATGAGGGCCTTTCGCTGATCCTTACGATGTCTCATCTTCTGGATGAACACATCCATAATGATCAGTGTCACTATGGGAAACAGAATACGGTTCTCCTTAATGGCATCAATTTCAAAGACAATGAACCGCTCGGAAAAAAGGGATGCGTCGGCAGGCTCGTTGAGGATACTTTCAAACTCTCCGCCACGGTAAAATTTCTTTAACACGTACCTGAACTCGTCCAGGTCGAACGCAATCCTTTCCTCGATTTTGATCTCCGGTATTTTCCCGAGTGCGAACTCATAAAAACTATTAAAATCAAGAGCGGTAATTCCCGTCCGTTCATGCCTGATACTGCCCAGTTTCTTTTCCTCGTTTACTGCGGAAAAATATTTTTGATTGAAAGCAGCCTTAAACGGAGTCGTATCAGGATCTTCTGCCAGCAGGACTTCATCTAAATCACTGATTTCCAGGTTAAGCAGATTATCATCGATCACATCGAAGTCCATATCAAAAAGAGGGTTCTCCTTCATGCTTTCAAAGACACGTTTGCGTATGCTGAAAAGCTGTTTATGGGATAGGCCGGGATACCCCGGATTGAAATATCGGCTATAGTAGGCGGAGATTACATTGGAAATGACATCACGCTCAACCGAGCTTATGGTCCCTTCGGCACCCTTCCACAACAGGCTGACCAGGGTAATCAGAAAATCCTTTTTTTCTATATTGTATTCACTTTCAGCAATGGCAAAGGGGTTCATCGTAATCGGCTTGCTGTCCGACCAGGTAATGTACTTGCCCCGGAAATAATCGCACATCCCGGAATAGGAATGCCCGGTATCCACGATCACCACATCCATGTTATAGAGCATATACTGCTCAATCAAGGCGTTCATAAAAAAACTCTTCCCGCTGCCTGATGGGCCGAGCACAAATTTATTTCGGTTATTGATCCGGTTGGTGCGCATGGGCAGGTCTGCGGGGTCTATCCCCACGGGAATACCTTGGCGGTCGGTAAAGCGAACCAGGAAGTCCGAGGGTTCATCTTTTAACAGAGATTCCTTAAAAAAGAAGCAGAGGGCAGCATCGGCGGTTGTCAAAAACCAGTCGTATTTTTTTAGTTCTACACCATTGCCAGGCAATGCGCAGCGGAAAAGTTCTAACTGATTATAGGCGTTTCGTGATGGGATAATTCCCTGCTGAAAAAGTGCTGCATCAATATAATTAACAGCCTTCCTGATTTGTTCTTCCTCTGCACATACGATCATGGAATAATGGGCATTGACGAGCATTTGATTTTCTCTTGCTACATCAACCAGCAACATATCTATATCCTCAACGCAGATGAGGTTGGCCGGATCGGGAACGCCTGAATGGCGTTTACGTTTCAGCTCTAGTTTATTGAGTGTTAGCTGTTGTGGTGGTATCTCTAACAATTGGTTATAAATGATAACACGATATCCAGGAACCTGATGTAAAAAAGAAAGGTTATCTACCGGAAAATCCCGCATTCCTTTGTTATCCTGCTTTTCGGTGTAGGGGCCTAACTTTTCCGGTAGATCCACCGAATCGGTATTGACCATGCTGATACAACGGATGGCCAGATTACCCAAATTCAATTGTTCATCCCCACAACGCATATTATTAAGAGTGGTATGGGGCGAGGCAAACTCCATGCTAAGCACCTTACTTATGTATCGGTTGATTTCAACCTCATTCAAAAAGCTTGGGTTGAATCCGGCATTGGCTAGCAAATCTGAAATTTTAATCACGTTCTGAAAGAAATCTGACAATACTTTTTTATCATAAGTATAGAAAGCACCGCGTTTAACCTGCTTGGTAATAATCAGGTAGGATTTAATGTCTGTATATTCTCGTCCTTCAAAATGTGCGTGATACTTCTGTTGTAAAAATTCGCTCTGATTTACACCCTTATATTTCCTGCGGATGAAAACATCCTGCTTTTGTATTATGTGTCCTTCGCCTAGAATCTTAATGATGTTTAGCAATACACTTTGATAAGCATTGTAAGCATCAGGGTCGGCGCCGTATTGCGGCACCGGGTTACTAATGTGCAGGATCATGGAGAAATCACCATTCTCGCCGTACAATAGCTGTAAGCCATTATAGGTATCGATCCCAGCAAAAGGAATTTTAAATCCTGTTTTTCTTTCTCGCTGCATAGTTTAGTTTTAAGTGGACTGGATGGATAAAAATCCCTGTGTTTCGGGTTTTGGAGTGGAGGCCGTCTTTCTGTCGAAAAAAGGTATAGGTGAGCCCAGCTGAGATCAGGGCAATGGTCAAAAAACCACCTAAGTACATACTGGTGAGGGCTCCAGTAAGGCCTCCGATTATCAGACCTCCAACTAAGGAACCTAATCCCCAATAAATGAATTTTCCTTTGAACCCCCGGTAAATAAGGGGCTTTTGAAGCCCCTTATAGATTGCATACTTAGCGATCATTATACGCCGAAAAATGCTTTGATTACCACCGATACGAGTACCAGGAATAAACAGGAACCGCCCCAGGACATAAGTTCCTTGTTTATGTCCTGGTCCCCCGCGTTCCATTTGATGTACACGCGAACCCCACCGATCAATCCGACTACCGCACCGATAGCCAAAATCAGCGTAGATACTGGATCTACGTAACTTGTCAGGGAAGAAGTGGCGGCGTTTATACCGATGGAACCTCCGCCTTGGGCAAACGAAGATTGAGCCGCAAGCATTGAAAATGCAGTGATTGCAAACAGTTTTTTGTTGTTTACTGTCATGAATTGAGAAATTAAATGGTGAATGAAAAATTGAAAAGGCTGTTTAATGCACCCCGAACAGGGCTTTGAGGGCTGCCCCGATGATAGAAAAGAAGAGGCAGGAAAAGAACCAACCCATCACTTGGGCGTCTATATGATGTTTGCCGGATTGCCAATTGGCATATACCCGAAGACCGCCCAGTATGCCACTGATGGCACCGAGGACAAGTACTAAGTCAGAAAGGCTGAAATACCAACGATGCATTTCTCCACTGACCTCGTAGAATTCACTGATACCTGGCGGTGATTGTGCCGTAGCCAAAAAAGGCAGGGCAAAAAAAAAGACAACCGGAGTTGTCTTTAAAAGTGGATACTTGAATTTCATCGTTGCCTTAATAAGGTATGGCTTTGGTGTACTCGATGACCTCGGACTGGGCCAGGGCGAAAAGTTGTTGAAGTCTTACTCCGCCAGTGCTAATAAGCGGACCAGAAGATATAACCTGCCTGCTTTTGGGTTCGGGTGATGGTTCATCAGAGCCGACCTGTTTGGGCTGGGTTTCTTCGGAGAATACGAGTTCGTCCTGGCTCGTGTCTGTGATCGGTTGGCCTCGTGACCTTATCATGTCAAAGAGGATGTTAAACAGGTAATAAAGGGAATAGACAGCGGCAATGCTGAGTAGAAATTGTGTCCAATTCATAATTTGATGGTTTTAATGTTTTCTTTGACGTATTCTATAAGTTCAGGGTGGGTAAGAAGAAAATGTTGCAAGCTGAATGCGATTAGTTTGTTCATATCAATTGCTTTGGCAATTTTCAATTGCTTCAACAGGAATACAGTGCGGTCATCCAGGCGGATCAGCAGTTTTTCCCTTCCTGTTAGTTCAAAAGCCAGGATACTTTCAAACAGGGTATCGAGCTTTGCGTCTGGGGGCTTTTTAGTTAATTTGTTTATAGGTGTTTGCTTAACCGCAGACTTGCCGTCCTCTATTTCCTTATCGGGATGTCCATCTTTTTTAATGGTTTCTCTTAGCTCATCGGCCAATGATTTAATCTGGCTCATGTATGGTCCTCCCAATCTAGGTACTGGTTATAGATCAGATCAAGCAACGGCAATACGACTGGGTATAAAATTAGTGGTGTTTGGAAAGTGCTGATCCGCTGAAAATCCACGCGGTCAGCAAGGCTTGGAGCAACCACCCCAAAACGCCGCAGTACATTTTCAATTTCAGTCTTTGTTTCATATTTCACTGTATTTTTAACACGGTTAGGAATAAATATGAATGGGGCCTTATCATTGATCTTCCGTAGCACCATTGCAAACAGTAAGGTCGAATCCACAGAAAATTCATCATAGGCGAAAGGACAAAGGATAAGGTCACATGCAGCAAACAAAGGCAGCAGTCCGTCATCATCCATTTTTCCGGGGAGGTCGATCAATATGATTTCGCCAGATCGGTTGCTCAGTGCATTGTGTAGGGATGGAAAATGTTTAAGATCAGCTGGAACAATTTCATAAAGTGGCTCATTTTCCAAAATTCTTGCCTTTTGAGCTTTTGTGGCCAACGACTGTTGATAATCCATATCCAAGACAGTGACGTTACGCTTTTTGATTTGAGTAAGGTAATTGGCCAAAAGTAGCGTAAGCGTACTTTTGCCGGCACCACCTTTTTGATTGCCTAATAGTATTAGCATAATAATAGTTTTTTAAGTTCTTTTAGGAGGTGTTATTTGAGAAAGGTTAAAGAACCAGGTCGCTTTAAGTTATCGGGTATTGGTTCTGGCTTTGCGCTTACGCTGCCTGTTACGACCAAGTATAGCTTCATCGTCGATGTCATCGGCAATATCCAAATTGATTTCTGGGAACGAGGTTGTAGGAGTTGGTTCTTCTGTAAATCCTGAAACCTCTGAAGACTTGTCTGGGGGAATTGAAGAATCGGTATCATCTTGTTTTACCCTTTCGCTTTGTAGGGTTGGGATTATATCATTATTAATAAAATCCCCGGCTGACTGATCTGGTGCAACATAAAAATCGGAATCTCCCAGTTTGACCGTTTCACTTTCAAAAGTTAAAGTTATATCGGTATAATTTGAATCCTCTGCTGACTGATCTGTGATGACATTGGAATCAGAATTATCCTGTTTGACAGTTTCATTTTCGACAGGTGACTCATTGTCTTGTTGAAGATCGCTTGATGGCTTAATAAATTCGGCAATTGGCATCAGTTCGCCGCCTTTGTAAACGGTCGTTCTTGCATGGTCTATTACAGTGTAACCGTAAGGAGGCAATCCCGGCTTTCCGTGATAAAGGATCTGTAAACCAAACTTTGAAGAAAGTACTTCTGCGAGCTCTGAAGTATATCCTGTAGGTTTGGCTACACTACCTCCGGGCAGTGGCGTTATTAATGGAACAGCAACTGGACTATGATTTAATCGGTATTTTTCCGTTATCGCTCTTAGCTGTGCTAAGCGGTCGATGTTTTGATTGTAAAGACTAATCTTAGCATCAACTTCGGAAACATCAATGCTTCCCTGTAGCTTGCCATACTTAAAAAGCTGATATTGCCCTCCTGTCAATTTCAGGGAATAACCTTGGCATTCCAATAGCATCATAAACTGGGGACGAGTTGAAAAATTGTAACTCATTGCCTTTTCCAGGTCTTTGTTTACAGTCTCTTTTTCATCGAGTCCCATTACTTGATTTAAAACCTGGTAAGCGCGGATTTTTTCGTAGCTGTCATTTATCTTTTTGCCATTTTCATCTATGCGGGTAGAGACAATGTGAATATGATTATTGTCCGTGTCTTTATGGAAGACCAATAAGTAAGGCTGGTTTTCATAACCCATCCCTTTTAACCAGGCAGTAGCGATTTCAGTGAGTTGTTCCTTGCTATGTGATTTTCCTTTACAGGAAATGACCGCGTGGAACTGCGGATATTTAATCCTTGCGCTTGTTTTCGAACGGGCTTCGAGGTAATTGATATAATCCTTTGGTCTAAGATGTTCCAGGGCTTGCAAGGCACCGAAATTTTCCACCTTCATCAGTTCGCCTTTATCGTTTTCTATTTTGGTTGTGTTGTAACTTACACCTTTAAACGTGGCGGACGGGCGAAGGATTTTTACGATCATGATTAACCTTTCATTAAGCGGATGACTTGGCGAATACTTTTTTCGAGCTCCTGCAGTACGGCGATGTATTTGCCTAAAAGACTATTAAATTCAGTAGAAATACTTTGACTTAGCATGCCCTGTTTGTGAAGTATATTGGCGTGCCTGGCTAATTGGTTTATATTATTACCTGATCGGCCAAGTTCTGTTCCGATGTCATTTAGTTGTTTCATCAGTTCTTTACTGTTCACAAGCATTTTGGTTGCTTTTTGTAGTACCCGGATGCGAACTATATCGGCACGACTGATACCTAGTGATTTTTCTAACTCTATGAGTTGCTGCAATTCCTGCTCGCTTAATCTTAACTCAAAACGGCGGGTTTTAAGTACAAACCCCTTGTCAGTAAGCTTCTTGCTGTTCCCCATAGTTAATAATTAAGGCTTTTGCTCAATGGACTGGATAACGCGGAATATTTCTAGTGCGACTTGTGGTACAATTGCATTACCGTAAGCTTTTACACTTTCGGCTCTCCATGCTGAAAAGGTAATTCCGTCCAATTCGCTGGGAAGCCCATCATCGCCGCCACAAAACGGGGGTTCAACTGGCCATGTCTCCCAGCTGGGAATTTGGTATTGCCAATCTGTGCTGTGGTGGGTAAAATTCGGATCAGACGTTCCAATATGGAGGCTGGCAAATTCCCCGGTTTCTGTTTGTACCGTTTCGTTTGGGTTTGAAGTGTGTAGTAGACCAGAAAATCTGTCAAAGATACTTGACCTCCGTTTCCCTTCGCGTTTTTGCGGTTCGCCAATTGTCTGCCTTCTTTTATTTGCGCTAGTGTAACTCCCATATTGCTGATCTCTGTCGCTGTTGGTGTGGGCAACAAACCAGACCCTGTCTCTCTGGTGCGGGGCGTTAAGGGCAGCAGCCGGAATACAACAAACGACTGGTGTGCCATCTTTAAGCTGCGGTAATACATATCCTGCTGCACTGATTTCTGAAATAATGCTTCCGATAACTCTTCGCTGGAGTCTGATAATGGTACTGTCCGCTTGTTGGTTACTGTCCTGACAAAAAAGCTCAACCGCTTTAATTTCCATTTCAGAAAGACTGTCTGGTTCGAGAATGCTGAAGAGGCCAGCAACGTTTTCAAGAACAATCCACTGAGGTCGTGATTCTTTAATAATTCGGCAAGCCTCTGGGAAGAGATAGCGGTCATCCGCTTTGCCCTTTCGCTTTCCGGCCTGACTGAATGGCTGGCAGGGAAATCCCCCGGAGATGATGTCAACGTGTCCTCTAAACTGAGCTGCGCTGAATTGAAAGATGTCGTCATAATGAAGGGTGTTTGGCCAATAATGTTTAAGAATGGTTTGGCAAAAAGGATTCCTTTCGCAGGAAAAAACATTCTGCCATCCTAGCCAGGTAGCTGCGATGTCAAACCCGCCGATACCGCTGAATAGGCTGCCGTGTCTAAACATAGGCGGCTTTCTTAAATTCGTGGCTAAGCATTGTAAGACACGGGCACGGCGAAGGCATTACGACCTTCGTCATGATAGAATTGCGTATTAGCATAGGCTAAATTTTAAGGGTTAGAAATTGGATTTGGGCGATTGCCTTAGAACGGTGATATGAACGCTTTGCCGGAAAAAAAGGGAGTTGCGACCTTTTTTCTTCCTTAACTGCCTTTCCCCAACGGGGTTAGGCAGCTTAAGGCAAGTTCGTTTTTGTCCACAGACCAGCCGAAGGCGGGCTGTACGGACAAAAACACAACTTGCCCAAAACAAAACAAAAAGATGCCATTATACCGTTTATACCCGAAAGGCACTTTTTGGTGTATCTGAGACTAATATTTCGTTAGCCATATATGAGAATAGGTTTTAAACTAAGACCCAACATCTGTTTAGATAACTGTTTATATTATTAGATAGCTATTAATAATATAAACAGTTATCCATATTAACGGATAAACAGGTATGGGAATAAAGGGATAGCAATAAATCCATATTGGCAGATATGAGTATAGTTGTTTGGCTGTATTCCCATCTATCCATATATATGGATAGATAGGCATGCAAAGCAATGCTTTAAAGGATGTGTAAATATCCATATAGTTATATATTTAGATTATTAAATAAATAGTTAGATGACGATACATTAGGCTGAATATTTAAATATCTGCCTATGCAAATAGTCTGATAGATAGAGTAATGCTAACGTTTTGGGCTTGTTCCAAAATTCCTTGTTTCCTGATCTGCGGACTTCTGGGCATAATCGGGCGGCTCCATTTCCTTTTTTATTTTTTCGTTATAATCTTTATAGCCTTGATATTCATAAGAGCGGTCAACCGCATGGGGTATCTCCTTCAATAATTGAGCAGTACACCTTCTTCCCGGTCCATCATGGTCAAAATAAACGTCAACCACTGGAATATTACTAATACGATCAATGATTTTATCCAAAAAAACTATCGTGTTTAAAATGATGACTGTAGGCATAATATGAGGCTGTTTTTCTTTTAGCCAACTCAAAAAATCAAACCTTCCCTCAAACAGTACCATGTGATCCGGGTTTCCATTAATTACAGAAATCCCTTTGGCACCAACACTGCTTTTGAAACCCTTTGCATTGGAAAATTCCCAATTGCCATGTTCATTTTGCCAGCCAATGGCGTAAAATGTCCGCCGATCTCCCGCTCCGCTTTTATGTCGGTAATAAACCTCGCTTAGATAACCTTTTGCTACGTCGAGGATACCCCTTGATTTAAGATATTGTGTCAGTACATAGTTTGAGCCTATTGGCCTGGTATTTACCAATTCAAATTTATAGCCTTCTTCTTCCTTTTCATGGGCGTACTTTATAGGTGGTATATATTCAGGGATCAATGAGGTATCCAAGTTACTGACTTCTTTAATCTTGTGCAGGACTTCAACAAAGGTTAATTGGGGCCAATAAGCCAAGCCTAACTGCACAATACCACCACCTTTAATATTTGTTTGCCCAGGACCGCCGCGATCAATCCACTTACCGCCAGCATCCCAAACAGTAAAAGATGGGGTATCTTTTTTGGTTTCCCGGAGCATACTATGATAAAAGTGTTCCCTGCCAATCTTCCTTACAGGCTGATGGCCCAAACGGGATAAAAAATCGACAATGGAAATATTTTCCAATGTTGACATATCTAAAAACCCTGTCATTGCAAAACAATAATTTTACGTGGATTTACCCCCTCAATTGCAGATAAGAGCTCTGCATTCAGATGTTGTTTTCCAAAGAAAACAGCGACTTCATGAAATTTGGCAATCCTCTTTTTTGCGGCTTCTAAAAATTCAGGGTAATTTAAAATCAATATGCTGGGGCCAGGCAGTTTATTGGCATACTTCCAGCTTAGATAGCCAAGGTAATCTTCAAACAAGATCAGGATGTTTTCGCTACCAGGAATAAAAGTCATCCCTTTATGCCCTAGACATCCCGAAAAATTTTTGCCCCTAACTTCCCAACCGCCGTTTTCATTCTGCCACCCGGCTGCGAAAAATTCTTTACGCCTGCGTTTTTCATCTACCACATAATAGTAGACTTCCTTTAAATGGCCTATTGAAATTTCCCATAATCCTTGCGATTGCAGGTAAGTCGTAATTTCGATATTACACCCTACAGGTTTTATTTCCTCAATATGATAGAAAGGAATTTTCACGGGAAGCCTTTTTCTCTTACCGTTATTTGCTGTCTGAATTTCAGCGGGTTGTTTTGATATTTGAAGAATTTTGCTGATTTTTTCTGTCACCTGGTCCGGATTAAGGTCAGGCCAATAGGCAATGCCGAAATCTATTACATTGCCACTTTTCTTTGTCAAACGATCATACCAGATATTTAACTGGTCATTTACAAGAAAGATTGATTTGCTTTCTGCGCTTTTTAATACGTTAAAATAAAGATGTTCATCGCCGTTGATTTTGGCTGGTTTGTGCCCCAAGTGATTTAACAATGCACATAGGGGTACCTGTTCCCTAATGGAACCCGCATTTAAAAATGTAGTTTTCATGGTCTTATTTAAGTTTAATGGAAAATTGTTCAGATATATAGCATTGCATCAAGCGATTTTCGGATTGCTTCTACTTCGATACGATCAATGCGCCAGGCAGCAGATTGGTTGCCATCTTTACGTGGGGTAATTAAACCCTGATCGATCCATCTTTCAATGTTCTTTCGGCCGTAGCGTCTAAATGCCTCTGACTTGTTCAGATAGGGCTTTATCTTTCCGGTTCTGGACAGCGCTAGTTTGGCACCCATTTCGGCAGCATCGCGCAATAATATTCCAAGCTGGTGATCGGTTAATAAAATATTCATAAAGATTTAGCTTAATAGAAATGGGATAGGGAATAGAATTTTCCCTGGAGAACCGGCAACGGGTATCGAACCCGCTATAATCCGCTTTGCCGGTTTATTAATTCGGGACTACTAGCGTCGTATCCTACGATACGGGCCACTTGGGAACTATACACGATAGTTTCCTCGGCCTGCCAATGCGCTTTCAGCTATTGGTGCTTGATCCATTCCAGCAACAGGCAGTATTAGCCTGAAAAATAGAATAGATACCTAACCTCACTTTCGCAAAATTTCCCGGCTCTTAGGCGGGTTAATGCTTCATCCCTATACGTCAAAGACCTTTGGGAAATGAAGTAGCTTGCCTATCTGCCACAGGCAAATAGGTAATCCGGTTGCTAGCAGCTGCAATTGCTTCTAACTTATTCCGGTCAAGGGATTTTCTGGAACCTCTTTCTTTGCTTAGGATTGGACTTATCAGACCTTCACTGATCCAACGGTCTACATTGCCACGACCAAAAAGCCTATAGGCTTCTGCCTTGCTAAGCTGTTCCTGTAGCTGTCCACTCTCTAACAGGGCATTGTTAACTCCTTGTTCGGCAGCATTTTTCAACAGATAAAACAGGTCTTTCAGCTTCATAAGAGTTCCTTAAAATGTTGGTTTAACTATCATTTCCGGAACAAAGCAAAAAATTAGAGAGGGGCTAAAACAGTGACAGGGGATGACCAAATAATGGTCACCCCCTGCCTAAATGTTCTATTTAAAAAGTAAAAAAATTACGAGTTTTTGTAATTTGAAAGGTTGTAATTTTCGTTCAGCCAATTAAGCATTCCAATAAGGTGGCCTTTTAGCTTTTGTGCGGTTGAAAATTCTACGTCTGTAGATTTTTTACGTAAACTTTCTGCCGATATAAAAGATGTTTGCGGGGTTGAAAAATGCGTTGCAAAGAAATTGAATAATTCTCCAATGTTTTCTTTCGGCAATAGACCTTTTTCAATAAGAACACGAATAAACAAGCTAAGCTGCGGTACCGATAAAAATACCTTTAGTCTGCCTTTTGTTTTTGCACCTTGTTCATCTTCAATAATAACCCTTCGTAAATTAATGACTTCTTTTAAGCTACGTTTCTTTTGGGAAAGAAATGCTTTGAATTGGCCCTCGATCGAAGATAAGGACGAGAACATCTTTAATTTACTTTCAGGCAGCCCATAAAATCGATCTTGCTCGGATATTATTACTTGTAGCTGGTCGTGAAGATCTGGAACAGACTTAAGCCTGTTATTTAGGTCGCTTGTATAGTAATAAAAAAAGTCCCTGGGATTAAAGCCATGCAAAAACAAAATCTTTATCAGTTCTAGAGTATCGAAAACATTTGTGTACTCGACTTCCTTTATAAGGTTTATGATATAATCAATCTCGTACCTTGTAATTTCTTTTTTGTTTAGAAATATATAAAAGTCCCGCATTAGTAGATCATACAATTTTTTGTCAATTTGCAACTGCTGCAGAACGATTGAAAAATTACCTACGGCCTTCTTAATTTGCATTTTTAACAGCGACATTCCATAATACGTGACAGGAATTTCAAAGTATGTTTCAGGCATGATTTGTTGAACATTTAGAATTACTTTTTCCAGAGCATCCAAAAGACGTAAATAGATTTGTCTTAATTGAGAGGAATGAATTTTTCTCTTCCAAGCGGGCGACAACCGAAACAAATAGCCATAAATTGTATTGCTAAGGTTGATCAATTGTCTAACCTGGAATAAAATACGCTTTTTCGAAAAGTTGGCTTCAGTGAAAATAAGCTCTGAATCCTTTTTTAACTGGTTTAAAAAGCCATTCTCTAATTTTAAAAGTTCATCATTAGTGATCTGGTCGTTTATTAATGCTTTGGGATGAATAATTTCATCAGCCCAATGAAAGATTTTAAAAGATACGTTCATGATAGGGATTTTTAAGATGTATAATTTCAGTAGCAAAATGACATGGCCTTGTCTTGCAAGTCAAAATTGTAAACTCTCCAACCTGAATAAAATAGGGCAAAACAACCAAAATTTGTAAATAGTGGTTTCTCCCTACTTCAATAGTTAAGGATATTGGCTCCGCCGATTGTGTGTTTTGAAAATATCATTGTATTGGATAAGCTTTAATTATGCACATCAGGTTGAAGAATTTTAGACCATCTAAAAAGAAAAGCGGAGCATATTCCTTCGAATACCTCCGCTAAATTAAATGCTCTTAGGAGCTAATATATTTTATGTGATTTAGGATCAATTCATAGCTATAGGATTGGATAACTTATGGTATATGTCAATTTTTCACTCAACAAATAACCTTCTTCTTCGGAAAAACTACTTATACTCCTTTTATCAAGGTCTAAAAGCTTACCCCGGTCTCCATCATCTGCTTTTTTAGCCTGTTCTTTGAAAAACCCGATGGGTAGTCGATTTTCAAGAAAATGTTTTGTTGCTTCGGCAGCGTCATTAACCCATCTTTCATCAATCCCATCCAGATATACTATTTGGGTTTCGCTTAGCTCAAAATGGCTCTTGACCCATAATCGAAAATCAGCACCAACGGCATCAGCTTCTAGTTGCAATTCAGATTGGGGCAGAGCATACAGTTCATTCATTAGGTCTTGCACCCCAGCGGTGGTTAAAGGGAATTTACTCATGTTATTATATATTTAGTAGTTGTATAAATGCGCGTAGGGAAATAGGCAGGGCCTGATTGATGGCTCAAAACTATTATAAACAGCAGCAATAGAACTGTGGGTTGTTAGCCTAAAGGGTGAATGGTAGTTTTTGATTAGCGAATGGTAGATGTCACAATTTTGTGTGTGAAAAAGCGATATAAAAAAAGTGCTTAATTTTGTGATTTATTTCCCTATTGACCTAAATATGTATACTAAATTTCTCGCTATTAACAACAACAGTAAAGTAAAATATCTCCATTGGTCGATTATCCTACTCATTTCGCTGATTATCGCCCATCTTATTGTAACCGAAAGCCAAAAGAAGCCTGTTCTGATCCTTGTCCATCAGTTTAATTATCAGGTGGCGATGGCCTTTAGCTGGCCTTTTACATTTTTGCTAATGTTATGGATACATTATGCTACAAAGAAATTAGACATATACGTCCCGTGGACAACCAAATGGTGGCTGCGGGTAGTGATGCAGTTTGTTTTTGGTGTAGTTATGGTGCTTTTGCTTGATGTCGCTGTTGTTAAATCCTATTTTGATGCATTTAACAACGACTTTGGTAAAAGTGGCTACATGGAAATAGAATTTCCAATTGTTAGATGGATGGTTCTTTTTATGAACTCATTATATATAGCGTGGTTTTTTGCTGTAAATTATCGGAATAGTATAAAAATGAACGATGGATTGAAAAACTACATTACTTTTCTAAATGATCAGAAAGAGCAGGAACGTTTTTATGCTCAAAAGATAGAAGCCAAGTTAGGAAAGAGAATTATCCAGGTAGAGCTTAATGAAGTGGTATGTTTCGAACGGGAAGAGAATATTGGATATTTATATCTTTTGGATGGGCGTAAATTCAATATGGATTTAAAGTTAAGTGAATTGGCAAGATTATTAGACAGTTCCTCATTTTACCAGATCAACCGTTCGGTAATGATTTCTTTTGCTGCTATAGAAGGGTATGAAAAGGTTAAAAATAAACAGGCCAACATAATCCTAAAAGACCATTTGGATATTGATGTTTCATTATTGGTAAGCAGAGACAGGTTTGATGGATTTAAACAACGTTTTGAAATGTTTAAACTTTCCTGATTATAGATCAATCTACAGTTCACCATCTTAAAACTACCAATCAGCATTCATAACGAATGTTTTAGGTTTAGTTCTGCAATAAAATGACCAACTTCCCTTTAATAATTGTACATATCATGTCGTGCAATGCAAAGTCAATGGTTTCCTTGTAGTCCCTAGCTCGGTTCCTATGGTATCTAAAACTGAACATAAAAGAAAGATTGTCGAAATTCTCTTATTGGCATTTGAAAGCAACAAAAGTGTAAATTATATATGCTGTGATAATGCTCTGCACTATACTCGTATTCGCTTGTTAATGGAATACGCATATAAGGTATGTAGTAAATATGGTAAGATTTTTCTGTCAGAGGATGAAAGTGCCTGCGCTCTGGTTCTTTTGCCTGACAAAAGGAAGTCGTCTATTAAATCTTTGATTTGGGATATTAAGCTTGCCTTTCAGGTAATTGGCCTGAAAAATATTAACAAAATATTAAAGCGGGAAAAGGACATAAAAAAATATCATCCTTCCACACCATTTTATTATTTGTGGTTTATCGGCGTGCATCCTTACCAACAAGGTATCGGTAAAGGTAGCTCCATGCTTCAAATAGTGCTTGCTGACGCAAAACAAATGGGCAGGCCCGTTTATCTGGAGACATCTACCCTAGAAAATCTGCCCTGGTACAAACGGTTTGGCTTTACTATTTATGGAAAAATGGATTTTGGCTATAAGTTTTTCCTATTAAAAAACAATATGCTTAAAAATGAATAAACAGTGTTTAAAAAAACGAAGATATGGTACTGTTCAATTCAGAATTACACATTCTTACTTTTGTTTTCTGCATTCTAGAATTTGGAATGTGTTTTTATCAACTCATTTATTGGCTGTCACATCCGCAGGATAGACGCAGGTTCTGGTATTTAGTTTTATTATTGTTACTTCTCAATTATAATATAACCGGTGGACTTTTTCCAGATCCTAAAATTAACCTCCCTATCCAGTTACAAAATATTATTGCCTACGGAAGCGGTTTTTTAATGGCATCTTATTTCCCTTTCTACTTTTATAAGGCTTTCAATTTAAATACCCTGAAATTTCACGCGATATATGGAGTGATCTTGTTTTTACTCGCACCCTTTGTTGTTTATTTTGTCATTCTTTATCCATTAAAAGGAGATTTGAGATATGCAACAAGCTATGGCCTTGTAGTTCCTGCGATCTATTCATTATTAGTTTTTTATGATCTGCTTAATGCCATCAGGCTTAAAATAAAGGAAAGGCAATGCTCACCACATCCTTATAATTGGCTGGAAATGACTTCTGTATATGCAGCGATAAGCCCCTGGATTTGCATGACGGCTTTTTCATATTTCAATATAACCCAGTGGGTGGAAGTTTTGGTGACAAATCTGGGCTTTGTTATAATCAGTATTTTATTTATTGCCAGAAACATCAAGGCTACCCGTTTGGAAGTTGCAACAAAAAAGGCAAAGCAAAATGGCAGGGCCGAACTATTCGAGCATTATTGTGCACTATTTAACCTTAGCCGAAGAGAAAGGGAAATTGCCCTTTTACTGTGCAGGGGATTTAGCTACAGAGAAATTGCCGATGCACTATTCATTTCGGAAAGTACTGTAAACAACCATATCCAACACATTTTTGTAAAAACAGAAGTAAATAGAAAAACAGCACTTCAACAGAGGTTAGGGTTTATTTATTTGATTTAACGCTTATGGAAGATGATAGACGAACGAGATATATAAATAGACTGCTTGATGTACTTTATAAATGGGTACCTTTTTCCGTATCCTTTAGAGTTGCTCTAAAAGAATTATTATTCATTCAACAAGAAAATCCAAAAGCAGTCTTTTTAGATCCACCTGACTACGCAATTCGGGCCTGGTTTAGTATAAACTGTTTTATCGCGGGCTATTCCTATAATGAAAGTGGCAATTTAAACGTCGTAAGAATTTATATGCCAGATAATATATTTACAGACCTAGCTAGCTTTTTTCAGAATAAACCTGCTAAATTAAAATTTGTCGTTATTCAGGGCGAGGAACTGCTCTACATTAAAAAGGAAGATTTTAGTTCTATAAAAATGTTTCCTGAAACCGTTGATCTCGTGCAATATGTAATGTTGAACGAACAGGAATTAGAAACGTGGCGCGTTTGGATAATGACTCTCAAAGATGGACAAAAGATAGAGCAGTTTGCATTACACTACCCAATGAACATGTTGCCCAATCACATCTGCGCTTCATTTTTACAGATGACCCCATCCAGATATTGTGCGGAAAAATCTCTTTACAATCGCAACCATAGGAATATTGATGTTTCTAATTTTGATACAAAAAATAATTGATTTAAAAAAGTCCCACGGGATATTTTTTAAAGAAATATTCAACTGAGATTTGATGTTGTTAATGATTGCTTTAGCATGATCATAAATAAGAAACAAATTAAAGAACTAGGTAACGATATCAATGGAAAATCAACTGGCTTTAACCAAACGGCTATTCAATAAAAAGGTTATAGTAGATATTATATGTTATGCTTTTTTTTTACTTTTCTTATATGCGGCCTCCAGTAAACTATTAGATTATGAAAAATCGGAGTTACAAATGTCTAAATCACCCATTATAACAGACTTCGCTTTTATTTTAGTTTGGCTAGTTCCATCAACAGAAATCATTATTGCCATCATGCTAGTGATCCCAAGAACAACAATGCTTGGCTTGTATGCTACTTTAGGTCTGATGTCAATGTTTACAGCATACATTATAGCGATTTTATATTTTACCGATAGCATTCCATGCAGTTGCGGTGGAGTTTTAGAGAAAATGAGTTGGGATCAACACCTGATATTTAATATATTTTTTATGATTCTTAGTGTTACTGCAATTTTAATCCAAACAAAAATCCATGAGAAAAAGACGGAGTAAATTCCGTTATAAAAATATTCCTATTGGCCAATTTGAATCAGGAGAAACCGAAAACCTGAAATAGAGTAGGTACTTAAATAAAACTATAAAAACATGAAAAAGTTATTTTTCGTTGCCGTATTAGCTGTAGTTGCCGTTGGTGGTGCATATACAGTAAAAGCTGATACATATTATGGAACAGGTGGAACGCCAGTTTTTAATTGTATTGAAGAAGCTCAATTAGAATGTTCATCAATTTCTGGTGACATTTATACTTCTCCAACAAATCAAACACCAGCAACTAGGGTTGATAAAACTCAACTGGTTACGCAATACAATCCTTAGATCGGCATTGCAAATCAATGAGCTATTCTTTTAAAGAATAGCTCATTTAAAATCGACACAATGAAAAAATTGGCTATCATCTTTGCAGTAATACTAATAACGTCAGCTATTATTATTACACCTCCATTGATAAGTAGATATTCAAATGAAAATGGGTTCAAAAGGCACTTTGCAGATGTTAGAGTTGACCTTAAAAGTTCACTTGAATTAGATAATAATCTCTATTCTTTAACTGGTATACCAAATAATGATATAAAGCTTAGAAACTTTAACAATCCTTTTTTTGTATTCAGCGCAGATTTTGACCTGAAAAAGTTAAATAAAATTAAAATCGAAGTTCCAAAAGCATTTGATACTAACATAAAGCACACACAAGTAAGAACGCAACCAACAAATACGTATATAAAAAATCCAAGAGGAGATATTATCTTAATATTTGATAATCAAACTAAATTTTATTCCACAGGACTAGACTTCGACCAAGCCCATGTTATTTCAAAAAAGTCTTTAGTAATAAGAACAAGGGAAAGTATTAATGGTCAAAACAACAGAGTGCTCGAAAAGGTAGCACTTTCCGATCAAGGAAGCACTACTATCAATAAATATGTCTTACCAAAACAGGTTGATGGAATATTTTGTACGGATGGATGGCTTCAATATGATTTTAAAAGAGCAAATCTTTATTATTTGTATGCGTACCGGGGAGAATTTTTAATTCTTGATACTAATTTACATAAAATCAAAATTATAAAAACAATAGATACAATTCGTACAGCTAAAATAAATTTAGGTGTTGAAGATTTAAAGTTGGAAAATGGACGGCAGGCAATACAAACAAAACAAATAAAACCTCCTAATATTGTGAACAGAGGATTTTGTGTAAATGATGGTCTTATTTATATACTATCAAACATAAAAGCTGATAATGAAACTGCTAAAGATTTTTACCAAAATCAACCAATTGATGTATATTCTATAAGCTCAAAACAGTATGTCCATAGCTTTTATATCCCTAAATTTAAAGGATTAAAGCCCAAACAAATTGAGGTGATTGGAAATACTCTTGTCGCTATCTATGAAAATTACCTTATAACCTTTATTTTAACGGACACTATTCAAAATTCATAATTACCTTTATTTAAGAAATTCAAATAAAGGTAATTATGTAAGTGAATGACCTATTTAGCTTTGGAATTACCAAGGGCATTATTTATCATATCTATTATTTCATTGGACTTTAGAGTTAAGCCAACGCTACTAAGATTAGCAATATTTCTATGCTCTTTATCAACCAATAAAATAAAAGGTATAGCATAGATGCCGTAATATTTTAAAAAAGGATGTCTTATGCTTAAATCACCAGTACTAATATTAATATAGTGATTTGAGCTCATTTTTCCACTTTTTATTCCGTTGAGCCATTTATCCTTTTTTGTATCTACACTAATACTTAGGACAACAAAATCCTTATTATCCTTAAATTCGGGATAAATTTCTTTTTCGAACTTTTGATGAAATATTGCACATGCGGTACAACCTTCGCCCCAAATATCAATCAAAATAATTTTTCCTTTTAGACTTGCCGTATTGAAAGGATTTCCATTTAGATCTATAAATTCGGCATCAAATAATTTGCCCCCTTTTTTTAACTTAATTTTTTCTGATATTAAATTACTGTACAGTGGGTTAGTAATAAACTTGCTTGCATCCACTACCAAAGTATCATAAGTATTTTGGTCAAAATTTGAAATATCAATTAGCGACTGTGGGGTTGTAAAAAACTCTGTAAGTAACCTTTCCTGTATCAATCCTGAATAGCTGTTTTTCACTAAATAGTAATACTTCTTTAGATCAATTTTTCCATTTGTATCATTTATTTTAATGCTTGACTTTAAACCCAATACAAGGGTTTGGATATAAATAGGCGATATTACACTAACTTCACTAGGTTTAACAAATAACGTTTTTTGATACTTGTTAAAATATGCTCTTACAATCGTAAGTAGATTAGGAGAATGCTTAAATTCATTAATATATCCTTCCATTATAGTTAGCCAGCTATTATAATACATACCATATTCATTATTTAATAAAATTCGTATGTCTGGATTAATTGTTTTGTTTTCATTTATCAATCTTTCTTTTTTTTGGGCAAAGCTGATTGAAAGGTCTGTTACATTTTTAAGGATATAAGATAAACTTGGTGTATCACTGACCAAATCAAATTTTATAGTTTTTAATTGCTTTCTATACTCTTGATATTGATCTTGCAGTTTCTCAATCATATTATATTTTTCAGAACCATTGCCAATAAAATTTATTGCTATAGGTAATCCTCCTAGCCATTCTCTCTTAGGATGATCGACTATTTTTATAGTGACATTATCATCAGGTTCCACAAAATATGACCCTATTATGGTTTGACGACCTGCGTTATAAGCAATCATCCTTATGTATGAAGTTTTTTTTATTTCAGACAATTTGAAATTAAAGTTTCCATCATTATCTAGTTTAATAGTTCGACTGGTTTTATTTTTCATAACCGTCTGTGGGTAAGAAACTATTAAAATACTATCCGGAACAGTTTCTTTTATACATTGAAAAGTGCCTGAAAAAGTTGGACTTTTTGGTTCATTGAATTGACCATTAACTTTTCCGCAATACAATGTTATAGTTAAAAAAATAGCTATTAAATTTTTCATACTAACATTTATTAATACCCTTCATTTTGAGTAATATTTCTATTTCGATTAATTTCCTCGTCAGGGATTGGATAAAGAACTGATGTAGATTCCCATGCTGGTTTTATCGTTGATAAAACTACATCTGCGGTTTTTGTTCTTTTGAGATCAAACCAACGGTGGCCCCATTCCGCGAAAAGTTCAATTCGCCTTTCACTTTGTATTTTTAAAATTAAATCAGCTTGGGAGATATTCGGACTGATGTCTTTTATTAGTGGCAGACCAGCCCTATTTCTGATTTCATCTAAATCGCTTATGGCGGCACTTAATTTATTTAAATGTGCCCTAGCTTCAGATCGTATTAAATATAGCTCTGCTAACCTAACTACCATTGAATACTCGGTAACGGTAGTGGATTGTTTAACTTTATATTTAAAGGGATAATAATATATACCTGTATTATCTGTAAACGTTTTTATCCAAGAATTTTTTCTTTTATCGTTAGTTTCAAAGGCATTTTCTACAAAGTCTTTATTTAATGATACATTTTGTGGGGTGGATGTTAATATGAACATTCCTCCCTCAAAAGTATTATAGTTGTTGGCTGGCGGCATTAATTGCCAAATAGTTTCAGAACTATTTTTGAGAAATACAGCGTCTAAAGTGGCTAAGTTGTATGAAT
This sequence comes from Pedobacter sp. KBW01, assembly GCF_003852395.1. Lineage (NCBI taxonomy): Bacteria > Pseudomonadati > Bacteroidota > Sphingobacteriia > Sphingobacteriales > Sphingobacteriaceae > Pedobacter > Pedobacter sp. KBW01. Next base: position 273,031 of record NZ_QAJQ01000004.1, read on the forward strand.
TTGTTTTTGATATAACTAGGGAAGCATATTTTTCGGCATTTTCCCAATCATTTAAATAAAGGTACACTCTTGATAGTAAGGACTGTACAACAGATTTATTTGGCCTAATCCTTTCTGTAGTTATATAAGCATCACCTAAAAGCTTCTCGGAAGCAATCAAATCATTAATTATTTGTTGGTAAATAATTTCGATTGGCGAACGAATAGCATTTTGATTAACTTTATAATCAGTACTAAGATTTAACGGAACTCTTCCAAATAGATTGACTAAATAGAAATAGTTGAAAGCCCTAATAAAAAGTGCCTCACCTTCTAATTGTCCTTTTACTGAGGGTGTTACATTTACTGATTTTGATAATCCTTCAATAACTGCATTTGCGGCGTAGATCATGTTATAAGGCGTTCCATATAAAGCTGTTATTGCACTATTGGATGATGTAAGGTTATTTTCATAGAATTGAGAATATGCGCTGTTAAAATTTATTAGCTCATCGGCAGAACGCCCACAAAGAGCGGTTATACTTGAAGAGTTTCCAGAGGCATAACTATTGTTTGCCATACTACTATATATTCCTGTTAAAGCGGAAGTGGCAATTTCATTGCTATCAAATACCGTGGCCTGTACCAAACTATCTTTTGGCACGCCAATATCAAGGAACTTTTTACACGATATATTGATGCAGTTTAGACAAAATAAAAGAATTAATATTTTCTGTTTCATAGCTATTCTAATTAAAATTTGAGATTTAACCCCATCATAATGGTTCTTAAAGGCGGTAACACCAATCCTTGACTTTCTGGATCTAAACCAACATAATTTGTTAGTGTAAAAAGATTTTGTGCTTGTAGATATATCTGTGCATCATTTATTTTTAGTCCTTTCACCAGTTTCACGGGTAATCTATAAGAAAGTGATACGTTTTTTAACCTTATATAAGACGCATCCACAATTGACAATCCACCATCACCCATAGCATTTAGATATTGAGTTCTTGCATTTGTGGAAGTGCTAAATTTTTGTCTTGATGACTGATCCCCTATATTTTGCCATCTATTGAGTACCTCAATAGGTTGATTTGGAGCAGCTGTAGATGAGCTCCAAAATCCTGGGCTTCCAGTATAAGCCAAATAGTTTCTACCATTTTGTTTATTAAATGATATTAAGAAGTCTAAAGAAAATTGATCAAGGTTTAAAGAATTTTGTAAACCTCCATAAAAATATTGTCCAGTAAATTTATGCAAATAGCGGTCATAGGTATTTAAAACGCCGTTGCCATCATAATCTTCCCTACTATAAAGACCTGTTTGGCTATCGACAGAAACATTATAAGTTTTTAGGATTGATAATGGCTGACCAACAATATAGCTATCTGCATATACGGAAGTACTTAAATCTGGATAGGCGATAAGTTTGTTTTTGGGTATTGTCAAATTAACCGTAGTTTCCCACTTAAACCCATGTTTATTTAACAATTTGTATCCCAATAAAAATTCTAGCCCACTATTCCTAACCTTTGCTGGCAAGTTAGCTTGTATTGTTTGAAAACCTGTACTAAGAGGTAGTGGCAAACCCACTAACTGGTTTGATGAAGTATTTCTATAAAACGATATTTCTAGATTAAGCCTATTCTGAAAGAGAGCTAGTTGCAGACCTAGTTCAGATTTTTTATTTACCTCCCAAGCATAATAAGGATTTGAAATCCTTGTAGGATAAATTGTTGCCTGCCCTTGATATGTACCAGCATAGTTATTTGACCACAATTCTAAATAGCCATAATCTGGTATTTGGTCATTACCAGTGATACCATAACTAGCTCTAAGTTTACCAAAATTTAAAAAGGGAAGATGCTCTTTGAAGAAATTTTCATTTGAAAAAATCCATGCGGTTCCCAAAGCGCCAAAATTTGCAAATTGCTTTCCATTTCCAAATCTACTGGAGCCATCCCTACGAGCCGTTAGGTTGATAAAATACTTATCATTTAAACTGTAATTAACTCTTGTATACAAAGAGTTATACCGATAGAGAATATTGCTAATTTGACTTTTTTCGAGTAATGAGGCAGAAGCAAGGTTTCCCAAAAGTTCATCACTATTATAACCCGAAGCTTTAATCGTTTGTAATTGGAGAACATTCTCCTGAAAACTCATTCCAATTAAGGCTTGCAATTTCCCTTTTCCGATTTGCAAATTATAGTCAAGTTGGGGTTCTACCAACCATGTATTGTTATAATTATTGGTAAAATAAGAAGCCCTACTAGTAGAAGTTAGATTAAGTGCAGGTGAGAAAGTTGATAAAGGCGTGCTTGCAAATTCCTCTCTTCTAATTGTATTATACCCTAGTGATGTTTTCAAAACTAGGTTCTTTATTATTTTGTAATTTAAGCTTACATTTCCGATTAAATTGTTTGTCTTAGCATCATTAGGTTGATAGAAATAAGACATTGGATTTATATAATTGGTTCTATTTAGCCAAGTCAGATTACCATATTCATCAAATGGATTAGGTGTATTTGGTGATAAAAATATAAGACTTGTTGGGTCCGTTCTTATTAACTGACTATCTGTATTGCTATAATTTACATTAAAATTTGCCTGAAATCTATCTTCTTTTGAACCTATATTAAGATTTGAGTGTAGACTAATTCTTTTAAATCCAAAATCTCCAGGGAATACGGTTCCTTCTTTATAATAATTAGCACCAAGAATATATCTGCTTTGTTCACCACCTCCGCTAATATTTAATGAGACATTTGTGTTGTTTGCTGTACCTCCAATTAATTCTTCTTGCCAATCTGTATATCTATCTGAACCCCATGCACCATTTATATCATATTGGTTTGCTGCAGGAGTTAAGCCATCATTTTTGAACGCTTCGGTGCGCATTTGAAGATATTGCTCTGTGTCCAATAAATCTAATCTGTGAGGTACTTTACTAATCCCTTGCGAAGCATTCACACTAATTTTCATAGCTCCGGAAGCTCCTTTTTTGGTTGTTATTAATACCACTCCGTTAGCTCCCCTAGTGCCATAAATTGATGTGGCATCGGCATCCTTTAACACTTCAATACTTTCTATATCATAAGGGTTTATTGAACTTAACGGACTTGCCCCAACGGTAAGTAAAGATGAAGTTCCTGAAGATATACTTGTAGATGGATATACAACCCCATCGATTACATATAAAGGCTCATTTCCAACCTGCAAATTGTTAATACTGCTACGACCACGTATTTGGACCTTAAACCCTCCACCTGGCACTCCTGTTAATTGTGTTATTTCCATTCCTGTAACACGTCCTTGCAAGGCCATTAATGGATTATTAATAGACTGTTTTTCAATAGTTTCAGAAGTAATCTTGGAAATTGAGCCAGTTCTTTCACGGTCATTTACTTTATAATAACCTGCATTTACTTCTACGCCTTTAAGCGTATTGGTTTCTTGTAGTAAAGTAACATCTAAGAATTTTTCACTATCAACAGCTCTTTCAACTGCTGTATATCCTAGATAATTAAACTGTAATATGACAGTACCATTTGATACCTCTATGGAAAACTCGCCATAACTGTTTGTTTGTGTTGTTTTATTGGTGTTTTTTAATCTTACTGTAACACCAGACATTGGTGATCCTTGCTCGTCAATTACTTTTCCTTTGACTGTAAAGTCCAAAGCTTTGTTGTTTTCTTGAATATTACTAGGTTTAGCCTTGCGCTTTATAACAATTGTTTTGTCAAAGATTTCGTAGGTAAAAGGCGAACCTTTTAAGCACTCCTCTAAAACCTGCTGAATGCTCGCATTTTTAATTGACACTGAAATTTTACTGGCTTTGTCGAGTTCCTCTTTATCGTACCAAAAGCTAAATCCAGTTTGTTTCTTGATTTCACTAAAAGCAGTTTGTAGCGAAACATCTTTTAATGAAAGATTTACCATTTGCGCATTGGCCGTTGCAGTAACCTTGAAACAGGTTATCAACAACAGCATCATTGCAATATTGAAGGTCTTGGGGAGTTTGAGCTTTACAATTGGCTTACATCCAGCCATTATGAGCCACTTCCACCTAAAAAGGGGAGAGTGATGTTTAAAAAAAATCATACTTTTGTAAGGTTTGGGTTAGTTGAACAAATTATCTTCACGGATACTGCTTTTTGCAGTTTGGTTAATTCCCCAAATTATACCGGATGTGTTCGAAGCGCATCCGGCTTTTTTATGGGGATTATTAACTAATACTAAATTTTTGTTTATCTCATTGGCACTTCATTTTAAGGTGTAACAATCAGTTTGTAGGTCGAATTTTCTTGTCTTTCGATGGTGAAGTGGATACCACTATATGCTAAAATCTTTAAGAGAACAGATAGGTTGGAGCTTCTTGATATTCCTCCGTTAAATGTTTTATTTGATATAACACCCCTGTATTCAACTTCTATATTGTACCATCGGGAAGCCTGTTTTAATATGGATTTTATATCCGCATTTTTAAATTCCAATCTTCCATTTTTCCAAGCCAAAGCAGTTTCTATATCAGCTTCTTGTACTTTGATCGCCTTATCATTGGTTATGGATTGTTGATTTGGTTTTAGAATTATTTTCTTTGACGATAGATTAGTTATTCTTACAGACCCTTCCAATAAGGTAGTAACAGTACTGCCGTCATCCTTATAATCATTTATGTTGAAATGTGTTCCTAACACCTCGGTGGTTTGTAAAGAACTTTTAACAACAAAAGGCTTAGACTTATTAGGAGAAACCTCGAAATATGCCTCCCCATTGAGTTCTACGCCTCGTTGTTTTGCATTCTCGAAAGAAATGGGGTATTTTAATGAGGATGAGGCATTCAACCAAACTTTTGTACTGTCCTGCAATATAATCTGATACTGACCACCCTTGGGAGTAGAAAAGGTTTGAATGCCCGATCGCTGTTCTAAATTACTAATAGCTGTGCCGTCTGAATAGGTTAATCCCTTAGAACTAACTATTACGGCTGTTTTGGAACCGTTTAAATTGATCGTTTTACCATTGTCCAGCGTGATACTTGCTTGGTTGCGACCTGGTGAAATATCCGAAATAATTTGTTGTTTGGCTTCTATATTGATCTTGTCAAAAATTCCCCAAGTACATACGGTAAGCAGGGTAACGGCAGCAACTGCACCAATTCCTTTCCAAAGATTTATTTTAATTGCTTGCTTTCTGGATATAGGTAATTCCTTATAGATTTGTTTACCTATCTCTGCAATCATTCCATCAGAAATATCAATTTCATGTTCATTAAAATCTAAAAATGAACTTTCTACAAGAGACTTTTCCGCCTCGGTGCACTCACCTGCATTATACCTAATGAGCAGTTGTTTAGCTTCTTCCGTATTCATTATACTGATGGGTTGATTGGAAGCTAGTACAGCAAAGGGTATGAAATCTTGAAGATTTAATTATTTTTTATTCAGCATTGCTAAAATAGTAGCAGAATATTCAGCTTAGCCTTTAGTATTTTTACAGCATTACTTATCTGATGGGAAACATTGCTTTCAGTTGTATCAAGTTTACTCGCAATTTCTTTGTTTGTAAAATGTTCCTTTCGACTTAGCATAAAAATCTCCTTCATTTTTTTTGGAAGATTTTGGATTTGCATTTCAATGTATTCAGCTAGCTGTCTTTCCCTTATCTTGTTATCGGCATAATCAGTTTTGGGCTCGGATGCTAACCCTTTAAGGACTTCTATATATTTTGCTTCAACCTTTTCATGGGCAAAAAAATTAAGCATACTCGTTTTAAGTGATATATATAAAAATTGAGATAGATTGCCGTTCTCTAAAATAGTTTCCCTCTTAAACCAGAGTTTGGTAAACAAATCTTGCACAAAATCCTTTGCCAAATCTTTATCCCTTAACTTTTTAAATGAAAAGGAAAACATCAAATAATAATACCGTTCGTAAATCTGGGTATAGGCCAAATGATCCCCATCTCTTAAAAGAGTTACTAATTGACTATCGGTAAAGGTTTGATAACCAGACATCGCCCATTATTATACTATAATGAGTTATTAATCGACGGAGCAAAAAATAGAGTGGACCCCACAGCTTTTGCAACAGGCACCGCCAGGAGCCGCTTGATCTTCCGAAGAAGACACAAGTTGACCGCAAAAGACTTAAGTGAAGCCCACTCTATTTATAAGGATCGCAAAGATACAAATATTTAGAAATGGGCTATTCACTTCATCGTCTTGTGGTCAAAACTGGCGGTTTCGTTACAAGAGATTTTGTTAATAACTCTTACTTTTTCTTACTTTCTTTGTACTTTAAAGTATCTAAAAAACACTTTAAAGTACCACTAATATAAGTAATAAAGTATAAAAATACTAATAAATATTTTCTTTTTGTACTTATTAACACTCATTTTGTTCTTATTTTAATTTGTATAGTACTATAAAGCTCATTTTTAAAAATAAAAATTTTGTAAAAATGGCTGATTGGAAAGATACCAGTACTGAAAAATTAGATCCTGCATTTGCAGCTATCAGGTCTCTTTTCCTAGATGGGACAATTGACAAAATGTATAAATTGATAAATCATAACCCTACAAAAGTTGCCCAACTTTTTAGCATGAGTTATAAAACCTTTCACGAAAAGTTAAGGGAACCTTGGAGATTTTCAGTTTTACATATCATGCTACTAGCAAATGTATTAAAAATCGATCCAGAAGTAATCAATAATGTAATACAAAAAGAAGTTGGTGCAGAGTTGAATAAAAAGCTTGAAGCATACAATGCTAAAATTAAGGCTTCAAAGCAAAAAAGCGTAAAGAAACTTTAAGATTATTGAACTTATAGGAAATGCTAAATTGACACCTTAAATTTCACTTCATTATTTTCGTATATTTTTATTTAGTGATCATTTTAGGTATTTATTTAAATAAAGACCCCAACGTATTTTAGCATTGGGGTTTTGGGGCTGGCAATATTTTTACCCCTAAGTTTGTATTATTCCATATTATCCTGACAATATTCTCCCTCAAAGGCCAGGTGTATTTTACACCCTAAACAATTTAGTTCGGCACCCAAAATTTATTACCTTTGGAAAGAGAGCGTTAATGTGCGGGGGTGAAACCAGCCTTGGTAAACCTCCGCCTTTTTAAAGTGCTCTAGTGCACCTTATCGTAATAAAAATGCGGCTATTTAAACTAAACACTTATTGGTATATCTAATTTTATTTAACTCTCCACCTAGTGGATCAAATATCTGCTTATGTCAAACTCAATCGATCTATCTAAATTAAAAATAATTCCTATATCCAATGTTATTAAAGGCCAAGTTCTGATAAATCTAGGTGAGGTTATAGAAATTGATAGCTATCCAAGCCATATTAATCTAATAATCTCCCGGTTAAATGAAAAACAGGTAGTTAAGTTTGGGAAAGAAGTATCCTTAGTAATTGTATAAATGAGGGGAAGTTAAGGGGGGGGGCTGTCATATTCTGTATGCCTCCCTTTAATAATTATATGATTATGGACGAATTTTATTACCCTGGGCTTTATCTATCGCAGGGTATACCACAAAACACGCATCTTACGATTGTCGATGTTGCAATAGTTTTTTTCTTAGGAGTATTTTTGGTGTCCTCCTTAACCTTTGTTTTAAATCAATGGTTAAAAGAACAGATAAAAGAAATGGAAGAAGATTTTCGTTTGCTTGAATTCCAGCTGCTAAATCGGAACATGACCCTCGATTGATTAAATTGCATCCTAAAATTTAAATTGAATATAAAATTTAGGATACGGATTAATTCGATAGGGTCAATATCTCAACATCTTGCAGGATATCTAATTTGGGACTTAAAATTCACTTAAAATGATAGAAAAATACAAATCAGAAATCCTACAAGCTTATGAGCAAAAAAGGGATGCAGGTGTGCTTTCACCAAATTTAATTCATTTAACACCAGCAAATATTCGTAAAGAGGCTTGTTTGCTATTAAGTGCAGGCTGTGATAACACTGATATTAGAATGTTAAAGGAGTTTTTAGATTTACCATTTAAAAACAGCTTTCAGATGTCCCATTTAGAAAGTGGGATACTGACAAATTTAGGCCACTTTGCACTTTTCTAAAGAAAAGAATTAATACCCGTGATAAAAATATTGAACTTCTTGCCTGGTTGATTGACTTTCATCCACGCCCTTTTTCAAACTTCTGGCGCTTATTCAAAGGAAAATCCGGTTCTCTTTCTGAATTATCAATAACAGAAAGTGGAATTTTGGAAGCCAACAATGAAAGGCAGCTAAATCGTTATAAACAGAATATGTTTCTGAATAACGAAACTCCTCAAAAGTCAGGTTCAAATTCCCTATTAGCAAATGAACCTTTAGAAAAGGAAGTATTAATATCTCTAGGTGTACCTATAAATGAGAAAATCAGGAGCAAAGAAATTACCTTAGAATACCCATCTGGTGTTAAATTATCGGTAGATGCTTCCGATCTATCATTGATCGCCCAACTGATAAAATTGTAAGGAAAGATTATTTTCGAGCCATTCGATATATAAAAAGTATCCAAACTCCAAATCCTACAATAAATGCAGGGAGCGGGTTTTTCATAGTTGTACCAGCCAACAATGCACCAGTACCTATAATACAAGTCAGGAAAAATAGAATTAAGTTTTTCATGATATTCAAATTTAATATTTTTATCAATTAAAACCTGCATAGTTTACTAGATGAACTATGCAGGTACAGAATATTAGGCTGCGTTTCTCACCGATGTACTTCTCTTTTGCGTTTTAAGCATCTTGGTGTCTAACCGTCTTAATAGGCTTACAACCTTAATTTGTACTTCGTCAACTATGCGCCAATCTTTTTCAATATAAATATCAGTCGTAGAATGTTCGCTATCAACGTGATTTAATGCCTGTGCTACATCGTCTTTGCTCATTCTACAAGAGTTTCGGGCAATGGTAGCAAAACTATGTCTAGCCCAATAAAGGGTAAACTCTTTGAACCCTGTTATTTTCCTTAAATCTTTCATGCCCATAGCCAAAGCTTTGTTCAATCCATTAGAATTGATGTAACGGATAGAAAGTTTTTCTATGTACTTTTCTAATAATGGTGTAGCTTCATCGATAATTTTGATACTAATAAAAGCATCATCTTTTCTTTGACCTTCCGTTTTTGAACGGTTATAATCTATTCTACCATTCCTGATATTCCCTTTTGTCAGATTATAAAAATCAACCGCATTCATTCCACATAAATAGAAAGAAAGCATATACAGCTCCTTTGCCATTTCTGCCCGACTACCTTTTTTAGTCACGCAGTCTCGTATGGTTCTAATTTGTTCCAAAGTGTTATTTCTCTTTTTAGTTAGAGGTGCAGAACCTATTTTATATTTTTTAAAAGGATAATGCTTGATCCGATAAATGCCAAGGTCTTCATTATTATACATATTTCGGGCAGCATTAAACAGAGTTCGCAAATCACGCATGTGGTTAAAGAGGCCACTATCTGACAAACCTTTACTTGTAGTTTCTTTGGTGATATTCTTCTGCCCACTTTGACGAATCATTGTTCGCTCACTTCGCAAATAACGCTCATAGGAAACAAGCATATTTGAATTGATTTCCGTTATGGAAACAGCTTCTCTTTTAAAATAGTCAATTAAGCTGTTACGTATTACGCGATGGTTATGAGCAGTACCCTTTTTTCCGTCCTTGTCGCTTTGGGCAATGTGTTCTGAGCAAAATTTGATAAAATCTACATCAGCATCTTTTTCGCGTAAATATTCGCTTAAGGATTCTACATTGAAGTAGTTGAGCTTTTCGCCAAGTTCACTAATAATTCTTCGATAGCCTTTGAGTTGTTCATCGACTAGATCATTTACAAAACTGTCCTTGATTTTTAGTTTTGCAGTTAACTGTTTCTTGACTACATAGTGAACAGTATCGAAATACTTTCTTTGACTTTTGTGATGGACGCAAATTTTCACATTGTAGGTTCCATCTGTTTTTTTGTGGTGTTCAAACACCTTGGCGCTAACGGTTGCCATAATTCTTTTAGGTTAGCACGTAAACCGTAACTATTTCGTAACGTTTTTACGCGGAGTTAAACAAAAAATTATGTAAAACCTGCTTTCAGGGGGATTCCTGAAGGCATAGCTGCTGGCAGTAACCAGCACTAGAAAAAATAAAAAACCGTCCTCAAATTTCTTTGTAGAACGGTTTTATAGTGGGCCCAGCTGGGCTCGAACCAGCGACCAAGAGATTATGAGTCTCCTACTCTAACCAACTGAGCTATAGGCCCGTACGCATTATTTCGCTACCTGCGTGAGGCAAATCTAAACAAAATTTTTAAGACCTAAACATCTTTTTTTTTCTTAAAAAATTTTTGAAAATTCTCTAAAACCTTTTCAAAATGTCAAGCTTAAAAAGCTCATTTTCAATTCTTTAGCCCGTAGATTATGAGTCTTCTACTCTAACCAGCTGAGCTATAGGCCCGGAAAAAAGCCTTAGCTTTTTTGCGAGTGCAATGTTACAAATTTGCATTCAATTTTCGAAAATGTTTTTCATTTAAAATTAAAATATTTTGCGTACAAACTCATTTTCAATTGCTTAATTTAAAAAAACAAACTGGCCTTCTGCTTTCTGCCGGGCATATTTGTTCGCACAACAAACAAAAACTTTCCATTTTGTGGATAAACAGCCTTCTATCTCTTACCAAATGCATAGCGAATAGGTTATTTTTGTAATAGATATGAATACGCCCGATCCGGACAACCAACTCCTTTTAGATTTTTTAGCCACAACCAACCAGCCTATGTTTTTAACGGGCAAGGCCGGTACTGGAAAAACCACCCTGTTGCGCAAAATCAGGGAAAACACCAAAAAAAATTATGCCGTGGTGGCTCCTACCGCTGTTGCGGCCATAAATGCGGGTGGGGTTACACTGCACTCGTTTTTTCAGATTCCTTTTGGGCCTTTGATTCCGGTTGTTGACGAAAATACAGAAGCTCCATTTAAATATTCTGAAGAGAAAACCAGACTGCTGCGCTGCCTCGATCTTTTAATTATCGATGAGATCAGTATGGTGCGTGTAGATATTATCGATTTTATTGATCGTACTTTAAAAAGAGTAAAAGGGTCGAACCGTGCTTTTGGTGGCGTACAGCTACTCATGATCGGTGATTTGTACCAACTTTCGCCCATCTTTCATGATGCCTGGCATATATTAGGCAGCTATTATCAAAGTCCTTATTTCTTCGATAGCCTGATTTTCAAATCCACTCCGATGATTACGTTTACCCTGGAAAAGGTATACCGCCAAAGCGACCCGGTGTTTCTTGATATTTTAAACGGCATGCGCGAAAACGACCTCAGTGCGCTTTTATTGGCCAAACTCAACGAACGTTACGATCCATCGTTAAACCAGGAATGGAAAGACGATTATATTACCCTTACCACACACAACCAGCTGGTAAACGAAATAAACAAAGGCTGTTTAGAAAAACTGGATGGTGAAATATTTGATTTTGATGCCGAAGTAAGTGGCGATTTCCCGAAGGATGCCTACCCTACTGATGAAAAATTGCAGCTGAAGCTTGGTGCACAGGTTATTTTTATCAAAAATGATTCGTCGGGCAAAAAGCAATATTACAACGGGAAAGCAGCCAAAGTAACAGCCATTAGCCAGGATAATATTAAAGTAGCCTTTACAGATGGTGGCCGGGAAATTGAGGTTGAAAAAGAAATCTGGCAGAATGTTAAATACAACCTCAGCGAAGAAGACAACAAAATAAACGAAAACAGTACCGGATCTTTCGCTCAATACCCTTTTAAACTGGCATGGGCCATTACCGTGCATAAAAGTCAGGGATTAACTTTTGATAAGGCCATATTAGATGTAAGCACTGCATTTACGCATGGACAGGCCTATGTTGCACTAAGCCGTTGCCGAAGTCTGGAAGGCCTGATTTTGAAATCGCCGGTGGCTGCAGAAAATATCATTACCGATGCCAAAGTAATCAGTTTTACAAAAACAAGTCACCAGGAAAAACCCTCTACTGAATTATTGGAACGCTGTAGCCAGCAATACGCCTGGGGACTAATACACGAGCTATTGGATTTTTCGCTGGTGGCCAAAGACTGGGAAAAACTCGGCCGCTCCAAACTGATTGATAAAGACGAGAAAAACGCTTTTTTAGCTTTATACGAACAAGGTAACCAACTGCTACAAAACGAAATTTTTAAAGTTGCCCGTAGCTTTATCGCAAAAGAATATGCCAAAGTTTCTACTTCGAGGCATCCAGCAGCCGAAAGCACTTTTATGGAGCGGCTGCAAAAAGCATCTGATTATTTTATTCCAAAACTGAAGCAGGTTATTGCGCTAATGGATAGGATTGTAGCCATCAATTTCTACAACGATAGCCATTCGGATAAACTATTAACCCTGCTAAAAGATTGCAAAGAAGCTTTAAATATTAAACTGGCCTTATTTAATATTTCGTGGAATCCCTTTTCGATTCAAAACTACGTTGATACCCTGCACTCCAGCAGCAATAAACAGCCAGGTGAAAAGAAGCAGGTAAAAACGAGCATCAAACCAAAAGAAATCAGCAACCCGCAGGTGTACAAAAACCTGGTTGAATGGAGAAAAACCATTGCAACACAAAGGGGAACTGCCGATCATGCTGTACTTTCTGATCTGGCGCTCCTTTCTATTGCCGAACGGATGCCACGCACAACCGACCAGCTGGCTGCATTAAAGAGTGTTGGTATTGGCAATGCCAAAGAACTTGGTCAACAAATAACCCGCATTGTTAACGCTCATTTGGGCACCAGCGAATTATTTTAAAAAAATTTATCCTGCTAAGTGTTTTTTTAATACTTTCGCAGCCCCATTTTAGTCGCCATACTTTATATCAAGCCCATGAGTAAGTTTTTATACGGAATAGATTTCGGAACAACCAATTCGGCCCTTTCTATTTATGATGAAGAAAAAAGAGAAATTGTAGATACCATCTCAATCCCTTCGTTAATTTATTTTACCGAAACCAAAAGCATGGTAGATGGCGAAAGCCATATTGTGGGTGAGAAAGCTATTGATGCTTACCTGAATGATGGCATGAAAGGGCGGTTTATCAAATCGATTAAACAAATCCTATCGCGCACTACTTTTACCGAAACCCGCATCCACAACAAACGCTATACAGCATCAGATCTGGTTACCTTAATCCTTAAAGATTTAAAAGATAAAGCCGATAAGATTATTGGCGAAGATTGCCACAGGGCCATTATTGGCCGACCGGTATTCTTCGACGACGATAATACCATGAAAGATACACTAGCACAAACAAGGCTAAAAAAGGCAGCCGAAAGTGCAGGTTTTACCCAGGTACGCTTTCAGTTCGAACCCATTGGCGCAGCCTTTGCTTACGAAAAAACCATCACTCAAAAAGAACGTGTATTGGTAGCCGATTTAGGTGGAGGAACAACAGATTTCACTTATCTGGTGCTCGACCCTGCCAAGGTGGGTAGCAAAGACCGTAAAAACGATATGATTGCTTCTGGTGGCATTTATATTGGTGGAGATAGCCTTGATTCGGCCTTTATGTGGGAAAAAGGCACACCGTATTTTGGAAAAAACACCACATACGAAGCCACGCCGGGTAAGGTGCTCAACGTACCCAAATCACTTTTTGCAAACATTTGCACCTGGGATAAGATGAATTTCTTTAATGGATTAAAAATCCAGAAAGAGATTGAAGAATATTACTACTACTCCGGCAACGACCCTAAATTCAAAAATCTGATAACCCTGATCGAAAATAACCTGGGTTATTCGCTGTTCAGATCGATCGAAAGAACGAAGATCGAGTTATCTGACCGGTCTTTATCTAACTTCGCTTATTCCAATATGGAAATCGAAATTGACGAAGATATTTCTATTGAACAGTATAACGGAATCATCGAAAAAGACATACATAAAATTGAAAATTACCTCAATCAGTTTATGGAGACCTATAAGGTTAAACCGCAGGATATTGATTGTTTGTTTTTAACTGGCGGTACCTCGATGGTTGCAGCAGTACAACAGTTGTTTAAAAACAAATTCCCGCACATCCCCCTAAACTCGGGCGACAATTTTAAAAGTGTAGCTAAGGGATTAGCCTACAGCGGTTATTTATTTGAGGATTAATACTGCAACAATTTGCTTATATTTTTCATTCTTAGGGCAAGATTGTATAATTTAGGCCTTGCAAAATTGGTGCGACTGATATATAGATGCAGCGTACAAGCCCTTACGCGTTAGGCGCTAAAGCAAATAATGTTTGAGGTCGGGAAAATCTGTTTTCTTGAAGAGATGAAATTGAAAGATGTCCATTTCTTTGCCAGACGCACCAATTTTCAATTCAACAGCGCCATCTTGCTAAACTGAAATACCGATATTCCTTTATAACGTTTAAAACTGCTGTTAAAATTAGCCGTTTGTTCAAAACCAAGCATTGTAGCTATTTCATCTACAGTATAGTCGCTATGGGTCAATAAGGCTTCGGCTTCGCGCATAATGCGGTCTTTAATTAAAACCGCCAGGCTTTTTCCCAAAACATGGTCTAAAAAGCGGTTTAGCTTGCCTGCGCTCATTCCCATTCCTTCGGCATAAAACTGAATTGACCGTTCCTGCTTATAGTACTGTTCCAAAATTGCCCTAAAACGCAGTACCTGTTGCAATTCATCGAGCGTTAAAGCTGCCAGATAACCATCTAAGCCCGCTGTATAACCTAAAAATAATGATAAGTATTGTGCCAGAAACGACAGGTCTTTTCGGGCATTAATCTCTCTCTTCAACTGATCGAGCAAACTATAGGTTTTGGCAGATTCGGAAACTTCCAAATCCCTAAAAGATAAGTTAAGGAATAAATTTTTAGCCATCGGATCTAAATGCTGCAGCAAAAACTCAGCATACAGCAAACTACTAAAACTAAGCCAATAACCCGATTTAATTTCACCTTCCAACCTAACCAAACCTTCTTCAGGAATAAAGAATATTCTTCTGTTTACCAGCATGTAATCGCCAGAATTCATACATAAAAAGCCAGTCCCCTCTTTAACAATCAGCATTCGCATAGGAAATGCCGCCAAAAGCGCACGCTCTCTCTTAAAAATTCCGCTAATTGGCTCCAGCTGTATCATATAAACTAAAAGGGGATAAACATTAGTAAGACCAGAATTACATCATCTGGTTACGCGCTAAAGATAAAATTTATCAGCATGTATGACAAATAATGCAAAAAACAATCAATCTACTGATTTATAAAGCAGTACCGAACTGGTCAATTACCTGTATGTTTATGGCAACTAATAATGCCTCGTGCATTTCAAAAGAAACAGCTAACCCAGCCTTTGGGTCAGCTCCATTTAACACCCCTGTATGGTAAAACAAAACTTCTACTCCGAATTCAGTTTTAATCTTACCAAAACCCTCTGCTTCACTATAACATCCTATTATCCCCATTTGTTTTATCATCTTAGCCTGAGCTCATTTTACAGCATAGCCTATAAAACTATGCCAAAATAATTTCAGCACTGCAACACTAGCGCCGGCATCGTAATTTGGGTAAATAAATAAGAAAGACAACTATTTTGAGCAGGTAAAATGACTCATTTTAAACACTTACCCGTCTACTAAGGATGAATTCAGGATATCAAACCCGACAAAACGCCACGCTTTAAAGAAGTAAATTACGCCAGTTTCACATTAATGGCATTGGCGCCTTTTTTGCCCTGTGCTATTTCAAACGTTACTTTATCGTTTTGTTTTACTTTATCAATCAGCCCTGTAACGTGAACAAAGACCTCTTCTCCGCTTTCGGTAATTACAAATCCAAAACCTTTAGATTCGTTAAAAAATTTTACTGTTCCTTGCATTCAATTTAGATTTTTGAACATAAACATACAAAAACTATCTCAACTATAAGCCGTTGAACCATTTTTTAATTAAAACCAGTCTTTTTCAGCGGTTGATATGCAGCTTCTCACAAACATGTTTTAACTCTGGGCTTATATTTAGCTATAGCCATGATATTTTTGGCCACTATGCCCCTTTTCGTAATCTGGGTATCAAATTCTACCGAGCTACCAACATACAAACCTTTCGCTTTACAATCTGCAATATCGAAATAAATACTTTCCGCAACCAGGAGCTGAGAAATTAGCCCAAATCTCCTTTGTTTATTATAAGCAGTAATAACTCCGGTCATACAAAATAGTTTTAATTGTTTAGCCATATAAATATAAGGTTACCAATACTGTACAGATACCGCAGTAGATATCCTGTTAAAATAAATAGATAACCCTAACAGACTAGTTGATATGCAAAGCTTGCCAATAATATCAAAATGTTAAATTTGATATACGCACAACCTACGGTTGTTAACCAAATTTAAACTATATAGTGAGCAACCTGTTAGTACTATACATCAATATATCAAAACATGAAAAAGCTAACAAAAAACAGTTCGGAAAAAGAACTAGATAACGTAAAAGAAGGCGACAATATTCAGGATGATACTGGCAAGCAGGGAGAAGTGGCCCATATCGAAATTTTAAACCGTCGTCGCGAAAAACAGTATTATTATAAACTCAAAAACGACGGCACGATCCTGGTTATTAAGCAGGGTGTGTTTTAGGTAATTTCCGGGCTTAACATACAACATTTTGTTTTTTATTTATGGTTTGTGGTGCACAAGCGATAGGCTTTTTTAGTCCAAAATTAGGCAATAAGCATTAATTTTGATACAATGTATCGATTGCATAAAATAATATACTATATTTACGCAACACACCATTAACCAAATAAATGAAAACTATTTTTACACTATTGCTATCTGCTGCTGCCCTCATTTCGGCAACAACAATTAACAAAAACACCTATCAAAGCAAAAAAACATCCTTTTTATCTTTTGATAAAACCGATACTCCTGATCAGGATCGCTTTGTAAAAGTTACCCTTGCACAGGGAGAATTTACCGAACCAACAGAAATGGCTGTTCTGCCCAACCTGGATATTTTGGTTACTCAGCGAAGGGGCGAAATACTGATTTATAAGAACCAAACCAAAAAGCTTAAAGAGGCTGGCAAACTCGATGTTTATTTTAAAACCAATGCACCCGGAGTTAACGCCGAAGAAGGCTTGCTGGGTATGGCTGCCGATCCGAAATTTGCCGTAAACAAATACGTTTACCTTTTTTACAGCCCGTTCGATAAATCGGTAAACAGATTATCTCGATTTAAACTGGTTAACGACCAGATTGTTAAAGAATCGGAAAAAATTGTTCTTGAGTTTTATTCGCAACGCGACATTTGCTGCCACACTGGTGGTTCAATTGCCTTTGGATCAGACGGATTATTGTATGTTTCTACAGGAGATAACTCCACTCCTTTTGATGCACCAAACCAAAAATTTGTAAATAAAGGCTATGCACCACTCGATAACCGGAAAGGATTTGAACAATATGATGCCAGAAGATCATCGGGAAATACGAATGATTTAAGGGGCAAAATTTTAAGGATAAAAGTTAATGAAGATGCTACTTATAGCATTCCCGATGGCAACCTTTTCCCTAAAAACGATCCTAAAAGTCGCCCCGAAATTTATGTAATGGGCAACCGGAATCCGTACCGCATTTCTGTTGATCAGAAAACCAACTTTTTATACTGGGGTGAAGTTGGTCCGGATGCCAGTGATGACGATGCATTAAGAGGCCCGAGAGGCTACGATGAAGTTAACCAGGCCCGTAAAGCCGGTAATTTTGGCTGGCCTTTATTTATTGGAAATAACTATGCATACAAAGCTTACGATTTTACCAATGGTGCAAACGGCGATGCTTTCAATCCTGCGACGCCGATTAACAATTCGCCAAACAATACAGGCTTAACCCAGCTTCCACCTACCCAACCAGCATTTATCTGGTATCCTTATGGCTTATCTAGCGAATTTCCGCAGGTTGGTGCCGGTGGGCGTACAGCTATGGCCGGTCCGGTTTATTATACTAAGCCCAATTCGCCTTATCCTGCTTATTACAACGGAAAATTGATTATTTACGAATGGGTACGTGGTTGGGTAAAAGCAGTAACCATGGATGCTGCCGGCAATTACATCAGTATGGAGCCTTTCTTGTCTAAAGTTTCGTTAGCTGCACCAATTGATATGGAACTGGGTCCGGATGGGAAACTGTATATCCTGGAATACGGAAAAGGCTGGTTCTCTAAAAACCCCGATGCAGCCATTACCCGTATAGATTACATGAAAGGAAACCGTCCGCCAAGTGTAGAAAGTTTAGATATAGCAAAAACAAGTGGTTTATTACCTTATAAATTAACAGCTACTGTTAAGGCTAAAGATCCGGATGGTGATGCGCTTAGCTACGTGTGGAACCTGGGTAAAGGAATTACTAAAACTACAACTACACCAACATTGCAATATACTTTTACCAAAGCTGGCGAATACCCGGTAAGCGTAACCGTTATGGATAAAAGTAAAGCTGCTGCCAAAAGCCAGGTTATCCCGGTTTTTGCAGGCAACGAGCATCCGGCTGTTGATATACTTTTAGCCGGAAACAAAAGTTTTTACTTCCCAAACAAAGTGATAGATTATAAAGTGCTGGTAAACGATAAAGGTGCAAAAGTTAATAATAGCCGTATTTACATCTCAAACACCTACACCCAGGGAACTGATATGGCTGGTGCGCAACTGGGTCACCAACAAGCCGCACAAACAGTAGTTGGAAAAGCATTGATGTTAAAGTCAGATTGCAGCACCTGCCATAAAGAATCGGCAGTTTCAATTGGCCCTGCCTTTGAAAGAGTTGCCGCAAAATATAAAAATGATAGTAAGGCCGTTGATTATCTGGCTTCGAAAGTAATTGGTGGCAGTCACGGTGTTTGGGGCGAGGTGCCTATGCCGGCACACAGTGCCATGAAAGAGGCTGAGGTTAAAAAGATTACCGAGTGGATTATGACTTTGGGCAACAAGGAAACGATTTCAGCTTCACTACCCACTTCTGGTAAGATTGTTCCTCCTGCTACCGTTGATAAAAAGAAATCGGTAATGACACTTAAAGCAAGTTATACTGATGCAGGTGCAAAAGGATTAAAGCCTTTAACCACTACCAACTTAATTAACCTGAGAAGCAGTGTAATTGATGCCGAGGACATTAAAGAAGTTAAAGGCTTTGAAAAGAAGGATATTTATGGTGGCGAAAAACTTGTCTTAACCCGCGATAATGGCTGGTTAGCTTTAAAAGACATCGATTTAACCGGTATTGCAAGTTTTGGTTTTTCATTTGCAAACTTAGCACCTGGCACCGAAGGTGAAATTGAAATCAGACTTGATAGTAAAGATGGGGCCGTAGTCGGGAAATCTACATTTACCAAAGCTGTACCTGTAAATCTGCTCACCGATGGAAAGCTTCACTCCCTTTATTTTATATTTAAGGGTGTAAAATCTGAAGATAAAAATAATAAGCTCGTTATTCAATCTGTAATAGTCGAGCCAAAATAAACAGCAAGCCCGGAACAACATCAAAAAGGTTTCGGGCTTTTTTATTGTAAAAAGATAGTCGTGTGTACACTTCTTTAACACAGCAATAATATCTTTGCAGCAAATTTGGTAGCACATGCAAAATATTAAAAACATCATTTTTGATTACGGCAACGTAATATTCGATATAGATTTTAGAATCGCACAGGCATCTTTCCAAAAACTGGGCATTACCGATGTAGAAACCTTTTTTGCACATAAGGCCCACAACAGTTTATTTGATGATTTTGAAACCGGAGCCATTTCTCCGGCCGAATTCAGAGCAGGTATCAGGGCGGCCGCCAACCAACCTCAACTTACCGACCAGCAGATTGATGATGCGTGGAACAGCTTATTGATTGGTACCATACAACAAAACCACGATTTACTGTTAGAGGTTAAATCAAAATACCGTACGTTTTTGCTAAGCAACAATAACGAAATCCACTACGATTGGATTATCAACTACCTGCAGGCTGCTTTTAAAATCAACAATTACGACGATTATTTCGAAAAGGCATATTTTTCGCAGCACATGAAACTGCGCAAGCCAAACACCAATATTTTCGAACAGGTATTAAAAGAGAACAACTTAAACCCAGCCGAAACCTTGTTTATAGATGATAGTCCGCAACATATTGAAGGCGCTAAAAAAGTAGGTTTAAATACTTTGTTAATGACCGAAAAACCAGCGCAATTAGCCTCGTTTCTAAAAACAAACGGAATTTTGTAAATTAGGTTATGGCAGAAAAAAAGTTTACATCGCTTAAAGAGTTCTACCCTTTTTACTTATCGGAGCATACCAACACTACTTCGCGTGTGCTGCATTTTATAGGTACCAGCTTAGTGGTATTGGCTTTCTTAGCAGGCTTTCTCTTTCACAACTGGCGTTTCTTCCTGTTAATGCCTTTAGTGGGCTATAGTTTTGCCTGGGTTGGTCATTTCTTTTTCGAGAAGAATAAACCGGCTACCTTTCAATATCCGGGGTATAGCCTGGCCAGTGATTTTATTCTTTTTTATGATCTGTTAACCGGACAACAATCTTTTGTGGTAAAGAAATAGTTTCAGTTGGCAATGTCTAAAACTGCACAAAACTGAAAACCATCAACTGCTAACCGTAAATTATTACCTAAAAACTGCTAATTGTTGGCAATTTCCAGTTCAAAAAAAACAGTTGGCAATTTTCATCTGGAAGTGTGTAAAACCACCCAAAACTGAAAACTACCAACTGCTTGCTGTAAATTGTCAACCGAAAACTGAACTACAGTCTTCTTCTTTTTAATTCTCTTTCAATCAAGCCAAGCTCTCTACTGGTTTGGCCGGCAACAGATGTGTTTTCCTGAGCCCTTCTGAACAAATAAGGCATTACGGCTTTAATTGGCCCGTAAGGTACATATTTAGCTACATTGTAATCCGAATCGGCAAGGTTAAAACTTAAATTATCGCTCATGCCAAGCAATTGTGCAAAGTACACGTGCGGGTGGTTATGGGCGATATTTTTTTCTTCCAGTAAATAGGTTAACAAACGGCTGCTATCTTCGTTATGTGTTCCTGCAACAATGGCAATCTCCTCAATATGATCTACACAATAGCGTAACGATTCGTTATAATCATGGTCAGACGCGGCTTTATCTGGCTGTATCGGCGAAGCATAACCCATCTCGGCAGCGCGTTTGCGTTCTTTTTCCATATAGGCACCGCGCACCATTTTAACACCTAAAATAAAACCATCGGCTTTCGCAATTAAATGGTCGGCTTTCATATCAGCCAGTTTATCGTGGCGGTACATCTGATAAGTGTTATACACAATAATGCGTTCGCGATTAAATTTACGCATCATGTCCAATGCCAGTGCATCAATGGTATCCTGAATCCAGGTTTCTTCTGCATCAATCATAATTGGCACACCTTTCTCGAAAGCGGTTTTGCATATTTTTTCGCAGCGTACTTTTACCTTTTCATACTCAGCCTCTTCAGTTGCTGTAGGGGTTTCTTTTGCATCTAACTTTTGTAACAGGGCAAAACGACCAATCCCGGTAATCTTAAATACCGTAATTGGAATTTTAACATCACCATCGGCACGAACAATGGTACGGATAATTTCGGCACATGTTTCATCAAATACCAGCTCTTCTTCTTCACCTTCAACAGAGTAATCTAAAATAGTACCAACACCACCCTTATGTAACTGATCTATTGCTTTATCGCACTCGGCAATGGTTTCGCCACCACAAAACTGCTGAAAAATGGTTGCTTTAATCGCACCTTGAATGGGTAGTCCGATATTCAAAAAGAAATTGGTAATGGCCGGACCAACTTTGGTTAGAAAATTATTGGCGATGATTTTAAAAAGCCAGTATGCTTTTTTTAATTCTGTATTGCTTTTTTGACGGAACGCAACTTCCGTATTATCGAAATTTGGTTGCTTATTGGGGGATGAATCCATTTTTTATCTATAATTAAGTCAGATTGGTGCAAAATTATAAAAAGCATTGATTGTTAAAACTAAAAAGGTTTAAATAATCGTATTTTTGCAGAAAATGATACAATTCAAATTAGAAGGCGAATTTATTCCATTAATTCAGTTGTTAAAGGCTACCGGATTGGTTGGAAGCGGCGGCGATGCCCAGGCCGTTGTTACAGATGGTTTAGTAAAATGTAACGGAGAGGTAGATTACCGCAAACGTTATAAGGTTAGAGTTGGCGATATTATTACTTTTGGAGAAAATAAAATAGAAGTTATTTAATGGAACCACTAACCAGCGCAGGCCACTCCGTTTATTTCGAAAGTAATTTAGCTGCTTTAAAAGTACTTTTAGAAAGCAATAAATACAGCAAAGTTTTTGTACTTGCTGATGAACATACCAGTGAAATATGCTTACCGCTTTTTCAATCGCTTTTGGATTTTTCTGAATTTGACCTGATTGAAACTTCGGCAGGCGAAGAAAATAAAAACATCGATTTCTGTATCGGTATCTGGAAAACCCTATTGGATTTTGAAGCCGACCGCAAAAGTTTAATGATTAACCTTGGTGGTGGTGTAATTACCGATATGGGTGGTTTTATTGCCTCTACATACAAACGCGGAATCGATTTTGTTAATATTCCCACTACCCTACTTTCGCAGGTTGATGCCTCTGTAGGTGGTAAAACCGGCATCGATATCGACAATGTAAAAAACATGGTAGGTACCTTTACCCTGCCACAAATGGTTTTTATCGAAACCGGCTTTTTAAAAACGCTGCCACAACGCGAACTTTTATCGGGTTTTGCAGAAATGATTAAACATGGTTTAATTTACGATAAACCTTATTACGAAAAATTAAAAGGAAGCAATTATTTAACACCTGCTGCAGAAGACATTTACCGCTCGGTAGAAATTAAGAACGAGGTGGTAACCATCGATCCTCATGAAAAAAATCTGCGTAAGATTTTAAATTTTGGCCATACCATTGGTCATGCCATTGAGGGGTACTCACTCGCTAACGACGAAAATCCGTTAACTCACGGTGAGGCTATTGCCATTGGTTTTGTGTGCGAAGCTGCACTTTCGATTAATAACAGTACCCTTACCACAGAAGAGCTAGAAGATATTAGCAGATATATCTTATCGTTATACCCTAAATACCACATCAAAAAAGAAAGCTACGATACGCTTTTAGATCTAATGAAAAGTGATAAAAAGAACGAAGATGGCAATATTTTGTTCTCTTTACTGGAAACAACAGGCAAATGCGCGTTTAACTGCCGTGCTACCAAAGCCGATATTTTAAGCAGTTTAGATTATTATAACAGTTTATAGCATGAAATTTACCGGAAGTGATATTTCTGTCATCGGGCTTTTTGGTTTCGTAATCGTTTTAACCCTGGTTGAAATGTATTTCAGTTACCTGCACGACAGAAAATTATATACCAAACGCGATACCTGGACCAATATTTACCTGATGACAGCAGCTATTGTAATTAATTTAGCTACTAAAACGGGTACCTTTTTCTTATTGCAATATTGCTATCAGTTCCGTTTGTTCCAAATTAGTAATGTTTGGGTTTACTGGCTGGTGTTAATCCTGGCACAGGATTTCCTTTATTGGTTTCTGCATACAGTTGGCCATTATGTGCGCTTTTTCTGGGCCATGCACGTTACCCACCATTCATCAGAGCATTTTAACTTAACCACAGGTTTCCGTTCTACAGTTTTCGAACCTTTGTACCGGGTATTCTTTTATCTGCCACTGGCCTTTATGGGCTTTACAGCGGTCGATATTCTTTTTGCCTACCTGGTTACCCAAATTTACGGCAACCTGGTTCATACCCAATACAATATCAAATTCCCAAAATGGTACGAGTATATTTTCGTAACACCATCGCATCACCGGGTACACCACGCCAGCAATGTGCGTTACCTCGATAAAAATATGGGTATGGTTTTAATCCTTTGGGACAGATGGTTTGGAACCTTTCAGGCAGAATTACCAGAAGATGAGGTGAAATATGGCTTAACTACCCAACCTACTGATACAGGACCTGTAAACATCATTTTCCATGAGTTTATCGCCTTAACTGCTGATGTTAAAAAGGCACCAACCTTTGTGGATAAAGTGAAATACATTTTCAATCCGCCCGGATGGAGTCATGATGGAAGCACCAAAATTGCGAAAATTATGCAACAGGAGCTGCGCGATACAGAAGAATTTGAAAAATCTAAAAAATTAAAGTCAGAACAACCCGAATTAAGTTCTGCAATATAATTACTACTCAAACCCTGCATTTTTTTTAATCTGCAGGGTTTGTTATTTTTTAGCATATTAGCATAAATCTACGCTCATGAAAAAATATGCATTCTTACTCTTAGCAACTTTCTTTTCTCTTTGCCTATTTGCTCAGGAGCCAAAGTATTTCGATGTAAACCATAAA
Organism: Pedobacter sp. KBW01; assembly: GCF_003852395.1. Taxonomy (NCBI): domain Bacteria; kingdom Pseudomonadati; phylum Bacteroidota; class Sphingobacteriia; order Sphingobacteriales; family Sphingobacteriaceae; genus Pedobacter; species Pedobacter sp. KBW01. The sequence goes on from NZ_QAJQ01000004.1 coordinate 297,494, forward strand.
GAAATTAGTAAAGCTACTTTTGATGAAAAACGTTCGACCAATACTGTGCTTGATATCCCGGGCGATTCCATCAACCACCATAAACTGATTAACAGAGAGGAAAAGGGGAAAATAAATGATAGAACTCAGCTGTTATCCTTTTTAGAAACTGCTTCGAACAGAAAAATCGATCCTGCAAAACCAATTGTAATTATTTACTACCCTTGTCAGGACACCTGCAATTCTACAGGCAACCCGCAGTTCGTAATTGCCGCAAATAATACGTTAAAAAAAGATTTACAGAATCAAGTTAAAACAGTGCCACTCTATGTATATAAAACGGATACAGGCTTAGATAAATTCGGAAAAGCGATAAACTGGATTAAAGACCCTGAACAGATTGTTGAAAAGCATTTTTTTAAGCACCACTACCCTTGCGGCAGCTTTGTGGTTATATCAAAAAGTGGAGACTACATCAGCTACTTTGGAGAATACGCGAATAGTTACCTCGTTGAAGTTGCAAAAAAACTAAATGAATAAGTTTTACCGGATAGCAGGCCGGATTTAATGTATCTCCTTTCCTCATGCCATTCTATAGCTTCTATTGTTTATTAGCCAAACCAGCTTATCTAACGAATTTATACCATGTACCAAAACGGTCTAAAATCAAAAAAATTAAATTTTATTAAAAATATTTTCAATTTCCTATTGACAAATTAAATTTTGTTACTACATTTGGCTCAACGAAAAAAAAGAAATGAAGAATTTTAACACATATTACTTTGGTTACTTTTACTATTTTAGTGAGAGCCGGGGCTAATATGCAAAAAGATATATAAAAAATATTAAAATGTATAAAAAAGTCCCGGCAAACAGCCGGGACTTTTTTTGTTTAACGCAAAAAATGGAAACGACAAAACGAGTAGCAATTCAGGGTATTAAGGCCTCTTTTCATGAAGAAGCAGCCTACAAGTTCTTTGGTAAAAGCATTGAAACTGTAGAATGTAATTCATTTAAAGAAACCTGCGATAAGCTTGAAAAAAATGAAGCAGATTTCGTGGTTATGGCTATCGAAAACTCCATTGCAGGTAGTTTATTGCCAAATTACACTTTAATCCGCGATTATGGTTTCTCGGTTGTTGGCGAGGTTTACTTACCCATCCAATTGCACTTAATGGCCTTGCCGGGTGTAAAATTCGAAGATATTAAAGTGGTAACCTCACACCCTATCGCTATCCGTCAATGCATCGATTTCTTCTACGATTATCCACACATTAAAATTGTAGAAAGCAACGATACTGCTGCCTGTGCCAAACGCATCCAGGAAGAAAAACTGACAGATACAATGGCAATCGCAAATAACTTAGCTGCTGAACTTTACGGTTTAAACATTTTAGAGCGTCGTGTTGAATCGAACAAGAAAAACTACACCCGTTTTCTGATCCTGAAAAAAGATAAAACAGACGAAGGCAAAAAAATAAACAAAGCTTCTATCTGTTTCCAAGTTGGGCACAAAGCCGGCTCGCTGGCCACCGTGTTAAACATCTTTGCAGAACAGGATGTAAGCTTAACAAAAATACAATCTATGCCGGTGCTGGGCAAAAGAAACGAATATTACTTTTACGTCGATTTAGAATGGCCAAGCACCGATAAATACGATAAGGCAGTAAGGAAAGCCTTAAAATACACATCGAACTTTAATATTCTTGGCGAATACCAAAAGAACGATAAAGTATAAAAAGTCGGGAGTCCGAAGTCAGGAGCCCAAAGACAGAATAGCAGAACAGTAAAACTTGTAACAATAAAATAATTAAAATATAACTCCGGACTTCCGACAAGGGACCCCGGACTTTAAACACCCCCATCATCATGAAACTAAATTTAAACATCCAGCCATTAAACACCTGGTTAAACGTAAACAACGAACCGTTAATCATTTCTGGACCATGCAGTGCAGAAACTGAAGAGCAATTATTAACTACTGCACACTTACTGGCTGCAACTGGTAAAGTATCAGTTTTAAGGGCTGGTATCTGGAAGCCACGCACACGTCCGGGAGAATTTGAAGGTATTGGCAGCATTGGTTTAGAGTGGTTAAAACGTGCTAAAGCAGAAACTGGTTTACCAACAGCAGTTGAAGTTGCAAATGCAAAACACGTTGAAGAAGCTTTAGCTGCAGGTGTTGATATCCTTTGGATTGGTGCTCGTTCTACTGTAAACCCTTTCACCGTACAGGAAATTGCTGATGCTTTAAAAGGGCATGATGTTCCGGTATTGATTAAAAACCCGGTTAATCCTGATTTACAATTATGGATTGGTGCAATTGAGCGTATCAATGGCGCAGGTATTACTAAAATTGGTGCAATCCACCGTGGATTCTCTTCGTTCGAGAAAAGCTCTTTCCGTAACGAACCAATGTGGGAACTTGCTATCCAGTTAAAAACACTTTGCCCTGATTTACCAATCATCAACGATCCAAGCCACATTTGCGGTAACCGTGAGTTAATCCCTTACATCTCGCAAAAAGCATTAGATTTAGATATGCAAGGCTTAATGATCGAATCTCACGTTGATCCATCAGTAGCCTGGACAGATGCTAAACAACAAGTTACACCTGCTGCTTTATCAGAATTGGTAGACCGTTTAACCGTGCGCGAACCAGAAGTAGCAAACGAAGCTTCTGCTGATAAATTAGCTGAATTACGTAAATCGATCGATAAAATTGATGATATCTTATTGCAGAAATTAGGTGAGCGTATGGCTATTGTAGCTAAAATTGGTGAATTTAAACGCGATAACCAGGTAACTATTTTACAGGTTAACCGTTGGGATGCCATTATTCAAAAAGGTCAGGCATTTGCAAAAGCTTTAAAATTAGACTTAAACTTTACCGAAAAGTTCTTAGAATTGGTACACGGTGAGTCGATCCGTAAGCAAACTGAAATTATGAATGCTGGTAAAGCTGAGCAAGGTATAGCTGCAGAGCAACATACTGAAGTTAAAGCCTAAGAAAGGCCGAAGGTTGGAAGGCTGAAGGTGGAGGGATTAACCAAAACGAAAAGCTGAAAGACTAAAGCCAGAAGTCTGGCAATAATATCATAAAGTGCATGTTGGAGGGATTTACAATAACTTTCGACAAACAATATGATGTTAAGAAACAAATATAGTGTAGTGTCAGATGTTTCCATCTGACACTTACATTTGAGCATAAAACAGAATAAAATGTCAAAAAATGCCTTAGTTTCTTTTAAAGGAACCAAGAATATTAATACGGAAATCCAATTAACAGGCTCTAAAAGCGAATGCAACCGGGCGTTAATTATAAGCGCTTTAAGCAAAAAACTGGTTAAAGTAGAAAACTTATCTAACGCAGCTGATACAGTTACCTTAAATGGCATCCTGAATAAGTTGGGAGTTGAGAGTGGTGATTTGGGAGGAGACTCCAAACTGAAAACTGCAAACTCCGAACTGGTTGACGTTGGCCCTGCAGGAACTGCAATGCGTTTTCTTTCGGCCTATCTTTCGGCTAAAAACGGTAATTTCTTGCTAACCGGGACCGAGCGCATGAAACAACGCCCGATCGGTATTTTGGCAGAAGCATTAAAAACAATTGGTGCCGATATTTCTTATGCTGAAGCCGAAGGCTTTCCTCCTTTGAATATTGTTGGCCCGTTGAATCAAAAAGCAGCTGAAGTTAAAATTAAAGGCGATATCAGTAGTCAGTATATTTCTGCATTGTTGATGATTGCCCCTGTGTTACCACAAGGCTTAACTTTAGAAATTGAGGGCGAGCTTACTTCTAAGCCTTATGTAGATATGACTTTAGATATGCTTGCAGAAGTGGGTATAGCACACAGCTGGACAGGCAATTTGATTTCGATAAAACCACAGGCTTTTAAACCGGCTACACTCGTGGTAGAACCCGATTGGAGCGCAGCATCATACTGGTACAGCATTGCTGCATTAGCAGATGAGGCAGAAATCGGCTTACCAGCGTTAAAAGATAAAAGCTTACAAGGCGATAGTCAGATCCAGAAAATTATGAAGATTTTTGGCATCGCAACCAGCAAAACAGAAAAAGGGATTTCGATCAGTAACCTGGGTTTATCATTAGATACCAATCAGGTACTAGACCTTAAAACCTGCCCTGATTTAGCGCAAACTATTGTAGTTATTGCAGCTGCATTAGGCAAAAACATGTCTTTTACCGGACTAGAAACCTTAAAAATCAAAGAAACCGACCGCATTGCTGCTTTACAAAATGAATTGGCTAAAATTGGTGTTACTTTAACAGAAGATAACCTGGTTTATACCTTAAATACCGATAACCTTCATTTCCCTGATAAAATTACCATTGCAACCTACGAGGACCACCGTATGGCGATGGCTTTTGCTCCACTTGCCTTACTCATCAATGAAGTAGAGATTGAAGAAATGCAGGTAGTGGAAAAATCTTATCCATATTACTGGGAGGATTTGAAAAAAGCGGGGTTTGAGGTACAAGAGATTTAAGATACCAGATTTGAGACGTGAGATATGAGGCTATTAAAATTCTCACATTACAGATTTCAATTCAAACACCTAAAGTAAAATAATTAAACTTAAAAAACTGAAGCTTAGCTATGAGAACCGAAATATTTCTCAAATCTCATATCTAGCTTCTCACATCAAAAATATATGGCAGGTAACTCTTTCGGACAACTATTTCGTATTACTACTTTTGGCGAATCTCATGGCGTAGCCATTGGGGTAATTATCGATGGCTGTCCGGCGCAACTCAATATTGATATGGATTTTATCCAATCAGAACTGGATAAACGCAAACCAGGTCAATCGAAAATTACAACGCAAAGAAAGGAAAGCGATACTGTTCAGGTATTATCGGGTATTTTTGAGGGAAAAAGTACCGGAACGCCAATTGCCTTACTTATTCCAAACGAAGATCAGCGTTCTAAAGATTATGGTCACAATGTTGATGTGTACCGTCCGAGTCATGCTGATTATGTTTACGATGCCAAATACGGTATCCGCGATCACCGCGGTGGCGGCCGTTCATCGGCACGCGAAACTGCTGCCCGCGTAGCCGCAGGTGCAATTGCCAAATTGTTCTTAAAACAACAAGGGATTGAAATATTTGCTCACGTAACAGCTGTGGGTACAATTGAAGCACCAAACCTGGAAAGCAACGATTTATCAGCTTTACTTCAAATCAGAGAAGAAAATATTGTGCGCTGTGCCGATCCGGCGACGGCATACGAAATGATCGAATTTATTGATGCCATCCGCAAAGATGGAGATACCGTTGGCGGAAAAATTAGCTGTGTGGTAAAAGGATGTCCGGCTGGACTGGGCGAACCGGTTTTTGATAAACTGCATGCCGATTTAGGCAAAGCCATGCTGAGCATTAATGCTGTACATGGTTTCGAGTATGGTTCTGGCTTTGCTGGCAGCGAGTTAAGAGGTTCGCAGCACAATGATATCCCTCAGCCTAAAGCAGCTGATTCGAAAGTATTTAAAACCACTACCAATTATGCAGGTGGTATTTTAGGTGGTATTTCGAACGGAATGGATATTACTTTTAAAGTGGCTTTTAAACCGGTTGCTACCATTATGCACAATCAGCAAACGATTAATGCCGCGGGCGAAGCAGCTGAAATTAAAGGCAAGGGCCGCCACGATCCTTGTGTAGTGCCCCGTGCTGTAGTTATTGTAGAAGCGATGGCTGCACTTGTTTTAGCCGATCAGTTTTTGAGAAATAAAGTAAGTACCCTTTAATCCTATGATAAGATTCCTGCCTGTTCTGCTCGTTTTCATTAGCTTAAATGCCTTTGCTCAAAGTTATACCGAAAAAATTGCAAAGCACCGGGAAGCTTATAAACAGGATTTTATTACTGATAGCCGTTCTCCCCTAAAGAAAAAAGACCTGGAAAACCTCCATTTCTACGATGCCGATAGTAATTATAAAGTTCTAGCGGATGTGGCGCTGCTTCAAAACGAAAAAGTTTTTAAAATGCCTACCTACGATGGTACCAGCAGCGATTATTTTAGGTACGCACATGTCAGTTTCAGCTTAAAAGGTAAAAAACTGCAAATGACTTTATATAAAAGTGTTGCACTCTCAGCCAATCCGGTTTATAAAGACCATCTTTTTTTGCCTTTTACCGATGAAACCAACCGTAAAACCACTTATGGTGGAGGCAGGTATATTGATCTGGATACCAAAGCAATCGAGAACAATAAAATAGAAATAGACTTTAATAAGGCCTATAATCCTTATTGTGCCTACAGTGATGGCTACCGCTGTCCGGTGCCGCCCGAAGAAAATGACTTACAACTGGCTGTAGCCGCCGGCGAAAAGTTATATACAGGCGAAAAGAAACATCAAAAATAAAATTTACCACTGCAAATCATCTAAAATAATTGATGCTATTGTATGATAATCCACATTTTAGTGTAAATTACAAACTTTAAGCATCAATTTCTGTTCTTATAACCAAATACACTTAATCTATCCCTAAATGACGTACAACTGCTTAATTGTTGATGACAACGAAATAGAAAGAGATGCCATAGAAATGCACCTCAAAAAGATCCCTTCGTTAAACATATTAGCAGTTTGCAGTAACGGTATAGAGGCCTCACAAATTTTAACTTCAACAAAGGTTGATATTGTTTATTCGGATATTGATATGCCAGAACTTTCGGGCATGGATTTGCTAAAAAGCCTAAAAAAACAACCTTTATTTATATTTATTACTTCTTTTAGTGAGTATGCTGCCGAAAGTTTTAACCTGGATGCTTTAGATTTTATTGTAAAGCCAGCTACGTTTGAACGCATACTTAAAGCCACCAATAAGGCAATTGAATACCTCGAGCTTAAAAAATTGGTTGGAATGGACACTCTGCATGATGAGCAGCCGGCCAGTGAAGAAGACGATCACTTCTTTTTCAGAGAAACAAAAGGCATTACGAAATTAAAGTACGACGATGTGATTTACATCGAAAGTATGGGCGATTTTTCCAAGCTGTTTACTAGTATAGATAAACATGTGATTCTCGTTAGTTTAAAAAACTTGGAGAAACAATTGCCAGCTAAACTTTTTGCGCGCGTGCACAAGCAATACATCATCAACATTAACCATATTGCAACCCTAACCAACCATGAGGTACATTTAGACCACAATTTTACCGTGCCAATCAGTGCAACAAACAGGCAGGAATTGCTGGAGAAATCGATTGATAAGAAAATCCTTTCGCGTTTTTTAAAATAGTTATTTACCCAGTAAAATTTTAAAGAAACTTCCTCCTGTAGGATTGATACCAGCACTGATTTTCCCGTTCATGAGGGCAATAAACGTTCTGCAGAGTAGTAAACCCAGTCCTGTTCCTTTTTCTTTATTGGTACCCGGTGTACTTACCCCGCCGCCAAGATAACCAGGTTTATTAAAGTGGTCTATTTGAACCGGTGTTAAACCAATGCCATTATCGGTAATTTTAATCTCTAAATGATTGTTCCCATAGACCGAGCTAACCTCAATTGCACCACCGTTCGGTGTAAATTTAATGGCATTATTAACAATGTTGCGGATTACGAGGCTAAGCATGTTTGCATCGGCCATACAAGTGGTTTCGGCAGGGATTAAATTTTGTAAATTCAGTTCCTTTTGATTGGCCTGATCCTGTAGCGACCAAATTACTTCATTTACCAAACCTTGAATATCCAGTGCTTCTAAACAAGGATTAAAACCGTGCATTTGACTGGCAGCCCAGTTTAGGAGGTTTTCCATCATGGTAGAGGTATAGGTTAAATTATTCTTCAGCGATGCAGCATAACGGTTTAACTTTTGTTGTTCAATGTTTCCGCCTTCAAGCAATTGCATAAATGAAATAAGGGAATTAACTGGCGCACGCATGTCATGGCTTACCACACTAAAAATGCGGTCTTTTACCTTACTTAACTGCTCGAGTTCTCGTTTTTGGTTATTGATGATTTTGTTAAGCCGCGTTGTTTTGCGCTGGTTGAAAAAGATTACAACTGCAATAATCAGGATTAAAGTAAAGGCAATGGTTAGCAATAGTTTTACTCGCTCATCGAGCTTAATTTGTTGTCGCTGTTTGCTAATCTCCTTATCTTTTACCTCTGCAGCTATCTGTGCCTGAAACCTAACCTTTTCAAACTTACTCTCCTGTGCCAAACGCTGAATATCCAGATCGGCTTTTGCTTTTTGAAATGTAAGCAAATCTAGAGCCTTTTCTTTATCGCTCAGTGCCAGTTGCTGCCGTTTTAATACCAACTCTTGTTGCTGCCTTTTTAACTCCCCCTCTGTAATTTTTTGTTTGAGCAGGTAATCGCGTTCCTTGACTCCAAAATCGAGTTGCATCTGCCTTCTGGTAATTTCCTTTTCTTTTTCCTGGTCGAAAATTTTATCTCTTGCCCCAATATATTGCCTGTAATAAGCTAAGGCCTTATTGTAATCTTTCTGTTTTTCATACACAGCACTTAAACCTAAACAAGATTCTTTTTCTATATCCAGCAATCTATTTTCTTCGGCAATTTTTAAGCTATGGTTAAGCAAAACAATGGCATTTCCTAAATCATTTTCCTTTTGGTAATAATTGCCAAGTGCGTATAAACTGGATGCATAACTTTCCTGATCTTCTCCATCTCTGCTCAGCTCAACCGATTTCTGGTAAGATTTTAAAGCCTGTTCCTGCTGCCCTATCGAACTGTATAAATCGGCCAGATTTCGTTTAACACTGGCTACTAAACCAACATCAGCAATTGTTTCTGATACCTTTAACGACTTATTGTAATATTCTAAGGCCAGTTTCACTTTTTGGCCAGGTAAAACCTTCATTTCCGTCAATTCGCGGTCTGATGCTTCGAAATAGTTTGTACCAATTAAACCATAAACAACAGCTACGCCACGCGAATTTTCACCTTCCTGCGCAAATACTTTTAGTGCCATTTTGAGGTATACCAGTGCCTGACTCTGATTGCCCAGACTTTGATAAATGCCCGAGATATTGGTATAACAGCTGGCCATATCGGTTTCATTACCGAGTTTTTCGTAAATGGCAATTGCCTTTTGGTTAACTTCTAAAGCTTTAACATAATCGGGAATACTGCCATATAGCGCGCCTAGATTAAGATAAGTACCAGCAGTCATATCCAAATTCCCAATGGACGCAAATTCGGTAACAGCAGTTAAATAATTTTCTTCTGCTTTTTGATAATTGGACTTACCATGATACATTAAGCCCCTGCGGTAGTAGGCCATGGCCGAAAACTTCTTCAGATTTTTTTCATGCGATAGCTGAATACTTTTGTTTAGAAACTCTTCTGCTTTATCTACATTTTTCATTCGCATGTACTGGCGGTACACTTCGGTCAGGATTTTTATTTTAGAAGAATCGGTCTTTAAATTTTTTTCGTTTAGGTTTAAAAGGCTATCGAGTTTTTTTTGCGAAACATTGGTTTGTGCAAAGCTTGTTAAGCCCAGAAATAAGAACAAAGTAAATGCAATACCTATCTTATACGAATAAGTTTTATTAATCAACCGATTGAAAACAAGACATTTACTCATCCTATAATAAAAACTGGTGATTATTTATTAAGGATAAACAAAAAACTTGCATCATGCAGCAATCTCCAATGGGGATGACTTGGGACATACTGAAATAACAAAAATAGGGTTTGGTATATAAATGTATATAAAAATCCGATCATTCAGTAATCGAATGCTTACTCCATACCTAAAAAAAACACCATATTTATTCCATACAGGAATACAATAAATGTAATAAAATGATTGTCAGCTATTTAATAAAAAACTAGAACCTTTAAAGCAATTCAATAAATAGCTTTAAAAAAGAGCCGGATATTTATTTGGATTGGCATCGTGCATCATCTGGTAAATGGTTTCAATTACATCATCAACCGAAGGTTTGCTAAAATAATCGCCATCTGAACCAAAAGGCGGACGATGTGCTTTTGCCGATAATGTTTTTGGCTGTCCATCCAGATGAAAATAACCCTTTTGTTCTTCGAGTACCTTTTGCAGGATATATGCTGAAGCACCTCCAGGTACATCCTCATCTACAACCAATAATTTACTGGTTTTAGCCAAAGAGTTAACACAAACATGGCTGATATCGAAAGGCAAAAGTGTTTGAGGGTCAATAATTTCGACAGAAATACCTAAAAGAGCCAATTCTTCGGCAGCTTCCTGCACAATTTTTAAAGATGAGCCGTAAGAAATTACGGTAATATCGGTACCCTCTTCAAGTACCTCTGCTTTACCTAGTGGCACAGTAAATTCGCCAACGTTAACAGGTAATTTCTCTTTTAAACGATAACCGTTCAAACATTCGATTACCACTGCAGGCTCGTCTGCCCTAAATAAAGTGTTATACATACCTGCAGCCTGCGTCATGTTGCGCGGTACGCAAAGGTGCAAACCTCTTAACGAGCCCAATAACATCCCAATCGGAGAACCGGAGTGCCAGATTCCTTCGAGCCTATGGCCACGGGTACGTACAATAACCGGGGCTTTTTGAATGCCTTTTGTACGGTAAGATAGCGATGCTAAATCATCACTCAATACATTTAAGGCAAATATTAAATAATCTAAATACTGTATTTCGGCAATTGGTTTTAAACCACGCAGTGCCAGGCCTATGCCCTGCCCCATAATGGTCATTTCCCTTATTCCGGTATCAGTAATCCTTAGCTCGCCATATTTGGCCTGCAAACCGGCAAAGCCTTGATTCACATCACCTATATTTCCCAAATCTTCACCAAAAGCCACCAAACGCTGGTCGCGGGCAAAGTTTTCGTTAAAGCAGGCATTCAGCACTTCCCTTCCATCAATCATTTTAGAAAACTCGTCATACATGGCATCCACTACAGGAATCATATCGGGACTTTCCATCCCATCGGTATGCAGTTTAGAGTTATAACGGTCGAAATTAAGTGGCTCCTGTTTCTTGTACCAGGTTAAAAGTTCATCTCGCTCCGGCGAATTAACTTTTGCTGATGAGCGGATTGCTTTACGTACGGCAGTAAAAACCTCTCTGCGCTGGGCATCGGCGGTTGCAGCTAATGTAGCCGCAACCTTAGCCAGTTCAGGTTGGTGTTTGGCCATTGCACTCACTAAATCTACCGCCTGTTTTTGTTCAGGCCTTATACTATCCAGGAACTCGTTCCAGGCTTCCTTTTGAGCATTGCGTACAAAAAGTTTGGCTTCTTTTTCAATTTCAAGAATTTCTTCTTCGGTAGCCACTGCCGAATCGAGCATCCAGCCACGCATCTTCAAAATGCAATCGTGTTCGGTTTCCCAGTCAAGACGTTCTTTCGATTTATACCTTTCATGCGAGCCAGAAGTAGAATGGCCCTGAGGTTGCGTAAGTTCTGTAACATGAATTAAAACCGGCACATGCTCGTCTCTGCAAACGTTAATGGCTTTTTCATAAACTTCGCAAAGGGCAGGATAATCCCAGCCTTTTACTTTATAAATTTCATATCCTGGTTTTTCAGTATCACGCTGAAAACCTTTTAAAACTTCAGAAATATCTTCTTTAGTGGTTTGATATTTTGCAGGAACGGAAATACCGTAGGCATCATCCCAGATAGAAATCGCCATGGGCACCTGTAGCACTCCCGCAGCATTAATGGCTTCAAAAAACACCCCTTCTGATGTAGAGGCATTGCCTATGGTACCAAAAGCTACTTCGTTTCCGTTAACAGAAAAGTGCTTTAAATAATCGAGTTCTTTATTCTCCCTGAATAATTTAGAGGCATAAGCTAAACCAACCAAACGGGCCATTTGGCCACCTGTTGGTGAAATATCTGAAGAACAATTTTTAATTTGAGTTAAATCATTCCAGGTGCCATCTTCGTTAATAGACTGGGTTGCAAAGTGACAATTCATTTGCCTGCCACCCGAAAAAGGATCGGCGCCATTAGCCGGATTAGCATAAAGCTGTGCAAAGAATTCTTTAATTGTTGAAATACCTGTAGCAAATGCAAAGGTTTGATCGCGGTAATAGCCCGAACGCCAATCTCCGTTCTTAAATGCTTTCGCCATCGCTACCTGCGGTACTTCCTTACCATCGCCAAAAATGCCAAATTTAGCCTTGCCAGTTAACACTTCCCTTCGTCCTAAAACACTGGCCTGCCTGCTTTCAACGGCTATTCTGTAGTCGTTTATCACGATTGATTTAAAATCGTTAAAACTTAATTCAGCAGCATCAATAGCATTGGTAATCAATTTTTCATTCTGCATAGTAATCAAAGATTGGTTGCGGCAAATATAGACAAAATTAAAAGTTTGCCTTTATCCTCTTATGTAAAATTATATATGGAATAGTAAAATATAATTGGAATAGTTTTTGTTTTAATTTGAAAACATTAAATTTGTTTTAGTAATTTAAAAATAAAATACACCCTCATAACATGAAAAAGATCTTAGTATTATTCGCTTTTGTTTTAGGTTTTGGTATTGCTGCTAATGCACAAACTAAACCTGCAGAATTTAAGTTTGAGTCAGAAACACATGATTTTGGTAAAATTGTTTTAAACAAACCAGTAACTTACGATTTTAAATATACCAACGTTGGTGAAGAACCATTAATTATCAGCAAAGCTGAAGCAAGTTGCGGCTGTACAGTTCCAAAATACACTTCTACTCCACTTAAGAAAGGTGAAACTGGTGTAATTTCGGTAACTTTCAATGCTGCCGCTGGTCCATCTACTTTCTCTAAAGCAGTAACCATTACTTCAAATGCAAAAACACCGGTTAAAGTACTTTACATTAAAGGCGAAACCGTTGCCCCAGCATCAAAGTAATTTTTTAAACGATATTATTTTAAAAAGTCCCGATTTTCATCGGGACTTTTTTATTTTTGTGCCATGCCAAAAATTTCACAAAAAGGCGTGCAGATGCCTGCATCGCCCATTAGAAAGTTAACACCATTTGCTGATAAAGCTAAAAAAGATGGTAAAAAGGTTTACCATTTAAATATTGGCCAGCCAGATATTGAAACACCGGAAGGGATGTTAAATGCCATTAAAAACATTGACTTTAATGTTTGGGCCTATACGCCATCAGAAGGTACCCTTGCTTACCGCTTAAAACTTACCGAATACTATAATAAACTGGGCTATAACATTAGCCCCGAAAATATACTGGTAACGGTTGGTGGCTCAGAAGCCATTACCATCGCCATGCAAACCTGTGTAAATGAAGGCGATGAAATTATTATCCCCGAGCCTTTTTATGCCAATTATAATGGCTTTGCCTGCATGAGTAATGTGGTAGTAAAACCTATTTTATCGTATATTGATAATGGTTTTGCTTTACCGCCAATTGCAGAATTTGAAAAGCTGATTACTGAAAAAACCAAAGCGATTATTATCTGCAATCCGAATAACCCAACCGGTTATTTATATTCGAGAGAAGAGCTTGAAGCTTTAAAAACGCTTTGTGTAAAATACGACCTATTCTTATTCTCAGACGAGGCTTACCGCGAATTCTGTTATGATGGAAGAGAATTTATTTCTCCGATGCATCTAGATGGTCTTGATGAAAATGTGGTGATTATGGATACTGTTTCTAAGCGTTACAGTGCCTGTGGTGCCCGTTTAGGCTGTTTAATTACGAAAAACAAAGCGGTAATTGCTTCGGGATTAAAATTTGCACAAGCGAGGTTAAGTCCGGGTATGGTAGAGCAAATTGCCGGCGCAGCTGCTGTTGATACACCTGACAGCTATTTTGAAAAAGTAAATACCGAATATACTTTACGCCGTAATACTTTGGTGAACCGTTTAAACAACATTGATGGTGTGTACTGTCCTAATCCGGGTGGCGCGTTCTATGTGGTGGCCAAGTTCCCGATTGATGATGCAGATCAATTCTGCCAGTGGATTTTAGAAGAATTTAGCCACAATAACCAAACGGTGATGATGGCGCCAGCTACAGGCTTCTATTCTACACCGGGATCGGGTAAAAATGAGGTGCGTATGGCCTATGTATTGAATACAGACGATTTAAATGCCGCAATGGATTGTTTAGAAATCGCCTTACAGCAATACCCTGGAAGACAAGCATAATCAAAAGGTTAACTGGTTAATTGGTTAACTGTTGTGTTGTTCCAACAATTAACCAATTTAAACAATTAACCAGTTAACCAATAAATTTGTATATTTGTAGTTCTATTCTGTAATTGATAATTGCAAAACTGAATACCGGGGCCGTTCTTGGATTTGACAGGGTGGCGAAGGTTATGTTAGCATGCAGTGCGTTGTTCGGAGAGCACTTAAAGTGAACGATCACATTTTAGTTGGCGAAAATACTTACGCCTTAGCTGCCTAGTTTAGAACTACGCTTAGCTTTTGTCCCTCTAACTGCTGCATTGTTGGGTTAGAATCTGGGGCATCGAAACAACAAAGCTGGCTTTAAGGAGATGCGACTTAAAGTGAGATAAAGTATCTAAGGATTTAAATAAGGTCGGTTTTCAGCCGGTTTATTTCCCGAAAATCAATTGAAAAATAAGCATGTAGAAGGTATAATTTATCTCACAACTGGACAAGGGTTCGACTCCCTTCGGCTCCACCAATTTTACTAGTATTAGCCACTTATTACCATAATAAGTGGCTTTTTTAACGACCAAAGAGTGATTACTAATATTTTTAGTAGTAAATTCAAGAATAAAAAAGCAACATTTATTGAAACCGTATTTACACCACTATTAAAAAATCGTTGACACCATGAAAGCAAGCGTTCGGCTCCACTTATACACATCGAAAACATACAAAGATAACTGCCACCCAATAGTGTTGCAGTACATTATCAACGGGAAAGTGAAACGCAAAGTTGTAGCCCGGTGTCAACGGGATGATTGGGATCAACGAAATAATAAGCTAAAGACCAAGGCTAAAAATTCTCCCAGGATCAATGCATTTTTATCAGATGCCTTCGCCAAAGCTGAGAGGGAGCTGTATGATGTAAAAGAAGGGTTAAAAACGATATCGGAGATATTCCGCGAGGAAGATTCGATTACGTTGAATGATGCCATGAAATTGGAGTTGAAAAGGATGCAGGAGGAATTTAAGTCTGGTTATTACGATAAGATTTTGGCTTTGCAGCGCCAAATCAAGAACAAAGATATCCCCATTGATCAGGTTGATGAAAAATGGTTTGCGAAGTTGATATCGGAACAAGAGGCTGCGGGCAATATGGGGAGTACTATAATGCGTAAAATAAAACTTATTCGCGGTCTTATATTGCGTTATTCAACTAAAGGGGTTACCAAGGAAGTAAAAGCCGTTAGAGTGGTTCAAAACAAATCGGTAAAGCAAAAACTAAATACTTTGGAAATGGAGGCATTAGCCAAATTGGATTTACCAGAAGAAGATTTACTTAGGGCAACTCGGGATTTGTTTCTCCTACAAGTTTACCTCCGAGGGGTTCGCGTTGGAGATTTGTTGCAGGCCTACGCCAAAGACTTCGTTAATGGTCGGTATGAATATACCGCTGATAAAACGGATAAGAAGCAAACTATTAAACTTATACCACAGGCTCAGGCTATCGTTGATCATTATTCCGGAAAATATGAAAGGCTGTTCCCTTTTTTCACCTGGAAGCCAGCAAAAGGCATTTCTGCATTCAATAACGATAGGGCCCGCTTAAAGCATAAAGAAACCTGCACCACTGCAATCAATAAATACCTCAAAGTCCTAGCTGTTATGGCTGGTATACAAAAACCACTCACCTCACACATCGCAAGGCATACATTTGCAAGAATGGCAATCGACAAAATAAACAACCCAATGGTAACAATGGAGCTATTGGGGCACAGCTCATTAGCGGTTCATCAGGCCTACTTAAACGATATCAGAAAGGATGATGAATTAGATGCTGCAGCTGATGATATTTTTAGCTAACTATCTAACAAATCGAAACAATGGCCACCAGATAAATTACAAACAAAAACGGGCCTGATAGAACATCAGAACCCGTTTTATTCAAATTACGCTCTCTGCACAAAGATATCAAAAAGTTGACTTTAAAATCAAGCTTTTGATATACCTTTACCCCATGACATTACAAGAAGTTGCTGAGTTAGAAGATTGGTTTAAAAATGTTGAATTACCGAAACCTCCGGTATTGCTTTTCCCTGGTACAGAGATATCTAATGTACATAGGTTTTTGGAGGTGCAGTTTCTATCATTAAAGAACGATCCCGCCAGTAAGACGAATGTCCCTGTTAATTATCGACTAAAGGCCTTAAAACTGCTGATTGAATCTAATCTTTAGGTTATATTGTTTCAGGCACCTCTGCAATGGCTTCAGGTTTATTGCCGATCTTAATTAATTCCCGATCCACACGATATGCAGCCATGTTTGTATCGTCGCAAGGCTCCATTAAATGTTTTATTTCTTCCTGGCTGGTAGTTGGATTGAGCCAAGCATTAATTTGTTCGTTAGAGATAATAACCGGCTGCCTCAATTTTACGTTGTGGATACTGGCCATCAGTTCATTGGCCGGAGCAGTAACAATTGAAAATGATTTATGCCAGATGCCTGTTCCAGGGTCTTTGAATAATCCATAAATACAGGCCAGGTTAAAATATGGGTGTTCTTTTGGGTGGATGAAGTACGGTAACTTATCCTTATCGACTTCTTTGTACTCGAAAAATCCATTAACAGGCACAATACACCTTTTGGTTAATATTGACTTCTTAAACGAAGGCTTTTCAAATATTGTTTCTGATTTGGCATTAAGCGTGTTGTTGCTCTGCTTAACTGCATCTTCAAGAGATTTGCCCCAGCTCGGCAGCAAACCCCATTGCATCCTTTCGGCTTGTCTTGCCCCCTCATTTGCAGCAATGGTAACCAGGTTAGGGTGTGCAAATCCATTCGCATGATAATAGATTTGATCATTTAGATCAGCTTCATCGATAAGTTGTGCAGAATAATAATCCGCGTATTCGTAAGCTTTTGATGTTTGGGTCGCTCTGTAACACATACACTAATTTATATAAATTTCTTCAACTTCTGAATTACCTGCCTGGCTTAAGTTAATGACCATTGTTTTATCGAATAACACAATTTCGTTAATCTGGTCCCGGATTGTATCGGCAAATTCCTGCAGGTCTAAATCAGGGTGAGCAATTAATTTTAAGTTTTGGTCATCTATCCATGCCCACCCAATCAAACTATCACTAAATAATTTTTTTAGTGCATAAGGAAGATTACCCATTGCGTCTTCCTCTTTTAGTGCCATAGATAAGTCTGGTAATTCTTCAAGCAATAAAGGATCTGTTGTTTGCCAGCCATAAGGCGAAGTAGAATCCTCAACCATAGAACCTAAATATTTATCTCCTATAGTGACATTTAAAACTTCATCGTCCTGATCGATGGTAACTACCATTGGCAACCCTACCTTTGTTGGGATATAAGTGAATGTTGATGTATGCATAATTTGGGATGTTTATTTTTGAATATTAACATTTTTACTTGGCTTTAGTTTAAGATCGTAATATTCCCACATTTTTTTAGTGTGTTCTTGAATAAATTTTGATGACCTAACTATCATTTCGTTGGCCATTTCCAAGCCTTGCCGAGGGTCCATTAAAATAAGTTGCGGTGCATCTGCTTTATTCCTATGGACTTTTATTTCTTCATTTGAAAAGGCAAATTCTTCCGGAGTATACCATTTCTTAGTGGTCTTGCTATAAATCCACTGATTATTTGCTTTTGCTTTTAATGCCAGGTTTGCACGAAAATCTCGGCCTACGTCTGGCGCTGGTCCCCACGAACTCATTCCCAATCTGGATTTTTAACATTTAACCTTTTTTTATAGGACATTCCTCGTCCACGAATAATGATACAAAAAACATATCCTTGATATCCTGTATGCTTTAGAAAGTTACCAAGGTTATATTTTAAAATTTGGTCGATCATTCGAGGGGCAACTTCATCTATTTTGCCTTTGAAATACCGATCTGTATACAATTCATTGAAACCAACTAAGTCAATAACTATGTCAGTTCCCTGTACTTCCACAAGTTTTTCAAGGCTTATTATCCATGGCCGCATGAAGTTATTCAGCCAAAACCAACTTTGTATCTGCCGTTCGAGAGCGGGTTTATATATTGCAAAATTCGTTTCCATAATAATTACACCACAAAGTTTGCTAATATTTTTAGTAAATGCAAATGGTAAATTATATTTTATATTTGTATATGAATCAATTACCGCTCGGAACGATACTTAAAACACAAAAACGTTTTTTTGAAATAGTCCATCTTTACGATCATGGCGGCTACAAAATAAGCGCAATGGATGATAATGATCCTTACGAAATGCCGATTGATGAAAGGGTGATACATCAAGGTTTAGAAGATGGTACCTGGGAGATATTCAAAGAAAAAGCCTCTCATTACTGAAAGGCTTTAATAGTTTTCGAATTTGGAGTAATTAAACTGCTAACTTAACTACATTCCAATAAGCTGTTTTGATAGTAGTCGATGCCTGATCAAACGGAAGGCCTGTAACTTCCTCAGTAAACCTGGTTGCTAAAGACTGCTTATCTACTTTGGTGAGTTCAGAAGCGGGTTTTGCGATTAGGTTAAGTTCTGTCAGGATGTTGTCTAATACCTTTCTAGTCCAAGCCACAGCCTTATCGTCCATATCACCTGGAATGGCAAATGTGATTAAATCAACGCCAGGACTATCTGCATATGATTTAACACGCTCTATGATCTGAACGATATTAATTAAATCCGGTTTTAATTCCTCTGCAATGTTGTTCCAAAGCTTTTTAAGCCATGTTTCATAATTGTTCATGAATAATGCGGCAATAGTCGCGAACACGCGCCCCAGCCATGTTTTCTTTTCTTGTGACATATTAATTTATTTAAGTTATTTACGTGCGTTATCTTGTATATTTTGGAATAACCCAGCTAACCTGTCAGTTGTTCCGCCAATAAATACAGCCGAAAGAACTGTTACCTCTGAACCCACAAACTCGGTCCCGAATCTAAAAGCTAAAAAGGCTAATAGTATCCCAACCACAATACGCAATAGATTATCCTGGAATAAAAAGCGCAATGAAAAGTTATAAGGCGTGTTTTCACTTAGCTTATCTCGCTTCTGAGATTTGATATACAGTGAAATGATTGCCCCTATCAATGCAAAAACAAAGTAGGCGGCGTAAGTAGGTAAATCCGTGTTACCTAAAATTAATGATTGAAATTTGTCCATATTATTTTAAAAATAAATTTGCTTCTCTTTTCCGTCTGGCCACTAAGCCAGGCAACACAACTTTTTTGCAGTTAACAGTACCTTTGCACCATACCCCGAACCAGTATTCAATCGTGGCCCGGTCTTTAATGCCGTAATTTATCTTCTTGAATAAAGTTGAATCTGTACCACCTGGCCCTACGTTGTAAATGAAGGAAGCTAATGCATCGAACTGATTTTGATTTACAGCTACTTTAAGCCCTTTATTTACCGCTGGCAGGTATCTTGTTGAAAGTTTATGAATGAGTAGCTCAGTAGCGCGTTTTTCTGTTATTGGCGCATCCTTTAAGGTTACATCCTTGCCATTTTCATATACAGTGGAACCATACCCAATGGTAGGCACTCCAACGCTATCTAAGTATGGCTTACTTCTGAATTGTTCCTCATTCTTAATGAAGGCAATTCCGTTTGCTGAAATATTCATTTTACTGATTCTCCTTTTCTATTTTGGTTATCCTGAGTGAAAGTTTAATTTCAAGGGCTTTAATTTGCCCCCTTAACTCCCTTTCAGTCTCTTGATGACCATTGATAATTTTTAAATATTCTACCTCACGTTCCTGTGAAGCTTTGATCTGTTCGCCCTGGAACTTTACCGTTTCACGAACTTCATCCAGCAGCTTGCCATAAGTATCTGCAATGATGTTATCTGTATTTGCATGAATGTTCCCGGCTTCGGCTTTTGTTTTACCGCGCGTCGCAATCAGGGTAAATAATACCCCTATGCTTCCACCACCAAAAATTCCAAGAAATACCTGCGCTGTTTCTGACATAACCATATTAAGAGCGGTTTTGAATTATTTGATTGTGTAAGTGAACTGAAACCTATAATTATTACTGCCGGTATCGTTCGTTACGGTTTCTAAAACAACGGTGCTATCCGCTGTTTTGTAGTAAAGATCAACACGCCTGAAAGTGCTGGTAGTTGTTGAACTTCCCATACCAGTTGCATCTTCGGTAGCAGTCATCGAGCTGGATATCGGTAATGATATACCTACCTGCATAGTACCGGCTGATGTTGATGTGGCAGCGAATCTACCGGTAACCGTAACCTCGTTGCCAACCCTCATATAATGCGCTACTAATGGCGTTGTAGATGTTACGTTAAAAGTATTTGATAGCGTTGGTGTATAAGTTCCGCTTGCTGTTGTACTTATTTCGTCCGTAAAAGCTAACGACCCTGATCTATCGCGTATTAATACATTTCTTGTAGCTGTAGGGGTCTCAAAATTGAGGTTCATAATTTGCCCGTTAACTGCTTGTATTCTTTGCGAATCAGGGTCAATAGTTATTGTTTTGGTAGCTGTTGATTGGAACACGCCTTGTCCACTATTATTAAGCGTAACATTTGAAGCGCCGCCAGAAGTAGCTATAATAGAATTACCTTTAAAAAATCCGCTTGCTATTACGTTGCCACTAACATCTAGTTTTTCTACTGGCGGTGCTCCCAATCCAATCTTTACATTACCCGGAAATACAGGATTTAAAGTGCCTGTTGGTACATTCATTACTGTTGCACCACTGCCGTTAGCTAAAATGAAGTCGTTTGTTGATCCTGTTTTAGCAACTAGAATAGTTCCATCTGAATTATCATTAAATATTTGGCTTTCTCCGGATGTATAAGCACCATAACCCCATGTAAGTTTTCCGTTTATTTTAGCGTTTGTTGTGCCTGTTGGTATGCTTATAACAGCTGTCCCCGCACCATTGGCCAATGTTAGATCGGATGTGGTGCCTATTTTTGGTAAAATAGTGGTGCCTAATGCGGCATTATTAAATATTTGACCAATATTAGACGAGCCAGAACCACTGCCCCAAGAAAGAATCCCACCAAAATTTGCGCCTGTTGTAGTAGTATTGCCCACGCTTGTTACGTCCTGTAAACTTGTGGCTAAAGCTGTTTTAATGGTGGGTTTTGAAAAAGGCATTACTTTTCCAGTAGTGGCATCTAATCCCATCATCCAGGTTACACCTGTTCCTAAGTCCGATGTGTCAAACTCATAATTACCCCAAAGTTTAGCGTTATTATTTAAGTTGCTTCCGTCGTTAAGGTTTAATGCTGTTTTAACAACTGACATTTGAGCATACTTCCACTTGCTCGTAGCGCCATCGTAACCCATTAATCTATCTACCGATGTAGCTTCTACAGCGTCAAACTCCCTGCCACCCCACTTGGTAGCGTCGTTATTTAAAACACTCCCGTCGTTAATATTTAAAGCCGCTTTAGCCTGTGTTTGTGATATTGGAGCATATTTGCCGTTAGAAGCGTCCCTTGCTAATATAGCGTTAATGTTTGTAGGAGCTATACCTTGATACTCCTGGCCATTCCAAAGTACCGAATTACCTACCGTTACGCTTGCGGGTGTAAAACTATGGATTGTAGATGTGCCGTTTGTGCCAATTATTCCAGTTAAGCCGCTTTCTAATGAAGTATTAAAATCATTGTATAAGCCATTCCATTTATCTGCACTTCCTGTAGTATTTGCCCCAATAGTTTGCCCTGTGGCAAGTTTACTTCCAACATAATAGGTTGTAGCAGCTTTATTTGAATTATCCGATACTGGTTGAGTATCGAAAACAGGGGCATTAACTGTGCTGAAAACATTGCCTGAAAGGGTCATGTTTGAGCCTGCAAGATATGATCCGGGGCCAGCGCTTTGCACCAGGTTAACCGGATCTGTTCCGACCGTCGTAACTGAACCGGCCGAAGTCCAAACGGTGTATTGTTGGCTAAGGCCACCACCAACTAGCACAGTTAATTTACTAAGGTTGTCAGCGGTATTTGCATCGGCTGTTCGTGTCCATGATCCGGATGATGAAGTAATATAAACCCCATTTTGTGCCGGATTAGTTTGGTTTTTTACCAGTGCACGTTTTGCATTCCCTGAGCTAACCCCGTCGACCGTTTGGCTGCCAGACAACGTAACATTGCCGGTAGTTGCAAAATCGACCTGTTGCTTCCAGCTTAATCCATTGATCGCGTTTTGCACGTACGCTACCGGAGCTGCTGATAACGCATTTGAAGGCGTGGCCGAGGGAAGTAAAACATCTACAGTGGCGGTTATCGTTGTGCCTCTTACAGTACTGGCACCAGTGGTTCCAATTGTGGTGTTATTGATGGTTCCGTTAACCAAAGTCATCGAATTGGCCGTACCGTTAGTAATATCCGGTGTATTAATTACCGGAGCAGTTAGCGTTTTATTGGTAAGTGTTTGCGTTCCGGTTTTGGTTACATACTCACTCAAATCTATAGCACCTACAGCACGATCAACATAGGCTTTCGGTGCTAGAAATAAACTATCAGCAACACCCCATCCAGTCGAATAATCTCTTTTAAGTCTTATACCTTTAGATAAAGAACTTTTTGCGTTTCCGTAATCATTGTTAATAACAAGCTGACTGGTCACATCATCAAATCCAATCTCACCAGACAATAATTTAGTATCTCCTGATGGTGTTTTCCATCCACCAATCCTCCACGCGCCGCTATTAAACAAATCAACATTTACGCCCTTACCTCCCGACCACTCAGAAGCAAAATTTAAACCACCCCTTCTTGGGAAACCTGGTGTACTAGGATAAAGTGCGATAGTTGGCACCAAATAATCACCGCTTGCATCTTCGCCAATAACTATATTACCGGAATAAATGCCGCCTAGTGAAACATTGTTTAAATTTTTGGCAAGACCGTTGTTAAAAGTTAGACTGTTAGCCTGCACTAATGAATCAACATACTTTTTGGTACCCAATACCCGGAACTTGGCCGATCCGGTACCGCCAATAATTAAACCGGTGGGAGTAATGTAAAGCTGATTACCATAAGGTTTTGAGCCTGTAGGTAAAGTATCATAAGTTTGGGCGAATACGCTAACTCCCATCAAAGCCCAAACGATTATAAATAGTAATCTTTTCATGTTATATAAATGTTATTTCTCCTTCAAATACTGCGTTAATCGTTACTGTATCTATGTTTACTCCTGATTTTGTATAGCTCCAATCTGGGGTGTATGGCCTCCTAACACCCCCATCATTCCATACACCTTTCACGTCGAAAATGTGGTTTCCGAAAATCTGCGCATAAGTTTTAGCCGTTCCAGACACCAACTCTGTTTGCCAGTTTATAGTTAGGTCAGATGTTACGGGTATCGCCGGCTTTATACCGCTGGATATGGGTACCATTTCCGTCCCATTATGATAATGGGGTGTTCCCGACTTCATCCCCAAACAGCCTGGCCGCTGATCATCCTCATTATCTGAAGTGATAACAGGCATTTCGAAGATATTGGCAGCTTTTATATCATCATCCTGAATAGTTCTGTTGCTTTCCGGGGTTCTTACATATATTTCCTTTGCCATATCCTACACCCCCACGTATTTTATCCAGTTCCCTACAAAGTAAGGGTTCATAATGCTATAAGGCTTAGCCACCTTTTCACTTGCGCCGCTTGGTAAATAACCACCTGTCTTCTCAGTCCAGTTGTATTTCTTATCACCGGTAACATTATCCAAAGGCGCACCAGAACCACCGCTTTTATAGTTGTTACCCACACCTGGATTGCCAGCAGCAGTATGATTGTGAGGCGGCATTTCTTCCTCGGTATTTGTATGTGTTTTAGAGCCTAACTTTTGACCAATGGTTGCAAAATCAGGATCAGATGAATTCTGTGCCATTGGGAAATAACCAGCCATAGCAGTATCGATAATCCAACCTGGAGGTGGAGCATCTTCGGATGGCCACCATACTCTACCTCCAGCTGCTCCAGTCACCGTTGGAACAAATGGCGCTATCATTCTTTTTAACTCATCAATCTGTTCCTGCAACAGCGCGGTACTACCACCACTTCCTGATGATGATGGTACACCTGTTGGATATAACACCACAAACTCTCCAGCCAAAAGGCTAAAATCTTTTATGGTAACTTTGCCATCAACCGAGTTATAGCTTATTTCTGCATCGCGGAATGCGGCATTATTTAACTGTGTTGTCGTAACCGGATAATCAGTTTTACCCACCAATCTCAGATCGGAAATCTCGGTATTAAAAACACCTGGCGAAACCGTTACGATTACAACCTCTGGATCACCCAATCTTACTTTGAAAGGACTGGCCAAGATGGTACCTGAACCACCTCCCCCGCCTCCAGAGCCAAATGGTAATTCGGAAATATTGCACCGGCGAAGCAATGACAGCTCGGAATCCCAAATCCAAATCATATCATCCCCGATTGCATTTCTACCGAGTGGCGGCGTATTGGGTAGGTTTAATGTTATATGTGGTACTTCTCCTGGCATCTTATGTATTAATTAATTTGATCAATGATTTGTCTTTTACAGAATCAGCGAGCGATAAAGTGTAGAGTGTTGGGTATTGCCAATTACGAGTGTAACCTATCACCCTTATTTGCCTATTTATATTAAGCCTGGTGTCTTGTACGCTGACCATAGTGCCCAGCGATACGGTAAATCCTGTTCGTGCAAAATATCTGGGATTGCAAACCACTGATAGCTGTGTTGGAACTTCTCCGGAAAAAGAATCTAAATAGGCCTGAACCTTTTGCCTTAATTCAGCCTCAGCATTGATGATGTATACATTTGGCATTAATATGCCAGTAATTACATACGTATCGCCAACAGCAGGCTTAAGCAGTTCACTTGGAATATCCAGTGTTTGATCACTGGTATTCTTATTTATAGTGAAGGTTTTGGCAGCATTATTATAAGAGGCCAACGTGAAAGCATTACCCGACAATTGCCCTGATGTAAATTCGATTTTCGCATCAACGTTCGGTATCCTACAGATATTGACATTAAAATCCATTCCAGAATCGGAAAATACCAAAGGACTGGCCACACTGGTAACCGTACCATTTCTACGTGGATAAACATCTTCGAAGATTTTTGTTACCTCGATGATATCGTACTTTCCTGTACCTTGATCAAGCCCTGAGTTTTTCTCCAGATAAAGGCTGTCAGCCATACGCAAACGCCTGGCACCATTCCTGTAATTACTCCCAATATTCCTGTCACTGCCATATCCATAAACCCTGGTAATCGGGTTTGCATTTGTTTGCGGTGCTTGGCTGAGTTGATATAGCCCCTCCTCCTTACCATACTTAAGCACAATGCCACTGCCTAATGTTCGCTTATACAAGTTTACCCGGTTGCCCACAACGTGCCATTCAGTCTCAAACTGCTCGGCAATGATGTTCAATGCATCAAGGCAGTTGGTGCTATCCAATGTGATTGTTTTAGTATCGCCATCCACAACCGACCCGACTACATAGCCATAATTTGGATAAATCCTTTTCAGGTTATCAACCAGCAGCGTAAGAAAAATCTCTGCGGTACCAGTTATTGAAAACTGGCTTTCAGTAAACCGACCCAGGGTATCAAGAAATAAAAAGGCCACCTTTCCTATTTGCTGAACATCGCTTTCAAAAGTTAGCTTATACTCATAATCGCGTTCGGCATTTTTGGTAATCGGATTGGGTGGAGTATTTAGTCTGAACTTTCGGCCATTTACCTTAACATAATCACCGTATTCAAAGAAAATCGGTGTAGGCACCGAAATAGCCATTTGGAAAACATCTTGTCCCATGATCTCGCAAGCCTCTCCGCTGGTTTGATCTGGATGAACCACCGCCCTGAGCGCACCACTATATTTATATATAGATAACTGCCTCCCCATTACGCAACCAGAAATATGCCGTCCTGATCGACAAGGTAAACTTTCTGAATATTGGTGAAAGGGTCAGTTTCTTCAAAAAGAAGATCGAACTTGATAATCATGCGATCTTCTTCATGAGTAACTTTATTTGCACCCTGCTGGTCAACGTAAAAAACCGTATAGGTCTTATCAATAGAATCGAGATACAATTCATGTACACCCTGTCCTGACAATTCAGTAAATAACCCATTGTATAGCTGCCAAAAATTTTCATTTCTTTGCTGCTCTGAATCACCATAGGCGGTAAGTACGCATTTCAAAGTGAACTGCCTGGATTCGAAAGTTGGATTGGTGAGATCAATATCTTTACCATTGACCTCAGGCCAACTGTGCTCCTGACTGGCTTTGCGCTTAGGAAAAGACAAAAAATCATTTATCCCGTCCTGCTCGACAAAAACGCCAAAAACCGACTGTAAATCTTTATTATTTAACTTGCTCGCCATCCCTAATACCCAAATTTTCCACCTGCCCTTAGCTGTGCAGCTAAACTGTCTTTTGTGTTATCAGCAATACTGCGGAGTAACGGCAGCGCGCTTTCGCCTGCATCGGCCCCTCTCCTGGTATTTGCTTCTATCTTTTGCTGTAAAGCAAAGTTATTGGATGCAATCAGGTATAAATCGCCAAGCGTTTTACCTTGCGCTGTTAATAAAACATTTGTCTGCAATTGCACTAACCGCATTCCGTTAAACGCCCCCTCCACTTTGTTTGCTGTTGTTTCAGTTACAGCATCGGTTATCCTGGTTGATTGGGCGGTTGAAGTACCAGTGCCGGTTGTTAAATCTATCCCTGTAGCTTTGCTCAATGCTTCCAAATCCTTTTTGGCTTTTTCACTGGCTGATAAGTATGCCTTGCGCAAAGTTTCAATTTCTTCGCTGGTGAGGCCGCCATCGCTAAGTGTAGCAAACTGCGAATAGAATGCCTGTAGCTGCTTCCTAATTAACTCACCTTTAAAACCATTCAGGATCGATTTCTGCATGATCTCCTCAAACGTCTTTCCAAAATCCTGAACCCCATCGGTAAGCGTGCTAATAAAATCGTCCGCAATCTGGTCCAGAGTTGTGCCTGTGGTTTCAGCCCGAAGATTATTCAAAAGCTGCTCAGCAGTATCCCTGGCTTTAATCAGGTTGGTAACAATTGTCGCTGTGTTGGCATCAAGTTTCTGATCATCCAATAGCTTTTGAAGGGCGTTTATATCAGATGGTAGTAACGAAGATGCTCTTTTTGCTTTTTCAACCAATCCGTTAAATGTGGGATCAATCTTTTCTCCATTATTTAGTTTCGTTAGAAATTCATCTAGCTGCGCATCACCGGTTAACGAATATCGTCTTGTAAGCTGCTGCGCATAAGCTGCCTGATTGTCCTGCGCCTGTTTAATCGCTGCTGAGTAATCCCTGATACGATCGGTACCGTACACATTATCAAGCAGCGCCACCTGCCTTTCGAGGGCTTTATTGAGCGCTTCGGTTTGTTTGTTCTGAAGGTCACGAGCGTAAGAAGCCTGCGCCTCCCTTTGCTCAGAGCGGGTAAAAAATGACACCACGCTTTGGAAAATAGACAATCCAGCGCCAAAAATTCCGAGGCCAGCCGTAAGTTGACCGGTGATACTGTTAGTTTTTTGAGCTGCTTGTAGATCTTTAAACCCTTTCTTAATATTCCCAACCTGGCCAAGCACATTTCCCAAGGTCCCAAGCACCTTTCCAAATGCAGAATCTATACCTCCAACTGCTGAGGCAACCTCGTCAACCTGCCTAGCCAGGTCAATGAGTGCCTGACCACTACCTTCACGTATTGTATTTTCAACTTCGTCAAAGTATTTTTTTACCTTGGTAATTTCAGCAGGATCGACAATTGCCCCAGATTTTATATCCTTGGCCAATTGTGCGCGGCCAGCCTGCAAAACAGCCAAAGCTTGCTTTTTAGACAGAACCTCTATCCCCTCAAACATTTTCTCGTAACTCTCCAATTTTTTAGCGTTGGCATCGTCGAGTTCTTTTAAGTCGCGTTCGTATCGTTTGGTACGTTCAGATTGGGCACCAGCATTCCCATCCAATGACGCAAAATCAGCGTTGTATTTTTCGATGAGTACTTTGCGTTTGTCGGCATAGGTCATGAATTCTTTCAGCAGGATATCGGTTCGTTTTTGTTCTTCCTGCTGGGCTACTTTGGTCGCTTCTTCGAGAACCTTTTGCTGTTTAGCAACATAGGTACCACCTCCAGCATCGCCTCCTTTTGCTTTATCATCACCCACTAATGCGGCCTGACGTGATTTAAGGTTTTCAAGATAGGTTTGATCTACATTAATCAGCGAAGCATAACGCTCTTTGGCTTTGGCTACCCCAAAATTGTTTTTGTACTGTTCAAAATCTTCGTAAAGCTTTTTCTGCTCATCAATGGTGGTTTTTAGCTTCACCGAAGCCTGTTTATCACGTAAAGCATCTTCTTCGTCAGATTGGGCACGCAATAACCCGCTTGAATCCACACGAAGACCTTTTGCCTTGTTCCTCGAATCATTGTTAAATGCAATTGCTTTTTCACGTAGCTTTTTATATTTCGCATCTACTTCGGCAAGCTCCCTGGCATCATCATCCTGGCGTTTATCGCTACCTTTTTTGGTTAGCGCATCAATCTCAGCTTGTAAAGCACGCTGCGCTTTTAATGCGTTTTCTAGCTTACGAGCTTCGGAAGCTTGTGTTTTAGTATCAATTACAGTTTCCGCAGGGGCTTCTTTCGCTTTAGGATATAATTTTTCCCTGACATTAAGTAGCTCCTGAACGACAGCTTTCTGCCTGCCATAATTTGCAGTAGTTTGATTTAAAATCTGTCTTTCCTGGTTAGAAATAATACCATTAAAATCACTTCTATTGTTAAGTAGCTTGTTTCGTTCACGTTCCAAATTATTAAGCTTAGCAGATTGGGCTGTGATTGTGTTGTTTAGTTCCTTTTCCCCGTTCGCTCTTTCAGACAGCGTTCTTGCAAATGCGCGTCCCTGATCGTTTAATCCTTCAACGTAACCCTTCTGGGCAGCATTTTTTTGTTCTTGAAGGATTTTCTTTACCTCGTCAGTCAAAACGCCAGTGTTTTTGTAGTCATTTAGTGCGACATTTCTTTCAGTTCTACTGTCGTTTTCAGAAACCCTGTGAAACAAATCGTCTACAGCTTTAAGGGCATAATTTGCCCCATCTACAATGGATTTAAAAAACTTGGAAATTGACCCAGATGTTGTTATTTTAACAACAGTTTTGTCTAGTTTATTTAAACTCCCAGCCAGGTTATCGTTTTTAATAGCGAATTGCTCTGCCGATAAAGTAGCCTGGTTAAAATCTTGGGTTGCCTGCGCAATGTGGCCGTTTAGTGATTCTTGTCCATTCGCCAATGCTGCCACGGTCTGAGATACGCCGGCACCAGTTAACTTGAGCGATTTAAGAATATCATTGAAAGAACTGGTTGTTGTTCCCCCTTTAGCTAGGCCTGCGAAGAATAAATCCAGTGCCGCTTTAGCATCGGTGTTGATGATATTGGTGAAGGCCTTTAAAGTTAAGTTAGCGTCTGCTAACTGTGCCACTGCGAAGAATTTCGATCGGTTAACGGTAAGTGATGATAGTAATCGTTTGAATGAAGATCCGGCAACCTCGGCACTTACACCGTTTTCTTGCAGTACTGCACCATAAGATAGGATGACAGGCAATGATAAACCAGCCTGTTTGGCTAAACCTCCTACACGCTCACCAAAATCAGAAAGAAAATCGCCTGTTGCAAGACCCGATTGTCCCAACCCTAATATTGCCGAACCAATTTGGTTAAATGATTTTTCTACATCGCCTGCGTTTGCCTTTGTAATTCCGAAAACATTATCCAGGACACCTAATGACTTAGCGATGCCCTCTGGCCCACCCTCCAATTCTCCAGATAATGATACTGCTAATTGATCAACGGCTATAGTAAAACCTGCTAACTGATCTTTTGCTATACCGAGCTGGCCCCCGATGATAGCAATATCTAACAGGCCCTTAAGGGAAGTCCTGGTATCAATCTTTTTCAGTTGTTCAGCGAGATTGTCTGCCTCTTCAGCGGTTAAACCTGCCGTACGGCGAACATCTGAAAGGCTATCAGAAAGTTCAGCATTGCTTTGTAGTACCTGTTTTATTCCTGATAAAATGGCTTGGGTGCTAAAATATCCAGTTACCAAGCTTTTCAAACCATCCAAGGCAGACTTATAATTACCAACGTTACGGGTATGGATACCCATCGTTTCATCGAAGGCTTTTAACCTGGTGTTCAGCTCGTTATACTCACGTATTTTAGCCTTTAGCTCTGGTGTCATCCGGGTGAATCCACCGGTTGTATTGCGAATCTCAGCGCCAAGGGCTTTTAACTTTTCGGTTGCCTCCTTATATGAGCCAGCGGTTGCCTTCTGAGCTTCCTTTGCTGCTTTAGTTGCTTTGGTTAATTCCTGTTGCGCTAAACGGTTTTCCGCGATTTTTCTGGTTAGTTCTGCGGTGGCCGCACCAGATTGTAGTTTGGTATTTTTAAGTTCCTGTTCTTCCTTCTTTAAGGCAGCAACCTCTAATCTGGCCTTACGTAATTGATTTTGAAACTCAACCTGAGACTGGTTAAAAATCTTTTGGCTTTGGTTAACCGTATTAATCCCCAGATCGGCCAGTACGCGTTTTAACTCCTGCGCATTCTTTTTCGCTTCTGTAATACTAAGGGTAGCCGTAAAATTCAGCCCCCTATTCCCACTCACATCTATCCCCATACGCAAAAATACCCTGTACTATTGGGGTGATTTGGGGATGGTGGTTATCAAAAGGTGGTGGTAAAACAAAAACGATAATCACATGTTTATCAAATAAATAAATGAGCTAAATTCGATTTTTCGCAATTGTCATTTTATTTTATTTAACAGTTTTTATTTATTTTTTAATTATTTTTAAACTAGATTTGTCGAACCAATCAATGAGTAAGTTTACCCACATAGCGAAATTCTATTCCATTCCATGCTATTTCAATGAGCAAACGATGGATGTTAAAGGCACGAACTTTTTCTACGATAAATTAATTGATATCAGAATTTTTATAGAAGATATTTTCCCATCGGAAGACGGGTATAAGATTGAGGTTGTAAAACCTATCTAAAATATTATCATCCAAAAGGTGTTGTATTTCAAAAGAAAAGGCCAGCACTGACCAAGCGCCGACCCTTCTTTCAAATTAAACTGCGACATTTAATTTGGCTTACAAAGCCACCTCGAAACGGAATACTCCGCCTTTTGGATGATAAATACGCTTACCTTTACGGGTAATGTATCTAGTATAAATCACTCTATAAGATTTTCCATCTCGTACAATAATTTCTTCTTGCATTTTTCGCGTCCTCCTTTCTAGCAACTTAGATTTTGGACAAGTTGCTTTTAAAACCCTTCTCGATTTGGTCGAATTGTTCTGTATAATCGAGTAACCAGAACAAAAATCCTTCTGCTCCTTGTCGTTTCATGATTTTGTTTATTTGTATTTGATTAGTTGACGCGAATCAGTCTAAAACCTTGTAACAAAATGAAAACCAAATATAAATATTTACTTAAACAATTTAATAACCTGTGGTTTAATGTGGAAAACTTGCATCATAACAAATACAAAGAATCAAAAAGCGTTGACTTTGCAAAATAAAAAGTATAAAATAGTTTACCTTTTATTTGCAAAAAAGTAAACTATTGTTTACCTTTATCGTATGATAATTAAAGGAAATGAAATGGAGCGAACTTAAACGAAAATTGAAAAAAGAGGGGTTCGAGTTCTTAAGAGAAGCGAAAGGTAGCCACGAGGTTTGGCACCACCCACAAAGGCCAAACAGTGAAATGATTCTCACTAGCCATAATTCGAAAGAAGTCGGCACAGGTCTAGCAAACAAGCTACTAAAGCAAGCAGGGTTGAAATAACCCTGCTTTACAAAACATATACTGCGATAAGCAGCGTGGTCTCGTACGTCAACGGGTTCGCCCTCACAGCAGGGGGTAAGATCAAATACAGGACAGAAAATGTCGAAAATTGAATTTATTGTAGAAAAAACCGATACTGGTTTTTCTGCCTATGCATCGGATGATTCCCTTCCAATCGGGACTTCAGGAGACGATGTAAACGAATTAAAAACCAATATTGTTGATGCATACAACTCGTATGCAGAAATTAAGGATCTCGATCAGATCACTATCGATGATGTAATAATCACATTAGATGTAAAGCAATTCTTTGAGTATTACAAAATCATCAATGCCAGTGCCCTGGGCGAGAAAATCGGAATGGGTAAAACCTTAATCTCACAATATGTCAATGGCCATAAAAAACCCGGACCAAAACAGGTCGATCGTATACTGTCCGGTGTCAGACAATTAGGCCAGGAACTATCAACACTTAATTTAACCATTTCTTAATTATCATACCGAAAGCCCCTTACAATTGTGAGGGGCTTTTTTATTAGAATATATCGTCGGAATCCTTAACCTCTAATTTTTCCTTTGGCTTGTCATCTTCCTCAGATTGAATTGCGCCAAGGTAAAGCATATAATTTTTCCAGCTGGTTTCCCAAAGTAAGCTATTTGCAGTATATGCACCTTTGAAGTACCGCAAGGCGCTACCTATTCCTGTATGTGGGAGGCTATCAACTCGCTCCCGTCGATCGGACTTACGTTTGGCTTCAGAATCTTCACCGTCCCTTTCGCCAAGGCAATAGAATTCAAAAAAGACTGCATGCCAAGGTTTTCCAGTATCGGCAGCAAGGCCTCATATAAATCTTCTGCTTCGAAATTATCTTCAATAAACTCGATTAACTCAGGATCAGGTTCTCGCTTCGTATTTTGAATTCCTGCAGCTACAATATATACCAAGTCTGAAAGGTGCTCGTTTATAATCGGCAGCAATGATGCGGCCATCGAGCTTTCTAAAATCTCATCAGGCAACTTCACTGCCCGCCCAGCTATCCTATACATATTCCCAACCAAGCAAGGATTAATTTTAAATTCTCGCACTGTTTCTGGCTGCACGATCGGCCTGCGCAAAACCTTATCAATTAACGTACGCTTAGTCGCTGGCAATGGCTCTTTTATAGGCACTTTTAACGTATACACCGACTTCTCAATTAGCGTATCCGCTATATTTTGTAGTATTTCTTTTTCTTCCATTTCATTTGGCATAAAAAATCCCCCTACACATTGCAAGGGGATTTCCTTTATTTTTCAACTGTTTCCTTTTCCTGGTCTTTAGGCTTAGATGTTTCTTCAAGGAGTCCAGTACCATTTTTACCATGCCGCTTGGCGAACTCATCCGATACTTCCGCCACCTCTCCGGACTTGTGATTTTTGCCTGTGGCCTCCACAAGCAAATCACTCTTAAACTTCACCCACCTCATGATTATGGAGTAGTTGAATCGATTGGAGCCCCAGCATCAGTTACCCAGGTTTTAACTGAAATAGCATCTTTGAGGCTAGTTGTGGTTTTGAATGAACCAACTTTACCAGTAAGCAATAATTGCTGTACGGATGTTTTATTCAGGTTGTTTACATAGGTAGTGGTTACCGCAACGTTCGGAAGCACAATAATTTGTTTACGATCATCCTTCATTGACCTGGTTGTAATCCTGATCATTAGATTGGCCACTTTCCTTTTCGCTAAAGTCACGATACGGGTTGTAGCCTCAGTATATTCCTGATTGAACAATAGGGCCAGAACTTCTGGTTTTTGCTCTAAAACACCGATGGCTATAACATCTGCCTCACCAGGTGTATAAAAGGTCAATAATGCCACATCTTTATCCTCTGGAATAAGATCGGTTTCAGTATCGCTGTTTTTAGTGTAAATCACACTATCCGGAGCAATGTTTTCAAGCCTCACAAACGTAGCGCCTGTGATGCCAGCCTCTGTGGTAACTGCTGGAGCAACTTCGATCATCTCCACACCACCTACAATATTCGTTGCCATATTAATTTGTTTATGCCCCACAGGGCGGTTTAAATATTATTAAAATTGTTTTGGATGCTTTGGTATCTATAAGTCATATTAGCAAAATAGCTACCGTCGGTATCCTGGGTAATTGTTGGTAAACTTTCCACCCAAACCCTAAAATCAGTCATGTAAATGCCGTCTATCAGGGGTTTAACTGCTTTTGCTAAATTACTTAAGGTCTCTTGGTCAGCCAATAAAACGGTTTTACCATTCACCGTTGATGAAATCGCAGGCGCATAGCAATTGACATTGCCGAAACCAATCTGGTCAGCAGTATTGCTTATGGAAAGGCCATTTACGATAATTCCTTTAACTGATGGCCCTGTTGATTTGATGCTCGCCTCCACCCTCGCTCCTGTTCCCAATAGCGCAGTAATAGCTGGTACATCAATCAGTTTTCTGACGTCGGTAACCATATCAAATACATCTTTGTAATCACTCATCCTTTTAGTAATGCAATAATTTCAGTTTCAAAATAGGCTGATGAGCCTTTGATTACATCAATACCCTTCTGTTGAACGAAGGCAGCATATTCTTCTCCGGCTACTAATGCCATCGATAATCCCTCGCCTTCATCGATAAGCTTAGCTACAAATAGCGCATAGTCACGCCCAACTTCCTGCCCTTCTGTGCCGTCATTTAGATCTTTGAAATAACTTTCCAGTACTTCTCCGTTCCAAATGATCAAATAACCAATTGACGATCTCAGATTCCAGGTTATGTTATTAAATGCAGCCTTTGCGACTGCCCTTTCAACAAATCGAATACCTGTTTGCCTGTAGTCATCTACAAGGCTATCAAACCATTGGTTACTTTCATACTCGATAACTTTATCAAGGTCATCAAACGTAAAATCGGCAGTGACGTTAATCATACTTCAATTCTATGAGAAAGCTGTCCTCGGAAAATGGCACGAACAGGGCCAATAAAATGCCCTTCAACCGTGATGATTGTATCTACCTGTGGCAATTCCTGTCCAGCGTCAACCCTGATGGTACCGACCTGATTTACGATCGTGCTATCTTCATTTTTAAATGTTTTGATTGCGCCATTGGTTGCCAAATGAAACCTACACGGAATTTCCATTGCCTGCCCCGGCTGATCAGGTAACGGATAACCGGTTTCTGGATTAGTACCACCGGGTGTGCCAGGTTGTATCCATTTCAAAATATGAGGTCTCAGTTCCATTTAGAAAATCTGAACTTGTTTAACGGATGGTTTGGCCACTGCATACGGATCAGGTAGCCCCCATTTCTTGCAAATGGCACTAACGATTTCCTTTAGGTTGTTGGTGTATTTGATAGCTACATCATCTTCCCTTATTTCGCTTACACTGATAGATTCCAAAAGAAGCGTTAAATAAGCCATATCAACAGCCTTTTCGTTAGCATCTGGATTGTAGGTATCGGTACCGCTAAGATTGCTCTCCAACAGCACCAGATTCAACTTACCATCACTAACTGTAAGGTTCTCAGATTTGGTTTTTAACGCTTCTTTTATGGTCATGGTTATGGTTATTAAACGGCAGCTACATCAGTCTGTAAGTGCATAATACCATCGATTGCTTCAAGGCCAGGAAATGCATTCATTTCCACTTCTGTGAACTCTTTCCAAGGATTGTCATCTTGAAACTTCGACAAAAGTGCGGTACCATATTTCGCATACGATTTCAATGGACTTTTCTTCCACTCCTCAATCGCAACAGCGTTATGAAGTGTCCCTAATTTACCAGCTGGCAAGAAAACTACATTCGTTGCTTTGAATGGGTTAATTAAAGAAACGATTCCATCTTTCTGAATACCATAACGATAGTTAACAACCTCGATAGTTGGAAGTAAATTTTCTACCAGGTATTCATTAACTGAACTTAAAGTAACCACGTAATTTTTGTTCGAACCAGGGTTATAGAAAGCAGAAATGGCCGATTTTACTGACGCTAAGTTCTTCATTACTCCCCAAGTGGTACGATCAATTTGGATTTTGCTAAACGACCTACCGATACCTGAAGCATATTCTACAACTGCTTCAATATCCTTTAATGGATCAGCAGTAGGATCGCTCCAAACTTTTGCAACCTGTCTGGTCTGTTCTGGCTGAGCCAGCAAATCTACCTCCCCAACAGTTATACCATCTGGATTAACGATAACGCTGGCATCCACTTTAAAGCTTGAATAGCCTTGAATGTGCATGATGTCTAAACGGTCGTCTGTTGAACTTGCAGCATCTTTAAGGTCATTATTCAAAAAATTAACAATCATCTCGTCAACTCCATTTTGCTTTAATCTGGAGTTCTCTTTGATTGTCATCAATGAACGATAATCAGCCTGGTTCATTTCAAACCCTTCTTTCATTGTCGGAATTTTACCGGTCAATGTTTCAAGGTTAGGACGCCCTCTTTTTGGAGCTGGAGCATCAGGATCAACTAGTGATGCCGCTGCCTTAACTCTTGACCTGCCAATAACAGACTCAAATGTTAATGATGCCTGCGGCAATCCAACATCTAAATTTTGTCTCCAAACAGCCTTTGGATATAAATCGATGGCAGTATTATCTACCAATGCCTGGAGTGAAGCGCTTTTCGCTAAATCTCCGAAAATTGAATCTACAATTGCCATATATTAATATGATTGTGAATAAATAATACGCGGTAACGCAGCCGCGATATCTGCTGTGTATGGCACACGTCTGGCGTATACAGTTGCTTTGATTGCAACCGATACTGATTCACCCGCTTCGATTATCGAATCAGAATAGAGTACTCCCCCTAATCCAGGAAGTGCAGATGCGGTCGCTCCAGTTGCTGTCGATTCGAAAACCAAAGTTCCTTCCGCCAAAACAGCCCCCAAGGTTGTCCCTACTGTTACCAAATCATAACCTGCATTAGAGGTGTCAATTGCTGTAATCGGATATGCTTTAGCGCCTTTTACCGCTGAAAAATTGTCACCGATCGCGAATAACGAATTCTTTGTTACTTTATATGCAACATCGGTATTTGTTGCTGCAGCGGTTAATTTCGCTGTAACAAAAGGCTTAGCAAGTCTGGTTGATTCATCACAAATCATGGGCGTCCCGGCGGGAATAATTGCACCTATCCTAAGCCCTGTGATATCTAATCCAAAACCACCCTGAGCCAACGAAATGTCTTTGCCATAGCCTTGAAATACTGGAATAGACCCAGTACCAATAACTTTTTTAAATCCTAATCCCATTTTGTAGAATGTTCTTTAATGTTAATTTTTAAGCCTTTTCAGAAGGCTCCGCTGTTCTTTCTGCGGCAGATTTTTTGATAAAATTTGCAACGGCCGGAGCCACTTTTTCTACTTTACCTTGGTTGCCGCCTTGTCCACCCACCGGCCTTTCACCACCTAAACCATTATTTGCTTCTTCCTGAATAAATGATTTAACGCTTTCGGTCTTTTTACCAAGCCATTCAGAATAATGTGCATCATCCTTAAAGGTTAGTAAATCGAAATCAGCCAATGCCTCATTTTTGAAAGCTTCAGAAGTCCCCTCTAATGTTTTCGAGTACTGATCCCTGCGAGTGTTACCAACTTTCTCGGCTTGAATCGATGCTAAACCCTGTGCTAATGCTCCTACGCTGGTAACTAAACCTTTTGCCCATTCAGGCATGTCATCTGGAGTTGCAGCAGGTTTTGCTGGATCTGCCGGTTTTGCTGGATCTTTTGGATCATCAGTTTTAGGCTTCTTAACATCAGAAACTTGGCGGCTTGCTACTGACTGAACGAAATCAGCTGTAGGTTTTGCGGCTGTAACTGCTGTTGTTAAATCCTCATCTGTTGATTCATCGGTTAGAGATTGCTGGCTGATCAATAGGTCGGCTAGACT
Organism: Pedobacter sp. KBW01; assembly: GCF_003852395.1. Taxonomy (NCBI): domain Bacteria; kingdom Pseudomonadati; phylum Bacteroidota; class Sphingobacteriia; order Sphingobacteriales; family Sphingobacteriaceae; genus Pedobacter; species Pedobacter sp. KBW01. Next base: position 335,348 of record NZ_QAJQ01000004.1, read on the forward strand.
CTCTAATTCTTTTGCGTTAAAACCCTTGCTTGCAAACGAGGTCTTTAACAATGCGATTAATTTTTGTTTCATGTGAGAAATACCCCGATTTATGGGTTATTGCACGAAATTACCTGTAAGGCATGGGGTGGTAAAGTAAACGGGATTACTAAGAGGGGTTGGTAAAATAGTTGCGATTATATATATTTGAGAATGACGCAAGCAATAACACCAGGCGAATTGATCATGCGCCATTTCTTCAATGGCAAAAAACCAGTTTTGAAGGTTGGCGATCGATTTCAGTGGGATGACATTTACGTTTCAGAACATATACCGTCATTAGAACTTTATAAAAATGCTCTTAATCACTACTACAAATACAAATTAGTTTTCGGGAGTGAGGACGGCATTGGACTTAGAATATACGAAGTTACCGAGGTGAAATCAAATTAATGAGCCCTGAACCATTACTGGCCAGGGCTCATTATCATTTAGAATGATATTTACTTTAAATTGATGGAGGTTTTACCCCTGCAAACGTGGAGCTAACTAAAGAAAATCCAGATGGAGAATTAAAATCAACAATTACGAAACAGCCCATTGCTTGAGTTTGTCCGTAGGTTGTTGAGACAAAATTATCCCATAATGGCAGCGCCCCGCCGGTCAAAAAATAAACGTCTAAAGCATTTGCGTAGTTCTGATAGTCGCCAATTAGGTCTCCGCTTGCACCGACAAACGAAGGTAAGGCTAATAATATTATACCATCAGACACCGTAACTTCACCTGTATTCGTACTTACGGAATAACCGTTGCAGAGCTGTCCTTGCTGCGAGTTTGTTGGATACAAAATCTGGGCAAACGTGAGGGTAGCACCACCCCAGTAACCAATATAATTATTCCCGTCTTTTACCAAATAGTTTGATGAACCACCTGGTAAGCCTTTAGCCTGCAAATTTGGTTTTTTAAAAGTTTCAACCTCCTTTGGCATTTCTTTTTTACATGATGAGAATGTTGCTGCAATCGCAATTGCAATTAATGTGAGTTTTTTATTCATGTTAATTAGATAAATTTAATTTCATACAAGGTAGTGATTTAAACATATTAAAAGTGTTATAAACGAAATTATTTATATAGACTTAACAATACACTATATTCAGTATTTTTATACAATAATGTTATTAACCAACTCGGCGCTGCCAACTACATAGTAAGGTTTTTCCCATTCCCACAGCCCTAATGCTCCTTTTATTCCCATTATAGGTTCGTCGTACAACACTACATCTTCGAGCACCCATTGATAATGACCTGCATCGGTCCAAATGGACGGATGGTTTTCTACGCAATCAACTATCGTCGCTTCACCGATAATAGCGCCTGTTACTTTCATTCCTTCCCAGATCGTTTCCTTTTGGGCATTCGTTAGCGTATCCCATCGTTTATGGCCAATGGTATCTCGTGGCGACCCCGGCATTGGTTTAGCAGAAGTATGCAACGCAATCCGGCCTCGAAAATGAGTTCGTTTAGTCCGGTTTTCAACCGGCTTTACTCCAATAGCAATCGCGGTTGCCCATGGCTGTTTTATTGATAATGCTTTCATTAATATTTTTTTTTATGAGCCGAATAATCTATTTAATCGGCTCATTGGGGTTAAATAATACTAGCCATTTACCGGTTCTTTCCTTGGCATCACAATAAGCATCAAGTTCTTTTTCTGAACTGTAGTTGTAGGGGAAACCCATGCAGCCACAACCGGACTGAATAGAGCCTGAGCAACAAGTTAATGGATCAGGATTAACCTCATGCACCTGTAAACGATGCATTAGGGATTTGAAGCACTTAAAGATATCAGTTGTTAAATAATCATATCCGAACATTTCATAAAGGATACCAATTTTAGGGGAGAGAATTTCAGTTAACTGATCCTCTCTAATGTCTATTGTTAGGCTTATTATTTGCCAATTGTCATCGTATATAAAAATTGGGTCAAATTTGTGATTATCATTTTCGCACTTCAAAACGATAGCTTCATCAAAATCATCGACAACACCATATCGTTCAAAATCTATTTGAAATTTTTTTGCTTCATCCGGCACCTTTACAAAAAGCACCGTTCCTTTTTCTGTTTTATATTCTACTTGCATTATACTTTGTCTTTAAGTGAAAGGATTGATTGTTTGTCGACTTCAACATGATCCATGTCGTCTGCAAAATACGCCAACTGCTTTCTTAAAATAAGCTTCCCGCCTCTTTCAATAGCAAGCGTTGCTTTTTCAGCGGCTTCATCAAGCTTTCGATTGGCGTATAGCTTGGCTACTTCATCCACAATTTCTGGAGTAGGTTTGCAGAACAAACAGAAACGCTTCCAGCTAGCAAAGCCCATTCTATTAGCAACCTGGTCTTTTACTTGCTCAAGTGATTTCATCGCTTAAAATTTTGAAGTGTGAATACCTATTTTATTTGTGCAATAATCAAAGCTTATGCCTCTTGTTGTGCAACTTCCGCGACCAGTAAACTCACATTTTTTACGAGCAATCAACCCAAGAACCAAACTCCTGAAATTCGATAATCTGAACCTATTTGGCCTTAATGGCATGCGTGTAATTTTTTTAGGAAGGTTATTGTAAAATTTATATCCGAACATTAGCCAATGCTTTGATTCGAAACTTTTTTGTTTTTTGGTCTTTCTCATGGCCTACCAGGTATCGATTATGTAAATTATTAAGTTAATGTAACCGCAAGCGGCAACGATGATGAAGGCTATTCCGGTATCCTTATTGAAGATCGTTTCTATCCAATCTTTTGTTTTTATGATGGGTTTACCACCTGTATCGTTGTAGTTCATGGCGTAACCTCCTTTGCATCGTGAATAGATATTGCTAAACCTTGTTCGATAAGGCCGAAAACGTCGAAGTGCCACTCATAGAGTTTCTGAAACAAATGTAACTGGTGGCCTGTACCAAGGGTTATCTCTCTTGTCTCGTCTCTTTTTTGGAACCTGTTGAAATGCTCAGAATATCCAAAACTGTAGATTAGATCTCCCATGTTTGAAGTCGATATCAATTGTTTTACAATATGCTCGGTATGTTTTTCACTGTATGTTTTTGAAAAACAATCAATAACTTTAGGTGTAAAATCTTTACAGCAAGAAACTAAAACTTTATCCTTCGAAAAGTGATTTGATTCTAAAAGCCTTAAAAGCTCAATCAGCGGGGTAAATCCTAATTGATCAATTTGTTTTGTTAAATCCGACATTGGCCTAAGGATTGCTCTGGTATTATAAAATGAGGTAACTAAATCAAAATTAAATGTTGTTAGCTCCGTTATATTTCTTACCCAAACAGGCGTAAACATTTTCAACCCATACGGCAAATAAGGAGCCAGTTGCTCCAGCGTTAGTTTTTCCATTGTTAATCCTCCAAATGCTTACGAACCTTTTTGAACGTTTTGAATAGCTCACGGGCAATAAAAACAGACGGTAGCTTTATAGAAAAACCTCCGTGAAAAATAAAACGACCATACCTATCGCAAATCAACATTGACAGATTTCCCGAATGATTGCGAACTGAAACGCCATTACGCCTTTCGTTGCCTTCAGTGCCATATAGTAGTGTGGTGTCGGAGCTGTAGCCTAGTGGAGCTCTGCTTGTGATTCGAGCAGCAACAATTTTTATTACTGCATCTTTAAATGTCTGGTAGGTTATCGCATCTAACGATTTAACCATCATTTCCGTTGTTTTCATTCTTTTGGTTGTTTAACACCCCGATCGGGGCAGGTTAACAAATTATTGCTCCTATGATTGCCGCACAGAAAAGCACGGCATAGATTATCCTATCGATTAATATCCAATTACACATTGGCCACCTCCTTTTGTTCAGGCTGAACACAACCCCAGCTTTCCATTGCTGCTTTAGCGATTTTTAATCCCATTTCTATGCCTGCATGATATCCAAGCGGATCTTCGCTGCCTGAGTAAATGGCCTGAGTGCTGCAAATTGATAAATAGGCTTGTTCGTTACGCTCTTGAGTCGTTAACATACAAATGCCTCCTTTCTGGTTTTCCAGAAACCTAGCATTGCTGCCTGAAATTCTTCTTCAGAGCAGTTTAATAGCCACTCCAATACATCTGCATCGTAATATACAACAAAGTCTGTATCGAATGGGGATAGTGAACCGAATGGCCTTTGGCCGACGTGCACGCCAACTTCCGGAATTTCCAAAGACATAGCACGAACCGGAATGGAGATCATACCTCGATCTGTTGTAAACTCAACCTTTGAGCCATTTAGCTCAATCAGTGATGGAATAAGTAACCTGGTGTTGTGAGTATTCATAAAACAGAGCTATAATTTAAATAACTATTTGTTATAATTTTAAACCAAAAAAATATGATCACCCAATTGAGCAATCATATTTTTATTCATTCTACACCAAATCGTGCTAGTCCATAACAACAACACACAAATCAACTCCCGAACTACGATGTAAAAGTAAATATTATAATTTTAATAACCAAATGTTATAGAAAATAATTTTAAAAAAATATTTCACCTACCGATATCGATCATTACTCAGTAACCGGCGGTGTCACTCTCGGTGCCAGCGCTGCCCTAGCAGCCACTTCTTTCTCAATCGCAATTATTTCCTCATCGATATTATCAACAATGCCCAGCTTTGCAATAGCGGTACGGACCGACATTAAGCCAGCTGCAACCAGGGAAATGATTCGATTATATTCTTCGGTGAGGTTACGGGGCAATTCTATTTTGAACTTCGGCTTAACCGCCATGCTCACGCTGGCCTTCACACCTACATTAATTACAGCCATGGCTGATTTAAGAAAATTGAGGTGCCGCTGCCACTCCATGCCCAAATCACCCTGCTGATCAGACTTAGCCTGATTGGTTGCTGGTAAGAACATCATTTCAATTGCAACACCTGGTATATTGGATGAGCCTTTTATCTGCTCCATTGAGATTTGTGGGGTATTTGTTTCATCGTAAATATCTCGGCGCAGGTTCTCCCGCTCATCTTTAGCTGACTGCTGCGAACCTTTAGCCTCAACATACTTTAAATCGCCACCTTCGGCCATCATAAAGGTTTTACGGGTATTTTTGGTGCCACCACCTGCACTGGCTGTAATTTCTCCAGTTGCAGCTAAGATCGGGAAGGCACTTTGTTGGTTCTCGTCAGCTGTATCGCTGTCCACTTCCTCTACCCGTTCGATTTTCGGCAGCACATCCGCATATTGTGGGCGCTTCTGGCCATGGTAAACGAAATTGGCCTTGCCATATGTGATTGGTTTGGTATCTTCTATCTTCCAGCCTCCCTCAGCCTCCGCATAAATGATGTATTTATCAGCCAAGAATAGATCCATCTTTTTTATGTCCTTCTTATCCACCTTAACGGTGTATTTACGGGCGCATCCAATCATTTTCTTGTACTGATCATAAATTGGGATGATAATATCGCCATCTTCCGGACTAAAGATTGAACAGCGCATCTTAAACCTGCTGTTCGGTGATATATCTGCCCAAAACTCATCGCCAGGCTCGAGGGCTTCACTATACCAAACAACCAGGCATTGTGTATAATTCTTTTTAAGCTTATCTATTTTCTGGGCGATATAATCGATCTTATTATCTTCCCATGTTTTCTTCAGCATTGCCAGCATGGTTTCGTCAGTGGCATTGCCTTCACGAACATAGGCCTCAATTTCGATACCTCCAGACAACGCCATGCGAACCGCCCATTCGGTAATTTGTTTTTGAGTATTGGAAGGAATACGGTGCACATCCTTTTTTTCTTCTCGGTAAGTCATGTTGCCCTGTGCGTCTGTAATACCAGTTGCTACCTGAACATCACGCCAAGGACGATAATTTAAATCCTTAACCGCTTTGTGGTCCTCTGGCTCGATATCATAAACATAAGCCGGTATCTCCGGCGTAAGCTCTGTAACCGCCTCAACAAGTTCCTTTGGTGTATCAATAAGTCCGTCTATTTCCTCTTTCTCCATATCTCTCTACTTGCCGGATCGGCAAAAGCAAAAATACCCCACATAATGCAGGGTATTTCGGTGTCATTTTTATTTGGGCTTAATTGTAAGCTATGTGAATTGAATTAAGTTTGCTTAATTTTATCATTCAGAAAACTATCATATAATTTGAAGAAAATTTACAAAAAACAGTTCAAGCAATTTTTAAAAAACGAGAATTCCAAAAACTGGTACGAGAGGAATTCTAGCACAATTCAGTTCTATCTAACTATTGCCGCCTTGTTAGTAACAGTATTTTTTTCAGCGAGGACTATGTTGGATACTAGAAAAAGCTTTGAATATGCTCGGCTTCAGGATTCCTTAAAAGATGTTAGAGATTCATTAAAAGACATCAGAGATTCTAATAATCTGGTTGCGCAGAATAAAGTTACCACTGAGCAAATTGATATATCAAAAAAGCAAAACGAGTTCATAGAAAAACAACTTGATGGGCAACTAAGGGCCATAAAAATGCAAAATGAGATAGACAAACCTTATTTCACTATTGATTCAATAAAATTCGTCAACAGAAACAATATTGACGGGGAATTCTATACAACGTTCATTAATAAGGGAAAAAGGCCTGTACATATACAACGTGTACTTTCATTTATTTATAACAGCAAAATACCCGCTTATCATGCGGCCAATATGCCAGGAAAATTTAAACTGGGTGGAGGTGGTGGACACACCATTGCTTTAGTGCTCCCTAAAAGCATTGCATTTGATAAAAACACCATTTTATATAGCAAAATCTTTTATACAGATATGGACAACCATATTAAAACAGATGAGATTTTTTGGATACACAACACAGATAGGTGGCCTCGATTCATGCCCGCCCCAGTGCTTCTCTCAACCCAAAAATTAGTTATAAAAGCAGCCCGTGAGCTTATTATAGATTACGATAATTTCATCAATAACCCAAATTTGATTGGGCAACCAAAATTTAAAGATTAAATTTTAGATTGGTGTCAACCAGTCATAATAAGTTAAGCTTGTCTTACTATACTTGGTTGACACCAACTTGTTATAAACCTACATTTAAATTAAACTTGGCCTTCTCGCCACGTAACAACTCCCGGGTTGATTCAACGTTGTTCTCATAAATGTGTACGTTCCCCAGAAACAAAGTAATTGATTTTAATTTTACTTCAATACTCTTAGAAATCAGATACAAATGGTAAATGTCGGACGGCAGCCCTAAATTACCATCCGAACTGCGCTGATATGCAGAAACGACTAGCTTTTCATGCTCAATTTGAAATTGGATAAGCGATAAACATGGATGTTGATTACTCTCTGAATTATTGCTCCCAAGAAATAGCATGTAATTTTTAGAATTACGTTTTTCCTTATTGATCTTTTTGATCAGTGCTGGCAAATGTTCAAAGTAAGTAGGATAACTGTTTACAAGTATGGGCCCGCAATAGTCCCACCAGGTAATCCCACACGATCTATATGCATCAGTAGACCTTTCACCGGCGATAAACAGTTCCAGTTCATCTTTCAATTTCTTTCGAGCCACTCCATGCCCCTCAAAAATATCCAACAAATCTCCTTTGCTTAAATGCAGCTTTTGGTTTGTTAAATACTTAATACTCCCCTTTTTGTTTTCCTGATCTTTCCCACTGGAAAGTATTTTACTCAGGATTTCATGATACTTATTCATCTCGATTTATTAAATTTGCAACCTCACATAAACAGAATGCCTAAATCACACCTGCTCGGCTTACGCCTCAGCACAGTGCTTTATGCATTCTTTTTTGTTTATGTGAGAGTTTACGAAGGGGAGCTGGGGCGTTTAATATCCCATCAACTATCCATATTTTTTTCGAGGTATTTTAGTTAAAATGTTCACTATTGTTTACTTTTGTGGCAGATCATTTCTGGGAGAAATCCCAGTCAGAAAAGCAGATGTTTTAATAAATCCGAGATAAGAAGTTATGTACTATCTAAATCTAGAGAACAGTGTTTACAAAAATCATTGTTTTCTTAATTGTGATCAGGCCGTTGATGAAAAACTCTCCGGAACTGATTAAGCAATTGAGAAAATTTATCAAAATGTTCCTATAATACTTTTTGCGAGTTAGGATAAAATCGAGATCTTGAGGAGGGGGAAGGCTAACTTTTACCTCCCCTCCTTGCCTTTTACTGCTCCCCATTCCTATCGGCCATATCGAAATCACGAACATTGAACACCTTACCATTTGCTTTCGCATCGAGCCTTGCTAATTCTTCCTGATCGATTACGCCCATATTGTTTTTGTATTTGCCGGCAAGCATAACAGCATCCTGAAGATGCTCCTTCATTAGTTTGTTTTCGCGTTGTAACGCAATCATCTGTTGTTGCATTTGTATCGATTATTTAATTATTTGATAGATTATTAATGAATTTATGGCTATTGTAATCGCTCCGATCGTAAGCCATGTTATTTGTTTTGTTTTCATGGCGTATACACTATCTCCTTCCCTGTTAAAGCGAAGTATAAGTTCTGGAGTTGGTGAAGTGATCGAACAGATCCGGCATTCACCAAACCAAAGGCACCGTTCAAACCAATGATGTAACGGTCGCCAGCTCCAATTAGGTGCAGCAAATTACCCTTGTCAATCGATATCTGAAAACCAGTGTTAACTTGCACAAAGCCGTTAACAATTAGTAGTTGATCAGTAATATCAACCCCATTTACGTCCAAGCCAATCACTCCTCTGTGGCTAGTAACACTAACCCGTGAGCCTTTTAATTTCAGTTTTACGTTTCTTTGAGTAAAGCTAGTCACAATTCCCTTTCGGTTCAGTGGCGGAACAGCAACTACATTGCCAATCCGTAATTCGTTTGCGTTTATCATATTGCTATTTGTTTGCTAAGTAGGTAATCACGCATGCTGCTGCCATGCACAGCCAGCAGAGGATATGCTTTGCATTTGTGATTGTTGATTTGGATTGGTGCATGCAATTACTTTTCGTTTTGTATGGCTCAATAATGTTGGTGTAAAAAAGCAGGCTGAGGAACCACTCTCAACCTGCAAACCAAACCTCAAACTAAAACCGCCCATAGGGGCTAACTATGAAAAAATGCTTTGCCTGCACTATGCGGATCACCCGCTGACAGGACTTAATGGTGCGGACTATTGGCACCCGATTAACAAAGTTCTTTGCGCACCTTCACGTGCATAAATCACATCGTTTCTAAATGTACTCGTCCAGTCCATGTGTTGCTTTCTATGGATGAGGCAGACCACTTACTGCCCTCTTGCTTAACGTGGATTTTGATTTACACCAAAGAAATCGTGTGTTGAATGATGGACTCGAACCACCGACCATCTCCGTATCAGGGAGATACTCTAACCAACTGAGCTAATTCAAAAGTAAACGGCACTTTTAACCCAAAGGCCGTTATCTAAACAAGCGAAGGGAAAAGCGATTCGAGTTAAAGTCACTCGCTTTTAATGTTTGACTTTTTGTTTGCGGAATTGAACCGCTAGAAAACAATGGACACATAAAACGGCTACCAACCGTTATTTAGTTTAACCGCGTCAGGATAAAAGGACTCGAACCTTTGACCTCTTGCTCCCAAAGCAAGCTATCTACCAACTGATATACATCCTGATTAAAACAAGCAGCAGGACTACTGGGTCACGGTTGTTTAAGCTCGTTGCTGTCACCCCACTGCTGTCTCACGCGTTGCACTGCGCTATCTCTCCAATCCCTTACCTCTGTGTGCAACTCAATATTGCGGAGTTTTGGCCTGAGCCTCACCGCCCTCTCTCTATATGTGTTTATGCTAATCAATGGCGTTTGAACAAAAGAAAGGCGGCCATCATCAACACTTATCAACCGCTGCCGCCCTATCTAAATTAACGCTCTCATACAACAAAGACAGGACTTCTTTCAGATCCTGCCGTGCTTGGTTTCCCGTTCGCTTGAACAAAAATAACAATTATAACTTTAATAACCAAATGTTATAAAAAATAATTTTAAAGTTTTTTTATGACCTACTTTTTTGTGTTTTTATGTAATTAATCTATAATTGCGATAAATTAATTATCTCAATGTTCAATAAAAAATTTGCCCCAGTTACAATCGCTATAGGATTTATCACAATAATACTACTCTCCTATGGTATTTATCAAAATTATAAATCGGCTGAACCGATGGGAAAGACAGATATCATATATTTTCTTGTGATACCTACTCTATTGGTTTTGGTGTTTATGGGAGTGTTTAATTTCCTACGCGGTAGCGATGACCGTAACAGTGTTTCAAGATCGCTTTCAGATGAAATCAAAATGTCATCTGAAGATTTGTTTTTTCTCAAATCTGAATTCGCATCACTAAAGAGCTCCCTAATCGACCCAGAAAAAATTAAAAAAGACGCTGAATCGATTTTCTACAGCAAAATCAATGAGCTTACGTCGGAATCGATTGTCACTAAAGTCTATGAGGAGTTTAAAAAAGACGCAATTATCAACAACAAAGTTAAGATAATCGAAAGAGAGCTTGATGATTTAAAGCACAGAATTAGATATCAATCCCAACGCCTTGCAAGGTCTACTGCCCTCAATTTAACAATTGGAGTGACAACAACTGCTGCTGTCATTGCTTTTTTAGGCTATTCTGTTGCCACGTTTGATACAACCCTTACTTCTGCTGGTGACTATTTAATCCATTTTATACCAAGAATATCATTGAGTATAATATTGGAGGTATTTGCATACTTCTTCTTGAGACTATACACTAAAAATCTTGAAGAAATAAAATACTGGAACAATGAGTTAACAAACATTGAATTCAAGAGTATTGCAATTAAATCAGCAATGTTGGAAGACAATACCAAGCTTCTAGAAAAAATTGCAATGGAAATTCTAAAGACAGAAAGGAACTTCATCTTAAAAAAAGGAGAAAGCACTGTTGAGTTAGAAAAATCAAAAAATGATGAAACAAATACACTGGCGATTATTTCCAAGCTCGCTGGCATCAAAGATAGCGTTAAGAAAAAAACAGTCTAAATCCCGCTAAGCGCCTTAACACCCAAGCCTTTTTTCTTGTTGATGAATGCCAGGTATTCCGAATGGAATGCAGAAACTATAAAATCCTTTAGCGTATCAGTTAAGTGGCCGTTCTTTTCGTAGGTCAACTTATCAATCGTCGGGTGTTTAACACGAACCTTTAGGATACCCCCATTTTCGTTGGTCTTCGTTTCAATGTAATCGTTGATAGACTTTTTGCAATGCTCACCAACCTCAATGGATAATCCCGGTACCTCACCTGCAAAAATTGCGTTAATGAAGTCTGCAATGGTCGATACTACTGGAGCACTGTTCAGCATGCAGTCCTCAATTCTAAAACCCTCCTTAGATATAGCCTCTGTAAACAGAGCGAAAAATGATTTCTTGTTATCATCTATGTTATTACGGTTTTTGGTGGATCTATCACCATAAATTTTCACCCGTTGATTGTATCCAATAGATTTCAGCCAATCAGCAACATTCTTTCCTGCTTTAGTCCCAGTATTGATCGGATCTTCAGCCGGCAATTCATGAACCTGTTTGATCAGCTTGCCGTTGCCTTTTTCATCGATCTGCCAGCATGTAACTGCAATATGCGGATAAACGTTACTATCCAGCGAAATGCACATCATTTTATTGATATCCCAGCTATTTGGCCTAACATGATCACTTAATTCGAATTTCGCCAGGAACTCTCCCCCCATTTTCAGCTGTACATCCCAGTCACCCTCAACATAAACCAAAAATTCATAAGTGTTAAGGTTTTCCCGCAATGAAGGAAGATAATCCGGCTGAGCAGCTAATAACGGCAAATTATCATGAATACGCGACTGTATATACAACCATGTATCTTTCAGACTTCCATTTTTCCATGGTGTATAAACCAACTCCTTAACCCACCCTTGTGTTGGATTACAGGTCCCGATAACAATCGGCTTTGGTTGAACCTTCAATCCTGGCACTACGTATGAACCGGCACGCTCAAATGCTTTGTAAAGACTTACCTGCTGGCATTCGTTTATTTCCTCAAAGCCAAATCCATTTACCTCAAGTCCTTTCCATCTATCAAGATTTTTATCCTGGGCATAGTTTTCAGGGTAAAAAATAATCTGGCTACCGTTATTAAAAGTAACCGTATGAGTTTCATTATTATGATTCTTAATGAATCGATCGGGTTTAATTTTATTCCAGGAAGGATAAAGGTTACGTTTTATTGTTGGAAGATCCTTACGAACCAAAGCCCATCTACTGCCGGGGAAAACTTTAGATAGTACAATAAAGAGAGCGAGCAATGCGAAAGTCTTACCTCCACGAATAGCACCACCAAAAAGGACGAATGAATAATTGCCGCTTAATACGGCATTAATAAACTCCTCCTGTTTTGGGAATGGTTCAAATAGAACTTGTTTAGCTGGAGCAACATTAGAACTCAATTTCTTTACCGTTTATAATGATCACCTGTTTAGGCTGGGTATTCTCTGGGATTCCGTCATGTTCGATCTTCTTGTTGTCAACCATCCCTAAGTCCCTGGCAATTATATTTGCATTAAAGGCACCCACAGCTGCTCCTTCAAACTTTTGCGCCCGGCATCTTGCGCGCGCCTGCGTTAAGATGTTGGATAATTGCACTTCAAAATCTTTTTTCTTCTCTTTTCCTTCAAGCGTATTGGCAAGCTCTGTAATATATTTCTCTCCAAGATTGTGGAAGGCGCAGAAACCAACTTCGGAATAAGGTCTTGCTGTTGGAATTTGAATGATCTGGCCAGCCATTTCGCCAGATTTGATAGCTTCTGATTTAAACCATGGATTGTCGTCAACCCATTGGAAATATTGTTGCCAGGCTAACTCAAACTGTTCAGGCGTGAACTTGTAAGGAGCGCCGAGCTTGTCTTGCTTTTTAGGCCTTCCCATCTACACAAGCGCTAATTCCCAATCCATGTTCCTAACCGAGTACTTTTTGAAATACTCTTTAACTTGCTCGATCTTTCCTCGCTTTACCGGTGATTTCATGTAAACCTCGCCTATGCTGCGAATGGCGTTGATGTTTTCGGGATTAGCATAACCAAGTACTTTCGCTGCTTCATCACGAATACCGATCGGAAGTTTTTGAACTTTAGCACCTACGAATGATGCTGGGCAATAGAAGTAATACACACATGAGGTGAAGTAAATTTGCTTATCCCTGGAATCGAGATCCGGGAACATATCCTGTACTACCTGATAAATCTCTGCGATATGGGTAAGGTCCTTAAGCATCGGCGTTACCTCCTCTTGCAATTGCTGGTAAAGGGCATAATCCCTGTGTTGTAGTACGCGCGAAATGATTGTTTGTGTATTCATTCTCCTCCTGATCTGTGATAAAACAAAAGTAATAATTTTAATAACAAATAGTTATAATTAACCGAAAAATTTTTTCTTCTCCTTGCTGTTGTATGGTTTAGGCCCCATAGATGGCATGGTGATTATTGGTGTAATCTTGCCTTTCAATTGTTCTCTGTACATTCTACTTCTTAAAACTTCCATGTATTTACCTGACTTACTTTTATATTCATCTAAGGAATCCCCAGATTCACCTTTCAAATCGCATATTGTACCGATTAACATCCATTCTTCATTATCTCCAATAAAGGCAATATAGTTGAACTGATATGAGTTTGGGCCCATTTTTCGTAATAACTCAACCATAAACCCTCCCCTTACCATCCTGCAGGCAAAACGCATCAAAACCTAATGCCTTAAGTTCGTCGATTCGATACTTTTGTAGTTCTTTTAGTGAATCGTTAGCCTCCTTAGATTCAATGAATATTGATTTTCCATCCTTTAAGCACATCAAATCCGTTATGCCGTTGGCGTTTGTTTTAGCTAGCTTAATCACCTTGTATCCCTTTTTTTCGTACTCTCGTTTGATTCTATTTTGAAATCCAGATGCCATTATGATAAAAAATCTTTTTTAAATACTGAACTCGTATAGTCTTTTTTCTTAATAACTGCGTTATAGACATAATCTTCAATGCCACCCTCAGCGAAAACCCAGAAAATGTCATTATTCTTTCGATCCATGGTAGTTAGCCTATCCCTACTATGCCAGTATGATAGGCTAGAAAAATCTATGTTTATGTAAACTAGGTAGTCAGCTTTCGACAAACTAATGCCCTCACGTCCAGAAACAATCTGCAAGGCAATATTTTTATCAGTCGCATTAAAAGTATCAAGGTCTGTACAAAGTTTATCTCCGTAAACCTGCTTAAGCATATCCAGCTCAGATTGGAATTTATAAAAGATACCTATCTTATACGACGTAAACTTATCCCTGATAAATCTCGCTTTTGAATCATCAATTATAGCAGAATTACCACTTTCAAACTTTATCGTTCCTGAAGAAAGTTGGTGTACCTTTCCCATACATTTCACAGCTGTATCCCCCAAAATCACTTCATCCTTACCCCTTACAACTTTATCCTTTTTCAATTTGTTGATCAATTTATAAGTGATATCCTGCATTTTGCAGTAGATTACCTTTTCATTAACTGAAGAAGTAAACCCCGCTTCAGCTTGAGTTTGTTTAATCAAATAGGGATCAATTATTCGCATAAGTTTTGCATTTGCTTTATGCATAGCAGCAATGCTTTTAGTTTGATTGACTTTTATTTCAATTTGCTTATCGGTGTATTTTGGATCTTTCTTATTAAGCTTTCTGAGCTGTATCGAATAGAATTTGTAAATCGTATCTTCATTATTTGAATAGTTGGCAACCATCCCGTATCCTAAGTCAAATTCGGTTTTAACGAACTCCAAACCTGCAAACCATTTATAAAAGTTTTTAAACTCTGCAAATGGAGAAAAGTTAGATATCCAAAACTGGTGGTATACCTGCGAGTATGATTCCGGATGTGGTGTTCCTGATAAAAATATCATTGGTAAATGCGAAAACCTTTCCTTAAATTTTTTTGTAGCTATGCCTGGTTTAGGAAATGATCCAAACCTATGGTGTTCGTCATGAATCACTAAGTCAAAATCACCAACAACAGTATGCAATGACTCGTCATTTATGATTGTGATATCGAATTTATATCCAAAATCATCATAATCTTTTTGAATTGATGAAATGGCTTTCTTCTTGGTGGCAAATAAAACATTGCCATACCCTCCAATTTTTGCAATTTCAAGAGCCATTAACGTCTTTCCTGTTCTCACCTCGCATTGCAAGTATACTAAGTGTCTTTCCTGTAGAATTTCAATCCCCTTTTTAGCATTAGCTATTTGGTAATCCCTTAAAATCTTCATAATAGTATTTGTTACTTTATAATCAACTGACAAACAACAGTTTACAGTAATATTAATTTTAAATGTAACAAGCTAAATAATACTTTGTTACTTTTTTGTTATACACAAGATGCTGATAACAAGATAGTTAACACATAAAGTAACAAAGTAACACGTTTTTCTAAAAATTAGAATTTAACGTGTTTATGTAAGAGAATAAAGTATTAAATAAATAAATAATACTATTCTAATTATTCTCTGTTAAATGTTACTTATGTTACTTTTATTTATCTACATCAGTAATGTTTGTTACTTTGTTACTTTCAGCTAAAAACAGCGTTTAAACAACATTAAATACCGTTTTAAAGTAACATTGTCTTTGTTATATGCGTGTTACTTTGTTACTTTCGTAAAAGGGTGTTCTATCCCTTGAAACTGCGTTGTGTTTAAAAATTCTTATCGTATGTTGCATCATATTTATCTCCAGACTTAGTTAAAATGTAAGCGTCCTGTTTGCTCCACCTCATAAGAAGCATCTTGCAATTAGGCCCTTTAATGTTATAATTCTTTGCCACTTCAATAGCTGTTTTTGATGTAAATGATGGCGGCAATGCATTGTAAAAATCAAGATGATTACCACTTAATTTATCTACCGGTGTTTCAGGAGCAAGAACCTTCATAGCCTTATGCATGTTTCCAAAGAAGTATTCAGTGAGCCTTATGGCGCGCTCCATATTTTTTGATTCAACTATAAATAGCCTTGCACCTTCATCATGGATAACCTGGAGAATTAAAGCAAATCGAAGACAGTAATCCTGGTACTTTGCTATGATTCCTTTTGGATCATCAGTACTTGACCTGTTATATTTTTGATTTTTATTATTATACCATTCCGCATACAAATCATTGGCTTCTGGTGAAAGCCGATAAACGCATTTATCGTTTCGAAAATAGAATATTGAGTTAAACACATTGGCCATATCCACTTTGATATGCTCGGGGGTTTCATATTGCTGCCAGTTTGGTTTATCCATTGGCTTAGGGTAAACGAATAAGAATCTATGGTAAAATCCATTGTGCGCATTTTCTTTTGTGCTCAGAGCGTCTAGAACGCCAGGTTGAATACCGCCAACTATCGAACAAAATGCATTTTCAACAACATCTTCCTCTCTTGCCATACGTTGTATCTTGATGTTGCCACCACTCCACATCTCAAGCCATTTTTCCTTCTCATCACCTTCGTAACGAACCATTCTTTTTAGGAATCCTGCAAGCTCATCAGCGACTACACAACAACCCATAGGATTGTACTTTAATATTTTTACAGCCATTTCAATGGTGGAGTCATTAATTACCATTTGCCTCATCACTGGAGCTTCAGGCTCTTTCATCCCCTCACCTTTTTTCTGGTTTTTAAAATGCGCTAATTCTTGTTTGTATTTATCCCGTTCAGATACATAATGCTTATATGTATCCGAATCAACATCATTAATAAATTTGAACATTGATTTTAGCGATGGTGTTTTTGACGCCCCAGGTGGAGCAACAACCGCCATATAAAGTATTGGCTTGACATTGTAGCCTTCGTTGGCCAATAACGAAACAGAATTTCCTATCGCTGTTGAAAATGCAGATAGTGCAAACCCAGCTAAGTATTCATGTTGAAAGTTATGGGATGAAATGTAGTTTTGAACTGCTTCAGGAAAAATATCGTAGGGGAATTTAAGTCTGTCTTTAGGTATGAGGCCCTGATCTGTAACCGGTTTGTGCTCAACTAAATCGAGACCTATACTTTCAGCAATCGCTTTGATTTCTTCTATAGTCGAAATCCAGTCCTTATCATTTTTATAGTAAAGAATCTTTGTTGGACTAAGATTCCAGGTATGGTCCTTGTCATGCTGTCTATCGCTCCAACAAGGGAACCCCTTGATCGATGATGTGAATAATAGAACCCTTTTAGCACCAAAATATGCTTTTGCAGAATAACGTGCTTTTGATCCTTTCCTAAGGTAAGCAATGTACTTATCCTTTTTTCCGTACTTGTAATCCGCTACATTAAATAAGCCCATGTCATTCAATAAAATATTGAACACATCATCAGTTATGTTATTATCGAATTGAATACATAAATTTTCATACTCTATAGGATATTCAACTTTTATTGGCTCTTTATCGTCGTTAAAAGGGTCGTTATGTAAATTAAAAACAATTGCCGATGATACCAATATGTCATACTGATCATCTGTCAGTTCTTCTAGATCTTGCCACTCGTTATGATACATATTATAACCCGGAGTAGGATCACAGTAAGACAATGTTCCACCAGTATAAATCGCGATAATTTCTTCGCCATTAATACCTTTTGCTAGACTTTTTTTGGATGTTAATTTGGCATACTTTATGTATACATGGTACCCTCCGTTACGTGTAGTCTCTATACAGATTTTTTCAAGTATTTCTTCATCAAGCGAGTTGACTGCCTGGAGCCACTTATCGAAAAGCTGCTTATCTTCAGTATTCTTTAAATCAAAATCTAAACAGCCGAAAGGTGAAAATAACTTGATTCCAATCCCGTTCGCCTCTGCTAGATTTGAAATAAAATTGTGAAAATTCGTAACATCATAGTTGTTGCTGGTTATTTTAGAATGAGCAATACAATGCGATGAAGCTGTTTTTGTTACAGAATCCCATACCATCGGGACTGGCTTAAGACCAAGGTTCAATAAATCTACTATGTAAGACTGCTCCATTTAATCTTGAATTGGGAAATGTATATTATGATGACAAGCATCGCAAACCGACACAAGATCAAATAAAGGTTCATTGTAAATATTTTGGTAAGTGATGTGATGCACTTGTGTTGCTTTATTTTCTAAGCATCCCTGACATATATAATTGTCTCTTTTTAGAACTTTATCTCGCTTGACTTTCCATTCAGGCGTTTTTAAATATTCATTGTATTTACTATTATATTCCTCTAGCAATGGCGATGTTTCGGTTCTTCTCCTCCCGTCTATCCATTCTCTAAATTTTTTAACTTTATTATTTCTGTTAGTCCGAATAGTCTCCTGAACCTCTTTAGTTAACAATGGCAGTTCAAGGTGCTCTTTATTGTGATCAAATTTTACAGCTTTAAAAGTGCTACCGCAGTTTTTACAAAATGGCTTTTTAGATGGTGTGCCATTAACATTTGGTTGATTCACGTGTATTATATCCGGGTTTATGCAACAGCCTTCATAGTCTTTTGTTCTACCATTTAAACAATGGTTGCACACTATAAACGTATCGCATTTAGTTTTATATTCGGTCTTATTACCTGAACAATCGAAAAAATTATTTCCGCATATCATACTAATTTTTCTCCCTTCTTTTTTTTAATGTAGATAGGTTCGCGGTTTTGCTGACTGCCCTTAGCCTGGTATTAGCATTATGAAATGTAATAAAAGACTCCTTCAAGGTTTTTGAAGCGAATGAAATTTCTTGCACATGATCAACAGAATTGTCATTTAAGCACGAATGAACGATATCAATATTTTGCGACTTCAACCAGGCATCACAAACCTCATTAAATGGTAAATTGTAATGATCAATGTGGGTATTTTCAGGATATAGAATATCTCCACTGATTGGACATTTAGTCTCTCCATAAACAACCTTAAGCCTCCTTCTTTCAACAACATCCTTTACTGCTGACCTGCATGCGCACTTGATATCGCTTATTTTTGATGTGGCTCCATCAATTGAGCGGATATATGATATATCTGTTGTGCTGCCATCAATTCTAGTAATGAAAAAACAACGGGTACTAAACTCCAATCCCTTAGAAATATAAATATTACTTATTCCGGAACCAGCCTTTATTTGATACTCGGGATGGCCTTGAAAAATTCTCAATAAAAAATTATACTCAGAAGTGTTTTGCTCGAATACGAAGCCCAATGGCTTCTCGTTCAAAATTGCTTTGGCTTGAGCCTTAAGTTTTGATTTCACTATCATATTATTAATAGTATGTAAATGCTGAATAATTAAACCACACCCCTGTACAAAATGGCCGTCAAGCATTCCAACATGGCTGCTGGAGTATGTACAGAGGTGGTGTTTGTGAATGTCTTAAGGTTCGGTGACGGCCGCAGAACAAAAATAATAATTATAACTTTAATAACAAATAGTTATTGATTTTAAAGACAAAAAGATTTGTACTTAGCTCTTACCTGCTCTGGATCTTGATCCGGGCGGATGAAAACGGTAAGCTTTGAGCTAATGACCAAGGCAATCTTTCCTTGCGTGCTATTATTGGTTATTCGCATTGGCTTTGGCTCATTCACTACCTTCCCCATCTTTTTCTCCTTTGGTGTACGCATGCGTCGAGGCTCCTTAGGTTTGGCGGTTAAAGCTTTATAATGCGGTTTGGTCATGTTTTCCTTTAACCGCTTATCTACACGAATACCGGCATCCCTTTCAGCCTGTCGTTTATCTCTTGCCTTAGCGTTTTTCTCATCCCTGCGCTTTTGCTCCAATTGCTCTGGAGACATATCCAGAATACGCAGTGCTTTACGTTTTGCTGGGCCACGTTTTTTTGCTATATATTCTCTCATTTGCTTTTTCCTTTCTTCAGTTAAGTTGGAAGTTATGCCGTTAGCAGCTTTATGGGCAACTAATTCGGCTTTTCGTTTCTCGTTTTTAATTCGGTTTCGCTCATTGTGCCGGCGAAGCGCTTCGCCTGGTGGTAGTTTTTTCATTTTACTCTCCAAATTTGATTAATGGCTGAATAGTTCCGTCAGGATAAACCGTGTCCATTGGTGTCGATCCTATAGCTTCATTTCCATCCCAACGGTTCGGCCAAAGATTGTCTTTCCAGCACTGTTTTATATAAGCTTGTTCTTCCTCATCGATTAAAATAACTCTTGGTCTTCCAATACGATCTGCCTCTTCATTAATTTCATTTTGTATCCTAATAATTTCATTGAAAGCCCATTCTCTTGCCCCCATGGTTATTGGGCCGAAACGTTGCCTAAAGTTGTCCCCTTCATCAAGACCAGTCTTCCGTAACCTGTTTTTTCTACTTCTTAAAAAATTGTAAACCCCTCTTAACTGTCGTAATGGTTTCAGGTATTTATTTTTAGGCTGCCTTAAAATTATCGTCAATGCATTATCTTTTTTAACCAGATTACATTCAATACACCCAGTACGAGCTGCAAGGTCTTCAGCTTCGTCACCTCCGTATGCATCAGCTAATGCCGCTGTTGCAAAATCCCCATACTCCGGTAATGTAGCCCAGTTTTTAAGCCAGGCCCATACATGGCATACCCTCCAGTGCAAAATTGGAGCAAGCGTATCACATAATTCTGTAGGCATAGTTTGTTGATACCAACCTTGCCCACATTCTCCATCATCTTTACTGCAGCTCATAATAATGCGATTATCGCGAACAGCACTTTCTCCCATTCTGACACCCGTAAGCATCAGAACTTTTTGCCCTTTTTCAGTAAACAATTCTTTTAAAGCAGATTCCATTGGATCCACCTTTAATTTGGGCGTACACCATCTAAATTTATTTGTTGGAGGCGGAACGCCTCGACCAAGCATATATGGGAAAAATCGTTTTTCTATTGGGGCTGTAACAATTCTGACCTCGAACCCCATTTCACGTAGGTCAGAAATGATGTCTTGCGCCGCTGCAGCTAGTGGAGGCAGTTCCATTCTACTGTCAGCATACATTATTGTTATAGATTTTGGTTTTGGGATCTGCCCGGTGTTAATAAGCCAAACCAATACAGTTACTAACGTGGTGCTATCCTTTCCTCCTGACCAGGCTAAACACCAGTGTTCATAACGAGGGCAGTACTCAAGCAATGAGTTAATCGTTAACTGAATGCTTTCATTCATCTGCAACCTTTTGCCAAATCCAAGAAATATATCTGCTTGTTGATACTTCATGCCCCTATTTTATATTGTTTTCTAAATGATTTTAATTGATGCATAAATCTGGTCCCTAACCAGTAGGACTGAACATCTAAAAAATCGCACTCGAATTGCTCAGCATACAATAGCTTATCCCAGTTTTCATATTGATGGTAGGCCAATCGATTGTTAAAATGATGGTGTTCAATTTCTTCCCTAGACATAAGTCGCTTAAGAAACGGGAAAGCAAAAGCCAGCCCCATTGTTCTTCTATTTCTAGCGGGCCACATTTCTCCATGCATAAAAACATATATTCTAGCAGGGTAAGTCCCGGCAGGTTTGAAATAATAATGAACCTCCCCTTCCGTGCGCCTTGGCCTGGCATTATCGTAATCATACATTTCTTTTTCTGTTGCAGTCCATTTGAAGTTTTTCTTCAGGCGAACCGGCAATGCTCGGTAGTTGGGGTAGAGTTCTCCTAGCGGTCTTTTCATGCTGCAATCCTTAACCGTCTAAGAGCACTGCCCAAAGCCTCTATCCAACACTTAACAACTTGCGGTACTACACTGTTACCAATCATTTTTTTGTGGTCTGTCTGATTTCCTACCATTTTATAATCAACAGGGAAGCCTTGTATGGGTAATAACTCAGAAACCTTAAGCATTCGCATTAGGATATCTGACAATCCATATAATGCCATGAATTTTTTAATTCTTATCATTACAGCACTATCATCATCGTAAATTGGTATTGAAACATTTGGGTCAATATGAAATTGGATTAGGTATAACGGCGCTTTATCTTGCCTTGCAACAATTACCACGCACGGAACTTCTGTCCCCGTACAATGCCAACCGTGCGATGGATTTAAAATGAAAGGTTGACAATTTATAATATTGGCTTTTGGAACAGCAGTTAATGATCCTATTGGCTCATTAATCGAAGTGTTAGTTGCTGTCTTGCAGTCCCTATAGATAAAAACAGGGTTTATTAAAGAGCATCTGTCTTTTGTTGGCAATGTTGCACACGGCTCATCCACAGACCTAATGTTGTAGCCATTACCATAATAACTGGCTAAAAATTTAGGATTAACCACGTATGGGTGATGCCTTGACGCTGTTAATGTTTGCGCAGGACTTTCAATCGAACTTCCAACATTTTTAAAGTTTGTGTTCATAATGAATGGTTTCACATTTACCAATGAGCCACCACCAAAAGTAGTTACTGTTCCTGATGGCGAATCTATTGAGGAAACTTTTCCGTCAGGACGACCGCTGTAGTTTTTACTGATAAATAAAGTTCTTACCAATGATTGCGCATCTTTGCATCTAATCGTATGCGCAGGGCCATCAATATTTATTACCTTCCCAGAGGCATCTCCACTGTAGTATTTTGATATAAAACAAATCCCGTTTCTATTTTGGCACGGTATAGTTGGCGCTGGTTCTTCTATAGATTTAACAGTGTGCTGTTTATCTCCATTTTGGCATGCTGAATTATATTTTAATAAAAAAGCTTCTTTACCGCCCGCAACAAATTTAATTAACCCTGCTTCAATCCTTTCTAATGACGCGTCGACTAATGGCTTTTTTCTGTTAAATATGCTTTTACCTTCATCATCAAAATCTAGCACATCCTTAACAGCTTTCCATTTTTCCTGTGATCCAAATAGACCGTTACTTATTGGTTCTTTCGCATGAGTTGATTCAGGCCAAACAATCGGTAATCCTGGTTTGGCGAAGCAACCAAACAATCTGTTTCTGGAAGTATATGCCCCGTAATCAGCACTATTTAATTGTCTCCATTGGTCATAATATCCAAACGATCTAATATGTTTACACCATCTTAAATAATCCTTTCCACTATGCTTGTTTTCTGGGATCCATAAATATCCTTCTTTCCCAGTTTTTTTACTGATACCGGTTTTAAGTTCAGAATTAGCATAAATACCAAATGATAGATTTTCTTTATGCTTTTTCTTTAAAGCAATACGGAGCGGTCCCCAACTCATGAATTCTACCACGTTTTCAATTTTAAAATAATCAGGATCTAACGCTTCAACATATCTATCCATGTGGTCAGCTAATGCCCTGCTATCTGCATCCCGCGGTTGTCCGCCTTTTGCCTTACTAAAGTTTGTGCATTCCAATGAAGCCCATAGGATAAGTTTTGCATTTGGGTAACAAGCACGATAAATATCAACCAAACGAATCAACCTCATCATTTCCGGCGACTTGAAGAGAATCCCATTAATCACCTTACCGTACATTAAAGTTATATCCTCATTATAATGTTCCACCTCTGGGTGGTTTAACCAGTGTGATGTAATTGCTTTCTCATCATGATTTATCGCTGCAATAACAAGTGATTTTGCTTTTGATAACGCAAAAGCCTTTGTTGTTCCTCCAAATCCTGCAAATTCATCTATTACTAAAAACTCAACATCATCAGGATTAAGTTTAATGGTTTTTACATTTGTTGCACCACCACCTTCGGTATGGAGATAATTTTGTTTCATATAATAATGCTATGGTTTAAAGTTTTTCCCCTCAGGTCGCGTAGACTAAAAAACCGCTTTATCCGGAGGTGTTGTGTTATGGCACTATTGCCTGGTACTTGCAAAGCCCCGACTGGCGGACCAGGCAGGGCGAAAAAGTGGGAATAACCAGTTAAAGGTTTTCAACATTAAGCTCTGAACCATCAGCTGAGGATATTGATGTCAAAACGTCTCCTGATTCGCCTAGTATCACGATTTTGTTTCTTTCCGTGCTGATGTAAAGCGTACGAGCTGGATTTAATCCCTCGTTCCTTTTACCCGGGATTGGTAGAGCCGAAAACTCTTGCCCATTAAATGTTGTTGTTGTTTGTAATTGTCCCATTATTTGAAGCCAGATTGTTTAGGCTGGCACCTAAAAACCCCGCTAATCGAAACTAGCAGGGCGTTTGGCAAAGGATACCTAGAAAGGCAAGTCATCATCCTCAGCGACAACACCTGGAGCGGCTGCTCCTGCGGCATCATTATTACCTGATATCGCGAAGTCTTTTAGATTACCTAGGATTGGAGTCAAGGCCTTTTCAGCTTCTTTCTCGGTATCAGACATTTCACTCCATTTTTTATCTCTTTTTACTGTTTTTGAGATAAATCCGTTTTGTCCGTACTGATCTGTTTCATCTTTGACAGTAGCGCGAATCCCCAGATATACAGCTTTGTCCTTTGTTTCAAGGCCGTTGGCTTCTATTGGGATGACGATGCATTTAACCATTTGACCATCTTTTCCTTTCTTATCCATGATGACATGAGTAAGTTTGGTTAATGCTACAGATCCTGATAGTGTTCTTTCTGACATATTATTTTTATTTTGGCCTCTCGGCAGTTAATAATTTAAATCCCATCTTTTGGCCATGATGGCTTCAGCTTTGGGCGCTGACATTGGTAAATGTTGTGTTATTTTATCTGAGGCGATCCATTCTCCATTTCTGGTGTTTAGGTACCATTTTGAATTTTTCTTTATGATGTATAGTGGTAATGTTGACAAATCCATTTTTCGCTTAGCCATAATTTTGATAACATTTAGTTATAATTTTTGCTCAAAAAATATATTATGCCTCTACAAATTGACCATTAACCAAACTGTAGTAAGTGTCGGCTTTGATTGTTTCGCCATCAACTTTAGTGGTTTGAACATCAATTCTATTCCAATTCAAATCGATATCACGCTTCCACTCGGCTATAGTCAACCAGGCACCTATTGCGCCTTTTGCTTTACCATGAATTCCTAAACTAACAGCAGCGCCGCGAGCACCT
>NZ_QAJQ01000040.1:0-106198 GCF_003852395.1 Pedobacter sp. KBW01
TTCAGATAGTTATCGCTTGTCGGGGTAATCCAGATCTGGTCTTTAGAGGGCCGTAAGGTTTCGAACACTCCTAATTTGTAATCCCGACCTCGTAACTGTGGATTTATAATCCACATTATTATAAAAATATCGGCCTATCCAGCTTAATTGCAATGCGGTAGGCGGCGTTCATTAACCCCACATGACTATAAGCCTGAGGAAAATTACCCCATTGGCTACCAGTTTTGGCATCTACATCTTCGCTAAAAAGCAATAAATGATTACAGTATTTAATGATATTTTCAAATTCTTTAATGGCTTCGTCCGTTCGGCCAACGCAGGCCAGCGCCTCTACATACCAAAATGCGCAGATTAAGAAAGTAGTTTTAGGTTTTCCAAAATCATCGGCATGCAGATAACGATAAAATAAACCATCTTCGGTTTTAAGCTCTGCTTCCAATGCTTTTAAATGATCTTTGGCTTTATCAGATGCAGGGTCGAGGTAATTCATCATAATCAGTTGCAGTGTACTGGCATCCAAATGTGTGCTGCCCACGGCATTGGTGTACACCTTCCTTTCCGGATCGTAGCAAGCTTCGATATGTGCTGCAGCTTTATCAATTAAAATTTGTGCCCGGTATTCGAAATTCTTGTTGCCAATGGTTTTGGCCATTTTTAGGGCTGCCTGCGCCCCTGCCCATTGAAACAGGTTACTGTAGCAATGCACATTGGCAATGTTCCTGAATTCCCAAATCCCTGCGTCCTTTTCATCAATGGTACTTTCAATTTTAGATAAAACACTTTCTATCCATTTTACCGAGTCGCTCCGTTCGGAAAATACAAAGCGGTGATCGGTATACAACGGCAGCATTGAAATTAAAACCTGACCATAAATATCGTTCTGAATGTGTTCGTAAGCCTGATTTCCAATTCTGATGGGTTGCTCGCCTTTATAACCTTCCAGATGATCTAATGTCCTTTCGGTAATTTTCCTTTCGCCGGCAATGCCATACAGTGGTTGGTAACGTGTATCTTCTGCATGCGAAATATCGGAAAGGTAATTAAAGTACTTCTCCATTTCTTCGAAGTGACCGATGTGGTTGAGTGAGGTAAGGACATAGTGCGAATCGCGCAGCCAGCAATAGCGGTAATCCCAGTTACGGGTGCTCCCCGGCGATTCGGGCAAACTGGTTGTACTGGCGGCAATTATTGCTCCGGTATCTTCGTACTGATGGATTTTAAGCACCAGGGCTGAACGGATAACGAAAGGCTGGTAAAAGCCAGCTATGGAAGAGTGTTTAATCCACAATCGCCAGTAAGCAACCGTTTCGCGCAGGAAATTTTCTGCGGTACTTACAATTGGTGCTTCCAGGTCCTGTCCGTAAGTCATTACCAGATATTTGGCCTCGTTAAGCACAAATGCTTTCTCATCAAGAATATAAGTTAATGAAACATTCGTACTTAAACGGATATTTTCATCGCAACCTGAATAATCTATGTGGTTGCTCCCGCGACTCACCGTCATCGCATTTTTACCATAATTGCAAACTGGTTTACATTTGATTGTTATCCTTGGATTTCCGCTTAAGGGTTCTATTTTGCGGATCAACATTAAAGGCTTAAAATACCTTTCGTATAGGTGAAAGCGCGGGGCAAAATCGGTAACCCGGTATGCACCATCTTCGGCTGTAATTTCGGTACGCAATACATTGGTATTTTCGACATAGTACTGGTTAGATGAAAATTCGCCTTGCGGCCGAATGGAGAACTCCCCTCCTTTTTCATTATCCAATAAACTTCCGAAAACGAAAGAACTATCAAAACGTGGCCAGCAAAGCCATGATATATCGGTGTTTTTATTTACGTGGGCTAAAAAAGCGCAATTTCCTATTATTCCGGTTTGATATAAATGCTGTTCGGGCATAAGCTGTTTTTTATGTGTTTATAAATTAACAAGCCTATACCAAAAATGTTGGCAGGAATATAAAAAAGCTGTTTCAGCAGCTATCAAGCGTGCAGTAAGGAATGAAACAGCAAGCAGAAATACTACTCATCTACTTCTAAAAAACAAAGAGGAATAAATTCTTAAAATAAAAAAGCCAGCCTGGATAAATCCGGGCTGGCCTATAGTTAATGATTAATGATTACTAAATTACGGTTCCGCTAGGCAAAACCACTCCTTTTTTAATTACCACTATACCATCTTTAACGGCATAGAGTTCAAAATCGCCATCTTCTAAATGTTCACCGCCATTAATTTTTACATCGTTACCAATGCGGCAGTTTTTATCGATAATGGCATTGTTAATGTAACACCTGTCGCCAATACCAATTAACGAATTTCCTTTGCTCGTTTCCTCCTGTATTTCTTCGAAAGTTTGATACCTGTCGCTACCCATAATGTAGGAGTTGGTAATTATGGTATCTTTTCCAATTCTCGATCTGATACCCAAAACAGCATGTTCTACTTTACTGGCCTGTACAATACAGCCTTCGGCAATAATGGTTTTATCTAAAGTGGTACCCGAAATTTTAGAAGGTGGCAACATCCGTGCCCTGGTAAAAATAGCATGGTTACTATCGAACATATTAAATTTAGGAATTTCGTCGGTCAATCCTAAATTGGCTTCAAAAAACGACGAAATGTTACCAATATCAGTCCAATAACCTTCGTACTGATAACTCAAAACCCTGCTTTGGGTAATGGCACGCGGCAAAATTTCTTTACCAAAATCTTTTTCTTCTTCGTTTTCGTTTAAGATATTGATCAGGTATTCGCGGTTGAAAACATAAATCCCCATCGAGGCCAGAAAATTACGGCCTTCGCCTTGCATCTCTTCACCTGTGTCAGAAATCCATTCATCCAGTCCGGTTTTTGGTTTTTCGATAAAAGAAGTGATCATATTTTCTTCATCGGTTTTCAAAATACCAAAATCGGTAGCATCTTTGGCCGTAACCGGGATGGTGGCAATGGTAATTTCGGCATTGGCTTCAATGTGCTTCTCAATCATATCTTTAAAATCCATCTGGTATAACTGATCGCCAGAAAGGATTAAAATATAATCGAACTCGTGTGAAACAATGTGGTGCATACACTGACGTACAGCATCGGCAGTACCCTGAAACCAACCTGCATTTTGTACCGTTTGCTCTGCTGCCAGAATATCGACAAAAGCCTTACTGAAATGACTAAAGTGATAAGTGTTTTTAATGTGCTTATTTAACGATGCCGAATTAAACTGTGTAAGCACAAACATACGGTGGATGCCTGAGTTAAGGCAGTTAGAAATCGGAATGTCTACCAACCGATACTTCCCTGCAATTGGAACTGCCGGTTTAGAACGTGTTTGTGTAAGTGGCGATAATCTAGAGCCCTGGCCACCGCCAAGGATAACGCCTAAAACTTTGTCAGTCATGTTTAAGCTTAATTTAATATTTGGTACAATTCTATATAATTTAATGCGGCATTATCCCACGAATGGTCTAACTTCATCATTGTTTTACGCACTGCTTTAAAAGCTTTTTTATCGTTATACAGCTCTACGGCCCTGTTAATGGCATGGGTAACATCCCATATGCTGGTCTGGTCGTGACAAATACCGAAACCTCCATCGCCAATATCAATTACGGTATCTTTTAACCCGCCTATGCGGCGCACCATGGGCACTGTGCCATATCTTAATGCATACAACTGGTTTAAACCACAAGGCTCAACGCGCGAAGGCATGATCAGAAAATCGGCACTGGCATATATTTCGTGCGAAACCTGCTCGTTATAGCCAATATAAGCATTATACTTACCAGGAAAAATATCTTTTAACTGATTTAGCCGGCCTTCTACCCAACTGTCGCCCGATCCTAAAACCAATATATTAATGTTATCGCCATGCTGCTGCAAAGCAGTGTAAAATATATCAGGCAGTAAATCGGCTCCTTTTTCATCAACCAGTCGGCCAATAAAAGTAAAGAGGGGTTTAGCGGCATCTAACTGAAAAACATTGCACAGGGCGGTTTTGTTTGCCAGTTTACCGGCTTCTACTGTTTTTATGTTGTAACCTTTGCCCAGCATGGGGTCTGTTTCCGGGTTCCAAACCTCACTATCAATACCGTTTAAAATCCCTACCGATTTCCAGCGCTCCTGCCTCAACAAACTTTCGAGGCCACGGGCATTGTTCATCATTTCTTCGAGGTAACTTGGCGAAACCGTAGTTACCCGCCAGGCACATTTTATGGCCGAAGCCAAAGGGTTAATGGCATCTTCCCAGCCCAACAAGCCACCTTTCCACAAATCGAATGCTGGCAGGTAATATAATTTATCCCAACCAAACTGTCCCTGGTATTGTGCGTTATGAATGGTTAAAACTGTAGGTACATGTTTAATACTTTCGTATTTTAAGCAGTTCGATGCCATAAAAGGAATTAAACCGGTATGGTGATCGTGGCAATGGATTACATCTGGCCGATGTTCCCATTGTGCTATCCAATCTAAGGTAGCAATCTGAAAAGCAACAAAACGCTCGGTATCATCGCCATAACCGTATACATTCGGTCTGTCGGTAAGGCCTTTGATGTGGATTACATAAACATCGAAACCCAGTTTATTCGTTTTTTCTTTTAAGATGCGGTACTGAAAATGATGATTGCCGTAGTTAGACCAGGCATCGTATGTTACCTCAAATTCGCTTTCGCGGATGAATTTAGTGTCGTACGCAGGAACAACCACCTTGGCAATGTGGCCTAATTTATTTTGATACTTGGGTAAGGCCCCTACTACATCGGCTAAACCACCAACTTTTGCAATAGGGTAACACTCGGCGCTTATATGTATAATTTCCATCAAATATTTGGTGTAGATAACCTAAGTAAGTTACTAATTGTTTTGAGCATTGCAAATAATGGAAATTATATTTTTAGTTGAATATTTAGCGGTCAGGTATTTTCTGATCAGGGGATTGATTTTGACGCTGAACGGCAATGCTTTAGGTATTTTTCTGCTGATTACGCAATTATACACGGAGACTTTCTAACGAAAAAATGAAGCTTTCAAACCAGGCTTAGCAAGCAAATTTAGCTATTGAAAAAATTGGGAAACAGGTGTTTAATCTGAGGTGATCTTTTTAAATCTGTGGGGCAATTTCTAAATAGTTTCAACTGATTACGCAGATGTACGCTGAGATCGAGTCTAGTCAAATCAACAAGCAGAGTCGATACATGAATTTAATCTGCGATGATCTCCTTAAATCTGCCGGACAATTTTCAAATAGTTTCCCGCTGATTGTGCAGATGTACGCTAAGGCATACATAAACAAAAAAACCGCCTGGCTCGCCCACGCGGTTTTTAACAACAAAACAAATATATTTTTGGTTCAAAAATATCTTAGTACTCTTCCGCCATAATTTCGTAGAAATCGCGGATGGGTTGAAACTGTGGGTGCAAGGAAACCACATCACCAAAAACCAATAAGGCAGGCGCAGTTATTTTTTTATCTTCAACAATTTCGGCAATGGTATCAACTATACCTACTGCAATTTTCTCTTGTGGGGTAGATCCGTTCTGGATTACAGCCACCGGTAAAAGGTTTTTATTTTCGGCCTGAAATATAGCTGCGATTTCTTTTACCTTCTCAATTCCGTTTAAAACTACGATGGTAGCTTTGGTTTTAGCAGCAATGTATAAATCTTCAGAAATTTCGCCTCTCGAATTGGTTCCGGTTACCGCCCAAAAGCTCTCGCTCAGATCTTTATAAATCATCGGGATCTTTTGTAAACTTGGTGCACCTGTAGCACTCGAAATACCAGGAATAATTTCGGTTGGGATGCTATAAGATTCTGCCGCATCGATTTCTTCGTAACCTTTGGCAAAGAAAAACGGATCGCCGCTTTTTAAACGCACCACATGACCATAGTTTAAAGCGTAATCAACAATCAGTTTATTAACAGCCTCTTGCGAGAAATCTTCATCATCGCTGCGTTTACCCACATAAACTTTCGGAATACCATCTGGCGCATAACATAGTAAAGCTTCATTCACATTTGCATCGTACAAAACAACATCGGCTGTTTTTAATGCTTTTACACCTTTTAAACTAAATAAATCCGGGTCGCCAGGACCTGCACCTATTAAAGTAATTCGTGGTTCAATGTTCGCTTTTTCTACTTTATTTAAAATCATAACACCAAATTTTATGCGGGTTAACAGTTATTAATTATTACAAATATATAAAGTCTATAGGAATTGTAGTAATTTATTTTAAAATATTTTTAATTTATCATGCCAAACTTAATAAAGCATCGCTAATGCAATGAAAAACAATACTATTAAAAATCCTTGGACTCCGCTCAGGAGGACAATCTATGAAGTGGCTACCTGAATAGTGCTGTCAGATATTATTATCGAACAGCCATCGAAGCTATGATTGGTATAAGGTCAGATTTTACCATCTGACCTTACGTTAGAAACAGGGTGATAAAAAAGAAAAATGTTTCCATGTTTTCTGCGCATCCGTGGCAAAAATAATTATGGCATGCAATAGGTTATTACTTATTTACAACTTGCTTCTTCAAAGATAAATTTTCCGGCTTCGTAATTAATCGGTTTTCCTTTTACAAAATAAGACCTGCCTAGTGTGGTTTCAATCTGCCCTACCCCCATTATCAGTTTACCATCCTTTTTTAAAAAAGCCAGTGGGTTTGTATATACACTAACCGTATCCTTTCCGGTTTTAAACCGATAATCTACGAGCAAAGTGTCGCCATTAAATTTACCCGATATAGCGCCCATATTGCTGGGTTTATCATTATATCTAATTAACAACTTCCCTGTAGCTTTGCCCGATGCATGTATTTCTACATTCATATAAGCAGTATCTTTTTCAAAGCCTGCTTTATAACAATCTTGTTTAATTACAGAGTCGGTTGTTGTTTTCGAATTTGTACTGGTTTTATTTTGGTTACAGGCATAGGCAAACGGAAGAGCCGCTATAACGAGGTAAATGATGATTCTTTTCATATCAAGAGTTTTAGCATTTTAATTGATTATACTAATATACCAATATGATGAAAACATTCTGGCATTTCCATAACAGAAAAACCATTACATCAGTATAAAATGCTCTGGCGTAAGTGACGGCGGCAGATCGGTTTCATCGAGCATATCCCGCATGTCAATTTCTATCGTCCTGGAAATATTGGTAATGGGCACATCGTTCGCACTTCCTTCGAAAGGGTTGGTTGAGCTTTCGCCAACAATATCAAGCGAATTAAAAACCCAGGTTAACAAAATAGCGAAGGGAATATTTAACCAGATGGAATATCCTTCAATTAAAGTACCGTTGCCTAACTTATTAAACTCGTTTAGCAATCCATATGGAACTAAAAACACAAATAAATTTAGCATAATGGTGGCTATAGATGAAAAATGGCGTGGATAAGGAAAATTTTTAATCCTTTCGGCCTTACCCTGGTTATCGTAAAAGCTGGTAATGGTATTTTGTAAAGATTGCAGTTGCAGTTCGGTTAAAACTCCGCTGACCACAAGTTTATTAATATGGGCCGATTGCAGTGCCATTAATTGGGTAGCCTTGTTCTTCTTGGTCAAAATATATTTTAACTCATCAGCAGAAAGGTATTGCGCAAGGCTATCTTCCAGGCGATCTGCTTTTTCTGAAACACGGTAAAGCCGGGCATATTCGATATTGCGCGGATCGTTTGAGTTTTCCCATGCCCTGGGCTCCCTTAACTGAAAACGTAATGCGGTTAGCCAGGCAAAGTGGCGGTAAAAAATGATTTCCACATCTGTTTTTTTATCATGAACTGCCAGATAATCACGAACCATTACGCCAAATGCCCTGCTCGAATTGATTATTGCACCATAAATTTGCCGGGCTTCCCAAAGGCGGGCATAACTGGCATTATTTTTAAAACTAATGATAAATGAAACTGCGGTGCCCAAAAGCGCTACAGGTACCCAGGAAATGGAAAGAAACGTAAAAGCGCAATAATGATAAAGTACGGTAGGAATAATGGCCAGAATGGTTAAGCGATAAATATCGCGCCTGGTCCAGATAATAAATTCCAGAAAAGTATATTTTTTTCCTGCATGCATAAGTTAAGCGGTTATAAGAGATAGTGAGTTAAACTAAGATATAAAAATTATCTACGCAGGCACTAAATTATGATAAAATAGCCGGCACACTACGAAAAACGGGGCTATCGTAACCGATGCCCCGCTGAAATTGCTTTCACACTATACCTTTCGGCCTAGCGTCTTCATCTTATATTTGGTTGTGGTTTTGCTGGATATTTACAAAATTCTTCCACCTCACATCTCCCCTTACGTTTATTTTATTCAACTGCTGCCCTGAACATTAAGGCTCCAACTGTTAAATTGGTACGGCTATCAACCAAAATAGCTGAGCCATTAGCGCGGTTATCATCGTAAAGATCAAAAGCCAACGCATCTGCTGTTTTAATAATCACCCGACCTATATCGTTCAGTTTAAATTCATCAGCTGCATGTTTTTCGAGTGTGTTGATATCTACCTTATGCAGAATTTCGCTGATTTTACATTTCGTAACCTTACTGTTATGCTGAATGTTATACATGATAGACGTATCCAATGCACGTGCATCCATCCAGCACAAATCGGCTTCAATCAGTTTCGATTCTTGCGGTAAGGCAGAAGCATTTACAATGGTATCGCCACGGCTAATATCCACATCATCTTTTAAATGGATAATCACCGACTGACCTGCATGGGCTTCATCCAGTGCTTCATCAAAAAATTCAATTTTCTCGATGGTAGAGCCAGCACCTGAAGGCAATACATTTACTTTATCGTTCAGGCTAAAAGTTCCGCTCAATACACGGCCTGCGTAACCGCGGTAATCGTGCAACTCGTCGGTTTGCGGGCGTACAACCCACTGTACCGGCATACGCGCCAGTTGCGAACGGTCTAGATGATCGGTATCTACCTGCTCTAAGAAATGAAGCAAGCTTTCGCCTTCGTACCACTGCATATTTTCTGAACGTTGCACCACGTTATCGCCTTTTAGGGCACTAACCGGGATGTACGTTACATCGTCTAATTTAAGTTGCTGCGCAAGTACTTTATACTTTTCGATGATGGAAGCATAAACCGTTTCGCTGTAATCAACCATATCCATTTTATTGATACAAACCACAACGTGCTTAATACCCAGTAGTGAAACAATATACGAGTGACGGATAGTTTGTTCAACTACACTGTTGCGGGCATCGATTAAAATAATGGCCAGATTTGCGGTTGATGCTCCGGTAACCATATTGCGGGTATACTGGATGTGACCCGGCGTATCGGCTATAATAAATTTACGCTTTTCGGTTTGAAAGTATTTGTAGGCCACATCAATGGTAATGCCCTGTTCGCGTTCTGCCCTTAATCCATCAGTTAAAATAGCCAGGTCAATTGTTCCGTCGTCATTTTTACGGTTCGAGCTTTGTAAGGCTTCCAATTGATCGGCTAAAATAGAATCTGTATCGTATAACAAACGGCCGATTAAGGTACTTTTACCATCATCTACACTGCCTGCTGTAAAGAATTTTAATATGTTCATGTTTATTGTCGTATTTAAGATAGAGTTGTCAAGTTTGTTAACAATGTATCAAGTAATGAGTAGTAAGATCAAATATCAATATAGATTATAATGTCTTGATACTTTAATCTTGAACACTTGATACTGTTTAATCTTGATGCTCTTTAAAAATATCCTCCTTTTTTCCTGTCTTCCATTGCTGCTTCCGAAACTTTATCGTCTAAACGGGCACCACGCTCTGAAATTTTAGAAGCGCTGATTTCTTCAATAATATCATCAATCAAAGTTGCTTCCGACTCAACTGCAGCTGTACACGACATATCGCCAACTGTACGGAAACGCACTTGCTTGCGGAATACGATATCTTCATCATCCATATTTAAAAACGGAGATGCGGCCATTAACTGTCCGTTGCGGGTAATCACATCGCGTTCGTGTGAGAAGTAGATGCTTGGCAATTCAATTTTTTCGCGGCGGATGTAGTTCCAAACATCCAGCTCGGTCCAGTTGCTGATTGGGAATACACGGATGTTTTCACCTTTGTGGATTTTACCGTTATAAATGTTCCAAAGCTCGGGGCGCTGGCGTTTAGGATCCCACTGGCCAAATTCATCACGTACAGAGAAAATACGCTCTTTTGCGCGTGCTTTTTCTTCGTCTCTGCGCGCACCGCCAATACAGGCATCGAACTGGTGTTTTGCAATGGTATCTAACAAGGTTACGGTTTGCAAAGCATTTCTGCTCGCGTTTTTACCGGTTTGTTCTACTACTTTACCTTGATCAATAGACTCCTGAACTGAACCAATAATCAGCCTTTCGCCAATTCTTTCTACCATTTCATCACGGTAGGTAATGGTTTCTTCAAAATTATGCCCGGTATCGATGTGTACCAGTGGAAAAGGAAATTTACCGGGACGGAAAGCTTTTTCTGCTAAACGCACTAAGGTAATCGAATCTTTTCCACCCGAAAACAGCAAAGCCGGCTTTTCAAACTGCCCCGCAACCTCACGTAAAATGTGAATGGCCTCTGCCTCTAGTTCATCTAAGTAATCAAAATTATATGTACTCATTATAAAATGTTGAAATGATTGATTGTTGAAATATTGGAAGGTTGCTTTTCAGCGCCGCTCCTTTTTCAACTAATATATTTGCTGTTGTTGTTCTATTTACGTCATTGCGAGAAGGTTTTTCAACCGCCGAAGCAATCTGTTTCGGCTTTCTGCAATAGTAATTTATTTTATCCTTCTATAAGATTGTCACGGCTCGCTCTTTCCCTGCCTCGCAATGACGCCCCGATAGGAATGTTTTTTTGGCTCAGGATGCTGCATGCAAGCCACATTCTTTTTTACTCTGGTCTTCCCACCACCATCTTCCGGCCCTAAAATCTTCGCCGGGTTGTACTGCTCTTGTACATGGGGCGCAACCTATGCTCGGGAATCCTTTATCGTGCAGGGTGTTGTAAACAATGTTGTTTTCTTTAATATATGCCTTCACATCGTCTAATGTCCAATCGAAAATCGGATGAAATTTAACCAGCTGGTTACCTTCATCCCATTCTACATCGTGCATATCCTCACGGTTTGTACTTTGATCGGCCCTGATACCTGTGATCCAGATTTCGTTACCTTTTAATGCTCTTTTTAAAGGTTCTATTTTACGGATATAGCAGCACTCTTTTCTGTTTTCGACCGATTCGTAAAAACTGCTTGGGCCTTTACTGTTCACCATATCCTGCAAGAGCTCATTTTGCGGATAGTAGGCGTAAATCGGTTTATTGTAAATTTCAAGGGTACGGTTCCAAACGTAATAGGTTTCAGGAAATAACCGCCCGGTTTCTAAAGTAAAAACCTTAATTGGAATATTATTGCTAAAAATAAGGTGTGTAATTGCCTGGTCTTCCCATCCAAAACTGGTTGAAAATATAATGCGACCGGCATAGCGATCGGCTAAAAACCTTAATTTTTCAATGGTATCTAAGCCTTTTAGTGCTTCTTTTATCTCTTCTACACGTTCCATCACTAAATTAATTTTAAAATAAACATAATTACACTGCGCAAGCTTACCAGCATCACAATAATACCAACGGCAACCATAATGGTTTTCGCCGAAATTTTGTTGGATACTTTTGCAGCAATTGGCGATGCTATTGCACTACCGATAATCAAGCCTAAAACGGCTTCCCAGTGTTTGCCACCTAACATGGTAAAAAAGGTTAGCGAACTAAGAGTGGCAATAAAAAAACGACTAATTTTTACTGTTCCTAAAGAAAATAATGGATGTCTGCCACCGGCAATTAAACTCGACAATACAATTGAGCCCCAACCACCACCGAAAGCAGCATCGATAAAACCACCAACAAAACCTAAAAGACCAATTTTTTTAATCTTCTGATCGGCTTTCTTTCTTTTGATGTTGAAAGCTTTCATTAAAATAATGCCACCCAAAAACAAGGTGTACACCGCCACAATTGGCTTAACATAAGCACTGTAGTGCTCCAGCGACGATAAGATATAGGCGCCCAGCACTGCCCCAACTATAGCTGGGAGAATTAATATTTTAAACAGTTTCCAGTTTACATTGCCCATACGGTAATGCATCCAGCCAGCAATTCCGTTACTCATTACTTCCGAAATGTGGATCGCCATACTAGCTGAGGCCGGAGGTAAACCCATTGCCAGTGAGAAAGAGGCTGTAGTAACCCCGTACGACATGCCAATTGCACCGTCAATCAGGGCGAATAAAAATCCGGCACCTAAAAACCAGTAAAACAAGGGGTCGATATTAATCAGGAAAGTTTGAAACTCTGGCTCGGTATTCCACAGTGAAAAACCTATGGCACCGATTAATAATACCGAAGCCACCCAGATTAACCACTTGATATTGCGCTCGGCAAAACTCTTTTTAGGGTCAATTAAACTTTGGGTAACCTTATTCAGCTTTTTAACCTTTGCCGAGAAATCGCCGTTTAAAGTCTGGCGCAAAGCGCTCATATTCTGCAAAGTTTCATCCAGCTCGGCCGGTAAACCTTCGTTCAAAATTTGTTTTAAGCGTTTGGCTATGGTTGGCGATTTTCCGTTGGTAGAAATCGCTATTTTTAGATCACCCCTTTGAACGATAGATCCTAAATAGAAATCGCAAAGCTCGGGTTTATCGGCCACATTGATCAGTAAGCCTTTTTCGTTGGTTACTTTTCTGATCTCTTCGTTTAAAATGTTATTGTTTGTTGCGGCAAAAACAATATCAATACCCTGTAAATCAGAAACATCAAAACTCTTTTGTTTAACCTTAACCAAAGGATAGTTCGCAATTAAGGTATAAACCTCTGGAGAAATTACTTCGGCTACAATGGTAATGTTAGCTTGGTGACTGTTGTTAACAATCGCCGTTAATTTTTCGAGGCCAATATTACCTGCACCAATTAATAATGTACGCAGCTTATTCAGCTTCACAAAAACCGGAAACAGCTGGTTACCTTTTTCCTGTTCAGAAAAAGATTCTGCATTATTTGGTTGGTTAGGCAATACTTGCATATTGTTTAATGATGTTTTTAAATGACGGATGTAATGATACAACTTCTCCAAATATTAACAATGCCGGAGCCTTAATATTTTCGTGTTGCACTAAACTTTCTATAGTTTCTACCACACCAACCACTAATTTTTCGTCTTCTGCCGAACCATTCTGCACTACTGCTGTTGGTAAATTATGTTTTCCTGCAGCTTTAAAAATCTCTACAATTTTAGAAAGTTTTTTAAGTCCCATTAAAACTACTACAGTAGCATTTGATGTTGCCGCCTGATAAATATCGGCCGATACTTCACCAGATGTGGTTGTTCCTGTAATTACCCAAAAACTTTCGCTCAGGCCACGGTGTGTAACCGGAATTTGCTGCAAACCCGGTACGCCGATTGAACTCGAAATACCTGGAATAACACTCACCGGAATGCTGTATGATGCGGCGTAATCTAACTCTTCGTAACCCCTGCCGAACACAAATGGATCGCCACCTTTTAACCGCACTACATGCCCATAGTTTAAAGCGTAATCGATCATTAATTTATTGATGGTATCCTGAGGATAAGAATGCTCTCCTGAACGTTTACCCACATATACTTTAATGGCTTCTGCCGGTGCATGTTCCAATAAAGCTTCGTTGGTTAATGCATCATACAATACTACATCTGCAGCCTGTAAAGCCTTTACCCCTTTTAAAGTTAACAAGTCAGGGTCGCCCGGACCTGCGCCTAGAAGGGTTATTTTTGATTCTTTATTTTGATTAACCATGTTTCTTTTTAATTATTGAATTTTGAATAACTGAATGAAGAGTTGTTTGGCGCATGGCGTTTAGCGTATGCAGTTCTCAAATCTCATATCAATTGTCTTCAATCTCATTTCACCAATACTCCTCTTTTTTCTTTAATCTGATTTAAAAACTGATTGGCTTGTTCAAAATATTTTTGGGCAAATTCAGCACTTGGTTCATTTTTATTAATCTGAAGAACCAAATCAGAAAAGTTAGTGGCCAGATTAAATTCGCCAGTTTCCACATAATGGTTATCGAACTCGCGAATCACGCCAACCTGGGTACTGCTGTTTACACCTTTATCCAGCAACAAAGATTTTGCTGCACTTACAAACGTACTGTAGGTATGGTAAATCGCATCAGCATAAGCACCTTTCTCTAAGTTTTGCTTTGCCCAGTCAAATTTTTCGTCGGCTTCCAACAATAAAGTAGCAACCAAATCAATCACTACACCAGCACATTCACCCACACCGATTGCGGTAACAAAAGGCTCTACGTGTCCCCAATCTACAAATTCTTCAGTTTGCAGATTAGTTAAATCGGCCAGTGGTTTTAATAACTGATAAAAATGGTCTTTACCTTTTCTATCGTAATACTGGTGAAAATTCTCATCAGCCAGGTTATTGGCTTTAAAATCATTTAAAATGAAATGCAAAACACTGGTTGCTCTTTTTGATGGAACTTTGATTACACGTTCTGCCACACGACCAACGCCATCGCCTACAGTACCACCACCAAGCATTACCTGAACCGCCGGAACCACTTTTCCTTCGGCTTTTACCGAACTGCCGTGAAAACCAATCTCGGCTAAACCATGCTGACCACAAGAGTTCATACAGCCACTGATTTTGATTTTGATGTTTTTTTCATAAATCAATTCAGGGAAATCGGTATAAATCACATCTTCCAACACCTCGGCCAATGTCATAGAGTTGGCAATACCTAAATTACAGGTATCTGTTCCCGGGCAAGTGGTAATATCGGCAACACTATCGAAACCGGCAGTGGTAAAACCAATTTTATTTAACTCCGCATATAAAGCAGGTAAAGCTTCTTTGCGTACATATTTTAATAACAAACCCTGGTTTTGTGTAAGCCTGATTTCATCGGCAACATACGGCCTGATGGCATCAACAAAGACCCTTGCTTTATCTGTTTTAATATCACCTACCTGTACTTTTACATACACCGAATAAAAACCAGCCTGTTTCTGCTCTACCACGTTGGTAGCCGACCAGTGTTTGTAGTGGGTTTCGTTTAAAATTTCTACCGCCGGGTAATCTTGCTCTGCTGGCAAAATGGGTTCGGCGATTGTATTTAAATCTATTTTAAAGCTTTTTACTTTATTGGCAATGCGCTCTTCGGCAACCAGGCGTAAAACTTCGTCTAAACCTAATTTTTGAACCAGGTATTTTAAACGCGCTTTATTTCTATTGGTACGTTCGCCATAACGGTCGAAAACGCGAAGCACAGACTCTGTAAAAGGAATGATCTGATCTTCGTGCAAAAATTCGTGAACGGCACTGGCTAAGAAAGGTTGTGCACCTAAACCACCAGCAAATAAAACTTTAAATCCACGTTCGCCCTTTTCGTTAATTTTCGGAATAAAACCTAAATCATGAATGTAGCTAAATGCAGTATCCTTATCACTCGAAGAGAATGAAATTTTAATTTTACGACCCATTTCCTGACAGATTGGGTTACGCAAAAAGTATTTAAAAACAGCGTGCGCGTATGGTGAAACATCAAACGGCTCATCTTTATCGATGCCCGAATTTGGCGATGCCGTTACATTACGCACCGTGTTACCACAAGCCTCACGCAGGGTAATATCATCTTGCTCTAATTTAGCCCAAAGTTCTGGTGTCCGGTCTAAACTTACATAGTGCAACTGGATATCCTGACGGGTGGTTAAGTGTAAATTGCCACTTCCATACTCATCGGCAATATCGGCAATGCGCAATAACTGCTTAAAAGTAACCTTTCCAAAAGGCAGCTTAATCCGGATCATTTGCACTCCCGGCTGTCTTTGTCCGTAAACACCGCGTGCTAAACGCAGGCTCCTAAACTTTTCGTCGTGGATTGTACCATCCCGAAAGGCTTTAATCTTATTCTCTAAATCGATAATGTCCTGCTCGACAATATTGTTTTCGAGTTCTGTTCTGAAAGTTTGCATATGTGTTGTTAGCTTTATTCAAAAAATGCTTCCCTTTTACCGAGAAGCATCCAATATTTTATACTTAAATTATCTATAGGCTCCTGTTACCGTGTTTTACAACAACAGCACATCATCCGGATAGCGGCTCTATTAGGTATAAAATTTAGGTTCATCCGTCAAATATATAAAGTATATAGGAATAGTCGTAATTTTTTATGAAAAAAATTACGGTACGGTGTTAATCTGTAAACCCTTAACGACAGTTTTCTGTTGGTTTTTCGCCTTTAATAGGCTGTGCAATCGTTTGCTAAAAAATGTTGCTGTCCGTAATTTATTTTTGAAGATAGCCGGAGGCTAAGCTGGTTGGTGAGGACACCAACCATTAGATACTAAGAAATAACCTGGCTCCTTTATCCTATCGGTTGGTGTCCACACCGACCGAAACAAGCAATAAAAAAAGGTTGGTGAAGACACCAACCTTTAGATCATTATGATTAAAATAATCTCTTACAATTTTTCGATAGCCAGCTTTAGCGTGTCCTCACGATTAATTACATCGGCGATACTGGTTTCACTTAAAACCTTCAATGTGGCGTCTCTCACATCAATAAATGCACTTCTGATTCCGCAAGTCTTTTCATCCTCGCATTCATCGCATTTGTGATAGAAGTTTAAGCTGGCACAAGGTACCATGGCAATGGGACCATCAGTAACCCGCATAATATGCACCAAAAGAATTTCTTCGGGCTTTTTATTCAGGCTGTAACCGCCTCCGGCTCCCTTTTTACTGTATAAAAAGCCTGCATTACGTAAATCAAGTAAAATTTGCTCCAGGAATTTTTTTGGGATATGCTCTTCCTCTGCAATTTTTGAGATCTGCATTGGTGGTTTATCTAAATTTTTACCAAGAGCAACAAGTGCCTTTATGGCGTATTTTGTTTTTTTCGACAGCATATTCGCACAAAGCTAATAAAAGAAAGTAAATTATTAAAATACGCTATTCAGGCTATTATGTTTTCTAGCTGTAGCATATTATTTAAATCAGAGCCTCACTCCTTTTAGATACATTTTAATCAAAGAAGCGTAAAAATAATCCAACTTGCAAACTGCAGGCAATTTATCTGCGTTTAAGCCCTACATTTATCTTTATGCCTCTTATCAATTTGTAATGAAAAGAAAACTCAACCTCATCCCGCTCCTTATTGTAGCATTTATGTTTTTTGTCTTAAATGCATACGTTTTATCAGGTTTGGGCACTTTAAATCAATCTACCTGGCTTAGTCCTATCTTCTGGGTTTTTATTGTCGGCTTAACCTTTGCTTTGTTTTATGCCATCCAGCAAATGCGTATTCAGGGCATAAACCGCTTTTTTCAAATCGTAAGCCATACTTTCCTGATCATTTTTACTGCGGAAGTAGTTTTTGCGATCTTCTTGCTGCTAGGCGATATTTACCGTTTCCTGTTCGGAATTACGGGTAGCTTTAATGGTGGCGGTTTCCACCTTTTAGCGCGTAGCAATTATTGGGTCGATTTTGCTTTTGTAATGTTTTGCTTAACCATTGGATTATTTGCCTACGGCATTACCCAGGGGAAATATGCCTACAGGGTAATTAAACATACTTTGTATTTCGACGATCTGCCAGCAGCTTTCGATGGTTTTACCTTAACCCAAATTTCGGATGTGCACGCCGGCAGTTTTACTAACCCCAAAGCAGTACAAAAGGGCATTGATTTAATTAATGCACAAAAAAGCGATTTGTTTGTGTTTACGGGTGATTTGGTCAACAATATTTCCTCAGAGATTGTGCCTTACATTGGTCATTTCTCGCAAATAAAGGCACCTTTCGGACAGTTTTCGGTTTTGGGTAATCATGATTATGGCGATTATGTAAAATGGCCAAGCGAAGCGGAGAAGATCAAAAACCTCGATCAGTTAAAAGCTTACCATAAAGAGCTCGGCTTTAAGTTATTGCTGGACGAGCACGTAGAACTGCATAAGAATGGCGAAAAAATTATCCTGGCCGGGATAGAAAACTGGGGAATTGGTTTTGGCGAACGGGGCGATTTAAATAAAGCTTTGGCCAATACCACTGCCAATGATTTCAAAATTCTGCTCTCTCACGATCCTTCGCATTGGGATGCGCAGGTAAAAAATTATCCTTCAAAAATACAATTGTCGCTGGCTGGTCATACGCATGGCATGCAGTTTGGCATCGAGGCTTTTGGTATTAAATGGAGTCCGGTGAAATACCGCTACAAACACTGGGCAGGCATTAAAACCGAGAACGGTAGGTATTTAAACGTAAACCGTGGCTTTGGTTTCCTTGGCTTTTCTGGTCGGATTGGAATCTGGCCCGAGGTAACGGTGATTGAATTGAAGCGAAATAAACACTAAATGCCCAACATGGTGCATTTAGTGTTTAGAGGGTCGTCATTCCCGCGCAGGCGGGAATCTTAATGCAACTAAAAAAACCTTGCTAAGGCATTACGATTCCCAATCAAGTTGGGAATGACGGATCACAAAGCAATCTATTGAACCTAATAATTAAGCGTATATGTTACATTGTACGTACGGCCACGGCCGGCATAATAAAAAGTTTCGGGTTTAGCCAAGGCAGCATACAAAATTGATGAACGCTGACTCCAAACTGTTTGGTAATTCTTGTTCAACAGGTTTTGAACACCGATTGATAAGCTTCCGGTAAATATTTTTACTGAGCCCAATAAATCAACCGTGGTATATCCTTTTAATTCGTATTCTTTTAGATTAGTAGAAATTCCTTTCGAATCGAATGAGTGGAAAACCTGTGCTTTTAAGCCAAATACTTTTCCGTTATAACCTATATAACCAGCCAGTTTAGACGGACTTGCCACCGTTACATCCTGCAATGCCCAGGTACCATCGGCATTTTGTTTTTGGGTTTTGATATACAAACCATTTACACCAGCCTCGAAGCCATTTTTCAGGTTAAGCGATAGCGAGCCTTCAAGTCCAAGGTTTCTTACATGCTCATCATACACTTCGATATTGAAAGTGCTGTTGGTTTTTACATTTTTATCTGATAAAGCATAAAAAGCAGCCACTTGCGCATTAAATACACCAGTGCGGTAACGGTAACCAGCCTCGTACTGATCGGTTTTAATACCCGTTAAAGGAGAACTACCTACATTGATAGAGTTACCTAAATTCCAGTTGGTGCCTGCCAGCGTATAAGTTCCCTGAC
This sequence comes from Pedobacter sp. KBW01, assembly GCF_003852395.1. NCBI lineage: Bacteria > Pseudomonadati > Bacteroidota > Sphingobacteriia > Sphingobacteriales > Sphingobacteriaceae > Pedobacter > Pedobacter sp. KBW01. Next base: position 19,238 of record NZ_QAJQ01000040.1, read on the forward strand.
CATAATATTTTGCCGGATCGGCCAGGTTAAATCCTTGCGAATAGTTAAACCAGGCCTGTTGAGGCGCATTGATTTTAAATACCAAACCACCATTAAGCAAATTAACATCATAGTGATTGCTTCCACCCGCAATAGCAGTAGCGTTACGGCCTACACCATAAGCCAAAGGTACAGCAGCTGCTGTGCCTACAAAATCACCAACCTTAACAAACATGCGTTGCTGACGAACACCACCAGATAGGGTTAAGAAATCGGCCAGCTTAAATTGTGCCTGCAAAAAGCCCGATAAGCCATTTACCCTAAAATTAGGATAACGCGCAATAGTAGCAACCGTGGTATTGGTTAAACCGCCGGATGTTGCCGCTTTTACCCTATCGAAAAGCGCTTGCTGTGCATTAAAATTCTCGTTATCGGCATCAATACCATAGGTTAGGTTTAATTTATTCCAGTCTTTATTCAACACCAGTTTTAAAGCACTGTAATTGGTATTCTGGATTGATGAGCCACTGTAAAGCACACCTGGTAAGGCCGCTGTTCCCGGAAATGGGTGAAAGCTAAACTGCTCATTTCTGGCTGCAGCCTGCACGTAAAGGGTTTGTCCGCCCAAAATATCGCTGGCCTGATAGTTAGCATTGATATTGGCGCGGCTTGTTTTAGGATCAACATCTGATGAATAACCATTTCTCATCTCCAAAAGCGATGCATTTGACAATAAGCCGGCGTAGTTAGTACCTAAAAACAAGTCTTTATCACCACGATAGCCCGAATTGTAATACTGCGCATTTACCGTTAACTTTTGATAATCTGTCAATTTAAATTCTGTGCTTCCAAAAAAATCGAAAGACTCGTTGTACTGCAAATCAGTTTGGGTAATATCGGTGAAAATCCGCTTCCCATTGGCTCCATAAGCTGCATTGTTTTTCTGGAAAGCAATACCAATCCGGCCATTCCAATCTTTACTGCCACCCGAAATAGCTTGTGCAACACGAACATCGTGATCGCTTTTTTCTTTCAAACCACTGCGTACACCAACCTGCGTAGTAAAACCTGGCTGACTATCCTGTCCTTTTTTGGTAATGATGTTGATAATACCTCCGGTTGCACCGCCACCGTAAACGGCACTCGCGCCTGATAGTACCTCAATTCTTTCGATATTAAACGGATCGATAGATTCGAACTGACGGCTTACCCCACGCGTGCTGTTGAGCGATACACCATCGATCATAACCAATGCATCTCTGCCACGCTGGTTTTGACCGTAATTGGTACGGCCTTCGGGTCCGGCATCTAAACTCGGAATCAATTGGGCTAACGCCTGTTTAAAGGGCACGCCTGCTTTAACCTGCTCTTGCACTTTTGCGCCATCAACCACCCAAACGGTACCTGGTATCTCACTTATTTTGGTTGGTTTACGCGCCGATACCACTACTACCTCCTGCATGTTGGCCGTAGGGCTTAAGTTGATGATTAAATTGACATTTTGCCCTTTAGCTAAATTTACTTTTTGAAATACGGTAACATAGCCTACATAACTTACCTGTAGCTGATGTGAACCTTCGCTTAGTGCAAGTTCGAAACTACCATCTGCACCAGTAGTAACCGCAGATTTTTTGCCCTGCACTTTAATATTAGCACCACTTAGTGGTGCAGTTTCACCTATTACCTTGCCGGTAATGGTTTGAGCTTTACCTGTAATTATAAACCCACAGATAAGGATTGCAATTAAGTATAGATTTTTCATTAAATGATTTATTTTTTTCGTAAAGCAATCATTTATTTGGATTAAATCCAAATAATAAGAAGCAAATATTTCCGAGAACACCTTCAAAAAAGTAACAAAACATAGATATAAACAATTCATTAACAATAGTTTAAAACTATTTTAAATATTATTTTTAATCAATCTAAATAAAAATATACCTTAGCAGTCGAGATTATAGTCTACACATTACGCTTATTTTAAGTACTCAACTAACCAATTAATCAGTAAAAAACTATCGGCATTTTGCCTGGTATTGTATTGCCTTTTGAACTTAAATTTTGAAAAATTGAAAAACTAATGTTTACATCAGACCTAGAAAAACAGGACCTCATCGATTTCCTTACGGAGAGCCCGGCTAAGGAAATCTTTCACCACGAAAACGAAGCAGAGTACCTGCATGCGGTTGGCAAAGTTACCCAGGCGGTAAAAAAATTCCTGAACCACAACCAGCAGCCCTTTAGCGGTGTATCGCCAGTCAAACTGAAACCCTTATTCGATGCCATCGAATTTGAAAAAACGCACGACAATTACGACGCTTTACTGAAAGAAGTTGAACAGCTTTACACCAACCACGCTATTGCTTTTCATCACCCTACCTACATTGCGCACTTAAACTGTCCCATTGTTATCCCGGCTGTTGCCGCAGAAGTGATGATTTCGGCCATCAACTCCTCTATCGATACCTGGGATCAAAGCTCTGGGGGCACTTTAATTGAGCAAAAATTAATTGAGTGGACCTGCGATCAGATTGGTTATGGCAAAAAAGCCGACGGCATTTTTACCAGCGGCGGTACGCAGAGTAATTTAATGGGGCTTTTACTGGCCAGAGATCATTACGCCATTACCGCCCTGAACCACAACATTAAAGTAAATGGCCTGCCTGCCGAGGCTTCGCGCTTCAGGATTTTTGTTTCTGAAAAAGCACATTTCAGTATTCAGAAAAATGCCTCGCTGTTAGGTCTGGGTGAAAAAGCAGTCATCAAGATTAAAACCGATCGCAGTTTCAGGATGAATACGGTTTTGCTTGAAGACGCTATAAAAAGAGAACTTGCACAGGGAAATATACCAATTGCCATTGTAGGTACAGCGGGCACCACCGATTTTGGTAATCTAGATCCGCTGCAGCAACTGGGCACCATTAGCCAAAAATACAATACCTGGTTCCACATTGATGCGGCTTATGGCTGTGGCTTATTGCTTACCGATAAATACCGTAACCTGCTAAACGGTATCGAACTGGCGCATTCGGTTACGGTTGATTACCATAAATCTTTCTTTCAGCCTGTAAGCAGCAGCGGTTTTCTGGTGCGTGACAAGCACTTTTTCAACCTGATTACGCACCATGCCGATTACTTAAACCCTAAAGATCATGATGACGATGGCCTGCCCAACCAGGTAAATAAATCGATACAAACTACCCGACGCTTCGACGCTTTAAAACTGTGGTTCACACTCCGCATGATGGGTCGCGATAAATTGGGCGGCTATTTTGATACCATTATTGAAACCGCAGCTGAAATAGCCAGCTTATTGCAGGCCGATCATGATATTGAACTTATGAACGAATCGGATATCAGTGCATTGGTATTCAGATACCGCCCTAAAAACGTGCAACTGGATGTATGCGCCATGAACCAATACATAAAAAAAACGATGTTTAATCAAGGTAAAGCCCTGGTGGCCGGCACTAAGATTAACCAGCAATTCTACCTCAAATTTACCCTACTAAACCCGCTTACTACCATCAGCGATATTGAAAACATCATTAAAATCATTAAAAAACATGGAAACGAATACGTTAGACTTAATCAAGCTTCAGCAGATTTCAGAAGAAACTAACTTTAATGCGCTCCTTAACAGTTATTGCCGCGAATTTACCAACTGGACCCGTTATGCAGGTATCCCGAAATACGACGCACCACTGGCTAACTACCTGTCTACTACATCAGACCGTTTGCATATCAGGTTTGATTTTAGCAGCATTGGTTACGAGGTATATGCCCCATTAAAGTTTTATGCAGATAGCGGCCGGCATGTTTTTAATTTCCCGGTTGTAGCACGCGGTATTGAAACAAATACAATTACTGCCATTGATATTTATCGCTTCATGGAATTAGCGGTGCAGTTCAGCACAGCTGAGTTTCCGGATACAGCTGCCGACCAGGTAAAACAACGTTTAGCCAATAGTGTAGAAAACCTTCAGCAATTTCTTTCGTTCTTCCAGCAAAATGGCAAACCGGTAAACTTTGCTAAAATGAACTTTATATCGGCAGAACAATCGCTGTTTTTAGGTCATAATGCCCATCCCCTACCCAAGGGCCGGTCGGGTTTTAACAGTACTGACGAGCTTTTAAAATATTCTCCCGAAACAAAAGGCAGTTTCCAGCTTAGTTATTTCTTAATTGCGGCAGCCAATATCAATGAAAAAAATGCCGAAGGTTTCGATATTACTGATTTGTTCAGGATTGAACTTTTAGAGACGACAAATACAGAAACAATAACAATACTTGATCGGTACCCTAACCACAAAGTGGTGCCCATGCATCCCTGGGAAGCGGATTACCTGCTTGACCAACCTGCTGTACAAGCCATGCGAGCGGAAAAATTGCTGGTTTACCTCGGGCAATTTGGCGATGCCTATACCCCAACCTCATCGGTTAGAACCGTGTACAATGCAGCGAGCGATTGGATGCTTAAATTTTCGCTCCATGTTAAAATCACCAATTCGCAACGCGTTAACCTGGTTAGAGAACTGCACCGTGGTTACGATGTAAGTAAACTTTTAAAAACCACTTTGGGCAAAGCGGCAAAAGCCGAATTCCCTGAAATTGAATTCATTACCGATCCGGCTTTTATTACGGTAAATTATCAGGGGCAAAACATCGATGGCTTTAATATCAGTATCAGGCACAATCCGTTTAAGGGCGAAGAAGCAGAGAAAAACGTAACCCTGCTTGCTGCCTTATGTCAGGATGGCTTGCTGGGCCAAAAACCAAGATTGGTACATGTGATTGAAGAGGCATCGATCAGTAAAAACAAGAGCCTTGCTCATACCGCAGTAAACTGGTTTAAACAATACCTGCACCTGTGCGTAACGCCTATTGTTGGCCTGTACAACAATTACGGAATGGCTTTCGAATTTCACCAGCAAAACGTAATGGTAGAGCTGGATAAGGATTTTTATCCGGCCAAATTGTACTTCAGAGACAACCAGGGCTATTTCTTTAGCGATAGCAAAGCTGAAGCCCTGCAACAGGCATATCCCGAAATTGCAGCAGAAAGCGGTTCTATTGTACCGAATGCGTATATCATTCCGAAACTGACTTATTATTTACTCATTAACAATATTTTAGGCGTAGTAAATGCGCTGGCCAGCAATAACCTGGCTGACGAAAAGACTTTAATCGACCTGGTTTATTTAGAGTTTAAACAATTTGAAAACAGCGATACTACGGGTTTGGTAGATTATATTATTAACCGCCGCAGCTGGGAAGTTAAAGGCAACCTGCTTACCAACCTCTGCAATATCGACGAAGCCAGCGCACCGATTGATAATCCGGCCATTTACCGCGAATTCCCGAATCCCCTCTCAAAATATCTGTTTGCTGAAAACCTGATTAAACCACAAAGCAAAGAGGTGCTATACAGCCGATATTTCCCGAAAGAAGATGTGACGATTAACATCCGTCCTTTTGATATAGACCGTGATCTGGAAATGGTGCACGACTGGTTTAACCAGGAACATGCCAAACCCATCTGGAAAATGGATGGCCCGATTAAAGGGTTAGAGCTTTTTTACCGCACATTACTGCCTAACGATGCCTCGCACAGTTTTATTGGCGAGATAAACGGCGAACCCACCTTCACCATAGAACCTTACTGGCCTATGCGCGATGGCGTAGGCGCTTGTTACGAGGCATTAACTACTGATTATGGTGCGCACCTGCTCATTGCCCCAACCGAAAAAGACAAAAAGTACAGTTTTGAAACCGGCCAGGCTTTAATGGATTTCATTTTTGAGCAGAAAGAGGTAGGCAAATGCATCGGCGAAGCTGCTGTTGAAAGTCGCGCCATGCACATTTTTGTAACCCGACTCGGCTTTAAGCTTGAAAAAGTAATCCAGATGCCATACAAAATGGCCAACCTTACCTTTTGCTACCGCGACTGGTACTGGGAAAAATTCCCCGAAGCCAAAGCTTATGCTCAGGCCAAATTATCACCATTTGAAACGGAGGAAGCCTAATGCAGAACCAGAAAATATATGATATCGTAGGCATTGGCATTGGCCCCTTTAATTTGGGACTTGCCGCCTTGTGCGCGCCTATTAGTGGTTTATCTACCTTGTTTTTAGATCAGGCCAGTGAATTTAACTGGCACCCGGGCATGATGCTGAGCGATGCTACCCTGCAGGTTCCTTTTATGGCTGATCTGGTAACTTTGGCCGACCCAACCAGTGCGTACAGTTTTTTAAACTACCTGAAACAAACCGATCGTTTGTATAAATTTTACATCAGGGAAGATTTTTTTGTGTTGCGCAAAGAGTATAATGCCTATTGCAAATGGGCCATCAGCCACCTTCCTAACTGCCAGTTTGAGCAAAAAGTTACGGCAATACATTACCAAGATGGCATTTACAAGGTAGAGCGGATTAACCTAAACACCGGAACAACTGAAACCGTTTTTACCAAAAAAATTGTACTCGGAACCGGAACAGGGCCAAAAGTACCCGACTTTGTTAAGCCTGCCCTGCACCAAAATGCGATACACTCTTCAGAGTACCTCCAGTTTAAGCAAAGCATTTTACAGCAAAAAACCGTAACCGTAGTGGGTTCGGGGCAAAGTGCTGCAGAGATTTTCTACGATCTTTTACCGGAAACAGAGAACGGACTGCAACTAAAATGGTTTACGCGTCCCGACCGGTTTTTCCCAATGGAATATTCGAAACTAACGCTGGAATTAACTTCGCCAGAGTATGTAGACCATTTTTACAACCTGAGCGATGCCAAACGAAAGCAGTTGCTAAGTAAACAAAATTCGCTATTTAAAGGCATTAACTTCGATCTGATTAACCAGATATTCGATAAACTGTATGAGTTGAGTGTAGATGGCGAACAAATAAATGCAGCACTGATGCCCAACTGCCAGCTGAACAATTTAAACGCCAAAGATAACGGTACTTACAAGCTCGACTTTTACCATACTGAAAGCGAGAAAAACTTTAGTGTAGATACGAATTTTGTGGTACTGGCTACCGGCTATAAGTATAACGAGCCTGCGTTTTTAAGTCCTATTCAAGAACGCATAGGCCGAAATGCCGACGGACTGTTCCAGGTGCACCGCAATTATGCCATTGATGTAAACGGAGATGAAATTTTTGTTCAGAATGCCGAACTGCATACCCACGGTTTTGTAACTCCCGATTTGGGCATGGGTGCTTATCGCAATGCTTCCATTATCAATGCCGCATTGGGATTCGAAATTTACAAGGTAGAAAAACGCATTGCCTTCCAGCAGTTTAGCATCCCAGATGAAAAACCGGAGAATGAATTTGCAGAGGAACAAATGCAATTTATAGTTGGTCGGGATTTGTAATCCCGACCGGAGATAAGTAAAGTCCGGATTACGAATCCGGACTAACTAGGCGCAAATCCGGACTAACAACACCATTAAAAAACAACACCATGAATTACAACAACTTTGATCAAATAAAACCTTTAAAAAAAGAAATCTGGGATAAGGTAAATCTCAACTATATCGCTAAATCGATAGTCGAACTGATGCATGAAAAACTGGCCGAACCTGCGTTGGTAGGCAGCAGTACACCGGGCTGGAATGATTACCATTTAGCCACCGACAGTGCAGCGATTTACTACACCTTTTCGGGTCAGGAACGTGCACTCGATTACCTGCATATCGACAAAAAGAGCATTAAAAAATTTGTAAACGGTGAAAGCGTGGCGGTAAATAATGCACCGGCATTTTACACTGAGCTGCAGCAAACCTTCGGTATTAAACCTTTTACGCTGGCACATTTTATAGAAGAAACCTTAAATACCCTTTATGCCGATGCCTACATTCACGAAAAAGGCAGGTTAAGCGCCGATGAACTGGCCAATGCAGATTACCAAACGATAGAACACCAAATGGATGGTCACCCATGGGCAACCATTAACAAAGGCCGTATAGGTTTTAACCATAGCGATCAGGGTAAATATGCGCCCGAAGCGGCACAAAAAACGCGCCTGGCCTGGCTGGCGGTACACCATAGCAGGGCATCGTTTAAAAGCATTGAAAGTATTTCGGCATTTTCTTTCTACAATGAAGAGCTAAGCTTAAAACAGGTACACGATTTTAATCAGGTGCTTTTGGAGCAACAGTTGCAACCTGCCGATTATTTCTTTATCCCGGTGCACGAATGGCAGTGGAACAATAAAATTGTGCTTCAACTGGCGCATGATATTGCCCTCCAGTTAATTGTACCAGTTGGTTTGGGCGCAGATGAGTATATGTGCCAAAACAGTATCCGTACCTTTTTTAATGTAAGCGAACCTAAAAAACATTATGTAAAAACGGCCATTTCTATTTTAAACACTTCCATTTTCAGGGGCCTATCGCCTAAAAAACTGGCTATTGCACCAAGGGTAACCCAATGGGCTAAAGATATGTTGCAAGGCGATGAATACCTGAAACAAACCCGCGTTGTGCTTTTGGGCGAGGTGGCTACCGTAGCCTATACACACCCGCAGTATAGCGAAATTCCCGGATCCCCTTACCAATACCAGGAGTTTTTAGGTGCTATTTGGCGCGAAAGTGCCGAAAATTACCTACTAGAAGACGAAACCATCATGACCATGGCCAGCTTGCTTTATGTAGATGATCAGGGCAAGAGCATGGTGCAGGCATTGATCGAAAAATCGGGACTGGATGCTGCGATCTGGTTAAATGCTTATTTATCGGCTTACTTAAAACCCATACTCCGCATATTTTACAAACATGCCTTCTTCTTTAGTCCGCATGGCGAAAATACCATACTGGTTATGAAGAACGGTGTACCTGAAAGGATTATCATCAAAGATTTTGTGGAAGAAATTGTACTCACCGACGAATCGAAAGCTAAATTACCAGAAGACCTGGTGGATGTTTTAAGAGAAATTAACGATGAACTTGCTCCCCTGTTTATCCTCTCGGGCATTTTTGATGCCGTTTTCAGGTATCTGGGCAATATTTTTCACAGCTATGTGGGTTTGGATGAGAAGCAGTTTTGGCGCCAAGTGGCAGATGTAATTTTAGCTTTCCAGCAGGAAAATCCTGAATTATCTTCCAAATTCGAAAAATTCGATCTGTTTGTGCCTGAGTTTATCCGCGTATGCATTAACCGAGTAAGGTTACTTACCCATGGTTACAGTGAAAGTACTGATGTACCCGTACCGGAATTGATTGGTACGTTGGTGAATCCGGCAGCGGAGGCTTTGAGGGAAGATGTTTTAGCATAATTGGGTAAATCTTCACTACGCGGAACGAAGATATTGTATCATAATATTAGAATTATCATCCTGAGCTTGTCGAAGGACTTGCCTGAATACTGTGCGAGACGTTTCGACAGGCTCAACGTGACAAGCTTCTAGAAAAAATATGGCTTGTTATACTATTGCAATACTCTATCTATGCTTTATCTATACTGGAACTATGCTCTACCTATGCCTGATAAAAGACGTTAACCCTGTATAAAAGAACTGTAGGCTATTTGGCTAATAGTGATGGATATTTTTCATGAACTAATCTAATAGTTATTCCGTTAAAATATTTATATTGGCCTTATAATTTCTTATTTATGAAAAGTATCTTGTTTATCTTTTTATCGGCACTATTATTTGAAACACCAACTATTGAAAAGGACCGCGAGCGTTGGAAACCTTATTACAGTGAGATTAGCCCCGCTAGAACGGCCGACCAGTGGTACCTTCCATTTGATGTAGCCAACCGTAAAAAGGTAAACAATATTAAAATTATCAGCATTTTCGGCGATCACCGCGATAGTTATGTTAAAGGACATATCCACACTGCGATTGACATTAACCCTGCCCAGCCCAAAAGCAAACTGGTTAGTGTTTACGCCATGGCTAATGGTACTGTTTGTTCGATACATTTAGGCGAAAACCAGCGCACTGTAGTGGTGAAACATAAATTGCCCAATGGCACAACGATGTTTACAACCTATAAACATTTAAAGGAAGTATATGTTAGCAACGGCCAAAACGTAGATCAGACTACCAAACTGGCGCGCCTGTTTACCCCGCAGGAAAGCAAAAAATATGGAGGCGATTATCATCACCTGCATTTAGAAATCAGGAAGAAATTTGATGATTACGGCTGTGCAAGCTGGTTAACTTTTACCAACAGCCAATTGAACGAGCGGTTTTACAATCCACAGCTATTTATTAAGGAATATGTTAAATAGTAAAAGTATCCCATTACAGCAGTCTGGCAACATTTATACTTAACAGAAAGGATTAATTTTAGGATTCTGATTTATTTTTTGGCGACAAATATCTAAATTACGAAGAAACCTTCGTGCTACAAGCAGCATCAAATCATGAGGGTCATGAAAGCTTCCTGCAGTGCGCAGCGCCAAATCATTGAAGGTATGAAAGCTTCCCTCCATGGGCGGCTTGGAATAATTCTAAATAAGAAAGTTTTAGAGATTATAATTAAAAACCTACGAGGTTTTTGAGCAAAGTGCCCAATAAAACCTGATAGTTCTAGAAACAAAAATCCAAAGGTTAAAAGACCTATGAGGTTTCTAAGCAATATGCTTATTAAAACCTCATAGGTCTTCGAATAAAAGCCCAAATCCTAAAAAACCTATGAGGTTTTAAGAGCAATGTGTCCATTAAAACCTCGTAGGTCTTCGAATAAAAGCCCAAATCCTAAAAAACCTATGAGGTTTTAAGAGCAATGTGTCCATTAAAACCTCGTAGGTTTGAAGTGTGAAATTTCGGAAAACCGGGTTAAAACTTAATTTTCAAAACGCATTTTTCCCTGCTTTCATCATTGATGAGTCCATCAGGTAGCGTAATTCTCAGCCCTTTAGCGTCCTGCTTCCATTTTATGGTAAAGTCTTCGTCGGCCATTGCCAGCGATTTCACTTTTAAAATAGCTGTAGACAAAGATTTGATAATCAGCTCGCCATGATTAAACTCCAGCAGCTCAATATTCAGTTCATCGGCTTCGCCAGAATAAAAAATGATGGGATTAACCTCATAAATTTTCAGCTCTTTTGTTTTTGATGTTATTTTTGCGCTTAAAGCCATACCCGTTAATTTATTTTTGATTGAATAGCTTTTAAACTTAGTTTACCGGCGGAAAATTGAAAGGTTTCCAGGCAGGCAAAGCTGCCAGTTCTTTCTGGGTTTGCTCACTAATATCAACTCCCCAGGTATTAAAAAATGACGCAAGGTTGCGTTTTACGATGTTCGAATAGGTTTTAACCCATAAATCACGTTTCTGCTGATCGTTAAGTTCGCCTATAGCTGGTCCGATTTTTTGATATTCTTTAAAGAAAGATTTAAAGCTCTCCCAGCCAAATCCTTCCTGCATCTGGCGAAACATGATTAAACCTAAGAAAGGATCTTTTTTCCATTTTTCGTAGCTGGCTCCTTCTGCGAAATATTTTTTCATCATTTTCTGTGTGTTTGCACTCGATACACCTGTGTGCGAATCGTCTCTTCCGCCCATTAATCTATCGAACATGTACAGCGAAAAGAAGTTGTTGCTCACTTCGGTTGTACCGCCAAAAACCCAGTTTAAGTTTTGCATGTTATGCCCTATTTCGTGAAAAAAGCCCCAGTTTGCGCCACCTTTACTAGGTTTCATCAGCAACTCCGGGTTGGCCATAATTTCGTTAGAAACCATGTGCCTCGAAGGCGAATGGTGAATCATGATCGGATAACCACTGTGCATATAACCTCCCCCAATATGCTCATCGGGAACCATGCGTTGTGCGCGGTAAAACGGAGCAGGCATATTGGCCAGATCGAGCTCACCCAATACTACCAGATCCCACAGTTTAAGCACCTCTTCAGGTTTTTTAATGGTTTGCAAAACACTATCCGGCAGGGTTAAAATTACATTTTCAGTAGCCATTTCTCCCCATGGCGCTTTATTGTTCTTCAACTGGTTTTCCCAATCGCTTTGCGTGCTTTTGCCTAAAACAAAAAGTGGTGCCGCTACCGCATGACTAATTTTGAAATCAATTTTTCTGCTGGCAGCCTGCGGTTTAACATCAATGTAAATTAAACCGCCAAAAGGCGAAGCCAACCTGTTTTTGCCCACTACCAGTTTTTGTTTCTTGGTAATAATCGGCATCCGGCGCCAATCTTCCTTGCCTGCAACCCAATAATTCAGGCGGTCGCTATGCGCGCCAATCTGCACTTCAAGTTCGCTTACATCGGCATTTTTAGGCACGTCAATTTCAATGTATTCGCCGGCTTTGGCATATAAACCCGTGCTGTACATGGTGGCATTATCGTAACCCGAATAACCCAAGGTTGATACAATTGAGACCAGACTATCGGCCATTTTTTTATGCTCGATGCTTACTGTTTTATTGATAAACTGGAAGCCTTCTTTAACGGCACCTGGAAAAATATTAGCAGAGGGCTGTGCTTTAACGCTTTTATAATCGGTGCTTTTTAATGTTTCATCGCTCCATTTGGCTATGGCTTTCCTAAATTCTGTATCAGTTTTAGCAAGTGTATGCTCGGGCGAGATAACAATAGTTGCCGGATCTTTAGCTACATCCTGGGCAAAAGCAGTTAAACCACCTGCCATAAGTGCGAGTGTTAATGCTGATTTGATTGGTGTTTGGTTCATTGTGTTTTAGTTGGGATGGTTTAGTATTTTGAAGTAGGTTATACTTTTTTCAAGCGGAAAACTTTGGTTTCGTGAGCAGTTACTTCACCTATCCACTTGTTATTTTTGCCAATAATTTTGTGTTGCCACAAATCTTTAATCTCATATTTATTAGCCAGGCCCAGTTCTGCAAAGTTTACTTTGGCACTTTGTGTTGAGGCTGATTTGTTTAAAATAGCGATGGCGAAATCGCCATTGGCCAGAGGTCGTACAAAGATATCCCAGGTATCGGTTTTAATTTTACGTTCGGCCTGTTTGCCCAAAGCATCCTGGTTTAAGGCAATAACTTCGGCATTGGTAAAAATGGCTTTCGCTTCATCGTCCATTTTGCGGATATCGCAACTGGCATACAGTGGCGAGTTAAGCATGCTGTATAAACTCATCTGGCTCTGGTACTCAGCCTTTGTGCAACCCACGCCATTAAAAGCAGAAGAAGGCCCTTTGGTGCCATGCAAACCAGCTACAAGCATATCGCCATCGTTCCACTTACCCGGACCTGAAAAGCTGGCCAATCCTGCCATTTTATCAACCACGTTATAAATCCCCACACCGCCTTTACCTTCGGTATCCAGCCATTTATCCCTGATATCGAAAGTGGTACGCCAGCTTTGGCCGCCAACTTGTGCGCCCCAGTTCCAGGGTTCGCGTGGGCCCCATTCGCAAATGCCCAATACGATATCCCTGCCCGATTTGCGTAAGGCCTGGGCGATTTTACCATAACGTTTCTTCGCGGTTTCTACATCCTCTGGTGCGTTGCAATAGTCGTATTTCAGGTAATCGATTCCCCACGATGCAAAGGTTTTGGCATCCTGGTCTTCGAAATTTAAACTGGCAGTATAACCACCACAGGTTAAAGGAGCGGCATCTGAATAAATGCCGAGTTTCATCCCTTTATCGTGCAGATAATCGGCCAGCGCTTTAATGCCTGATGGGAATTTCTTAGCATCGGCTATGATGTTGTTTTTATTATCGCGACCGCCCTGCCAGCAATCATCTAAAAAGATATATTGATAACCTGCTTTAACCATTCCGCTGGTTACCATCGCATCGGCCATTTCTTTAATATCTTTTTCGTTCGGATTTTCTGACATGATATTCCAGCTCATCCAGCCCATAGGTGGCGTTGCTGCTAATTTTGTTTCTTGTGCAAAGCTGATTTGGACAAATAACAATAAGGTAAAACAGATTTTGATAAATCTCATATTTTCTTTGGATACCGCGTTCTTCATTTCATTAAAAAAGAACAGTCGTCATTCTCACACAGGTAGGAATCTTAATACTAATGTTTTAAGATTCCCAATCAAATTGGGAATGACGACCATCTATGTTACTTAATAGGTTTAATGTAATAGCTGTAATTGTAATCTTTGAAAGGAATCTGATACTGGATTAATGGCATAGAGCCCCAGCTATCAATTCCCTGTACACCCAGTTGCTGTAAATCCATGTGTACATAAATCTGATTACGCTTTACCAGTTCGCCTGAGTGGTATTGTTTTTTCTCTGCCTCAGGATCTAAATCTTCAACTGCGTAAGGCAGTGCATTAAAGCTCAATAACTGATCGGCAAATTCGAAGCGTAAACCTTTACCGGCTTTATCGGTGAAATTTACCCAGCGCACTTCAGTTTTATTACCACTCTCCTGCGGACGGGCATAGGGGAAATACTGATCGGCAACGGTTGATTTATAGGTTCCGATTAAGGAAGCCGTTTTTCTATCAACATAATTTTCGCTCGGACCACGGCCATACCATTGAATATTGCTGTATTCGTTTTTCAACTGCAAATCGTTACCGATACGCATTAAACTTTTGTAATTGCCTGTTACTGCTTTAAATTGGTTATCAACTTTAACGGTACCATCAGCCAGAACAGTAAATTGCTGAGTGGTTTCGGCATCGCCTTTTAACAGCGATGAATTAACGGTTAGTGTAAAGCCATCGGCAGTTGAATTTACAGTAGATTTGATATTGGCGGCATCATTATCCTGATACACATTGCGCCACATCCTTAACCTGGTATTTAAACCTGCACCAATATCATTATCGGTTGGTGCACGGTAAAAGCCCGGCTGTGGGCCAGCGGCCAACAACTCACGACCTTTAGAGAGGTAACTGATTAAAGTTCCTTTTTTAAGATCGAAAGTAATGGTAAAATCACTGCCTTTAACAATTGCGCGATCGGCAGTTTGCTCAACCTTTAAAGCTTTTTTACCAGCAGTGTAGGTATTAGCCTTCGGTGTTCCTGCCAAAGCAATCTGCTCGTAAGCAATTTCATAACCCTTTTCTAAAAATGGCTCGGCTGTTTTTAAGCGGTAACGCACATTTAAGAAATATTCTTTACCGCTTGCATACTTCGTATTAAATGGAATGGTTAGTGTTTGGCTTTGGCGCGGACCAACATTCAGGTTATTTACCACACCGGTTTGCACTACTTTGCCATCTTCTACCAACTCCCAGTTTAGCTGCACATTGCTAATATCTTTAAAGAAATAACTGTTATTTACATTTATCTGATTGGTACCATTAAAAGTTGTCTTAATGTACTGATGTACTTTTTTAAGTTCAACAGCCATTGGAGTCATTCCGCGATAAGCCGTAACCACGCCTTTAACACAAAAATCGTTATCGCTAAAGTTTTCATCAACCGGGCCACTCAAAGGAAAATCGCCACCGTAAGCCATAATACGCTTACCGTTTTTTACGGTATCGATGGCCTGATCGATCCATTCCCATACAAAACCACCCTGTAATTTTGGATTGTTTTCGATGGCATCCCAATACTCTTTAAAATTACCCAAACTGTTGCCCATGATATGTGCGTATTCGCTCATGATAAACGGACGGGTTTCTTTTTCCTGTTTCGAATAACGGGGCAGGTAATTTGGCGAAGGATATTGCGGTACAATCATATCGGTATTGAAATCATTTTCGGCCCTTTCGTACTGCACCGGACGGAAGTCTTTGGCTTTTAACCACTCATAAGCTTCGTAAAAGTTAACGCCATTACCCGCTTCGTTACCTAACGACCAGGTAATAACCGAAGCATGGTTTTTATCGCGCTCGTACATGCGGGTAATGCGCTCCAGGTGTGGAACGCGCCATTGTTTATCGTTGGCAAAAGTTGTTTCCAGACTGTAATAACGGCCATGCGATTCGATATTGGCTTCATCAATTACGTACAAACCATATTCATCGCAAAGTTCCATCCAATAGGGATCGGGCGGGTAATGTGAATGACGCACGGCATTTACATTCAGCTTTTTCATCATTTCCATATCCTTTTCCATATCGGCATGGGTTAAAGTATGGCCCTGAGTGGCATTGTGCTCGTGCCTGTTTACGCCTTTTAAAAATACACGCTTACCATTAACCAGTAAATCGCTGCCCTTAATTTCTACCGAACGGAAGCCCACACGCTGTGGAATTACTTCGATTACTTTATCGTTTTTATCTTTTAAAGTGATGTATAAGGTATATAGATAAGGTACTTCTGCCGACCAGTTTTTAACATTGTTAATCTGTGCCTTGAAATTAAGATCGGTTTTATAGTTACCCAATACTTTTTGCAGTTTGGCCGCTTCTTTCCACACGTTATTTCCTTTGGCATCTACCAGATCGAGTGCTACATAAAAACTATCAGGTCGGCTGTGGTTGGTGCGTTGATCTATTTTATAATTCTGAACGGCTAAATCAACATTCAGCAGTCCGTTGGTATAGCTTGCATCGAGCGTACCTGATACTTTAAAATCACGGATATCCAGTTTCGGGGTAGCATACAGATACACTTCACGCTCGATACCGGAGATGCGCCACATATCCTGACACTCTAAATAACTGCCGTCGCTCCACCTGTACACCTGCAGGGCAATTGTATTTTCGCCTGGTTTTACGTACTTGGTGATATCAAATTCGGCTGCCAGCTTGCTATCTTCGCTGTAACCTACTTTTTTGCCATTTACCCAAATATAAAAGGCCGATTTAACTGCTCCTAAGCTGATAAATACCTGCTTATCGCCCCAATTAGCCGGGATATTGATTTTTCTGCGGTATGAACCTACCGGATTGTTGTCTTCCGGGATATCGAAAGGCGGATTCATGCGGTTACCTGTAAGCTGCCTACCGGCAAACTCGTATGGCTGATTCACATATATAGGTAGCCCGTAACCGTTTACTTCCCAGTTTGCAGGTACTTTAAAGTTATCCCATCCCTTATCGTCGAAATCTACCTTATAAAAATCTGTTGGTCGTTTACGTGGGTCTTTTACCCAGTTAAATTTCCAGGTTCCGTTTAAGGATAAAAAGTAGGCTGATTTTTCTTTAGCTCTTTTAGCGGCAAGCTCCTGGCTTTCGAAAGCAAAGGCCGAGGCCCGCATAGGCAAACGGTTTACCGAAACCACTTCAGGTGTTTGCAGCTCGGCTGGCAGTTGTTGTGCACCAACTTGACCGGCTACCCATAATGAGGTAAATAAAATGGTTAATTTTCTCTTCATTGTGTGTGTATAATATTAGGTTTTGTGCATCCAAATTACGGATGATTGGGTGATTATGGTAAGCATATTTTAGCGCAAACGTTTGAGTTTTAAATATGTTACTGAACGGTTACGTTATTTGGAATTGATTAGTACTAAGGTGTAGAAATTATACTATTAATGCGCTTATAAAATCCCTTTAAACAGAAAAAACCCTTTGCCTCCTCCGGAGGCAAGGGTTTCACTAACTAAACTAACTACTATTTTAAGAATTCTATTTCATACTGATTTAAGAAAGGATTACCATCAATGCCAAAATCTGCCAAGATTTTAATGTTCATCCAGTACAACATATTTGCACTAACAGTTGCCGGTGTAAGTGCTATGGATTTACCTGCTGCATTTGCATCAGGCGTTACCGATGGTGGTACATCTGTTCCCATGGCTTTCCAGGTAAACGGCCCGTAAAGCGCCATGTCGTAGCCTCCTGGTGCTTTATTTGCCAGGTAAGCATCCGTTCCTTCGTTATTTTGCCAATAGCCAATTAAATTGCTATAGTTCGGGTGTTTGGTAATGTCTTTTAAGGCCACATTTGCCTGAACCGTTGCTGCATCTAACGCGACATTGAAATAAGCTAACTCTGCTCCCTGAAAACTTAAACCGGTACCGCCCGAAAACTGTTTATAACCCAGGGTTAACTTTTCAGAAGTCGATAAACTTTTATGAGCACTGATATTTATACTTGCGTTCTGTGCTCCATCCGTATACAACGTAACCGTTCTGGTGGTGGTATTAATATATTTAACCGTCATGGTTAAAGTATGCCATGCACCATCGAAAACTATACCTCCTCCATTAACCTCTTGCCTACCAGTACCTGAACCGTTATTTGTACCTCCAAAAGAAACATTCCACTTTTTTGAATCGGTTTGAAACCACATCCATCCAGTTTGTGTACTACCACTAATGAGGGTACTTTTTGATAAGAAACCTACATAATAATTCTCGCTGTTAAATTTAGCTTGCATCTGAACAGTGAAATCCTTATTCGATCCAGAATCATATAAACCATTATCATTATTAACCTGTGCACCTATACTGGTACTGTTAAACAATGGTGTGTTAAATCCTCTTTTCTTTATCTCTTCTTGTTTAAAATTTTTATTCGAAGCGATCAAAAATCCCGACTGCGGATTTACACTACTACCACCATGATTTGTAGTAAGAATAATCAACCAATCTTCCTTTGCATAGTTTTTTCTTGCTCTTAAAGCAGTTATGATATTGCCCACATATTCATCAGATTTTAAAATGGCATTTTTATAATTGGCATTACTTGCCACAAAGCCACCATTGCCTCCTGCCGTTTCTGCATCTCTGAAGTGAACCATAACTGCACCAACACCATCCTGTTTAGTTAAAACATTAATCGTACTGTCTTTAACAGCTAAATCGGTGCTTACCACAGGAGAAAAATCAGCATTTCTTAAATATTTGCGCAAATTATCCCAAGGTGTAATAACTGCGGTTTTTGTAGCCTTATACTGGGTAATGTAATCCAGAACATTTCTATACGATTTAATTTCTGCATGATCATCGCCGTTAGGATCTTGTATTCTTTCGAAATTATCGGTTCCTATAGAATGCTTAGCAAAACTTACTCCTGTTACCATGGTTACCCACGAAGCTACGTCGTTACCAACCCCACTTTTTTGCACCTCGAAAGAATACTTTGATGTTTTTTGCAGTTCAGCAAGATTGGGTGCATCAATAGCCTTTAATTCACTACCTGTAACCCCATCAATACTGATTAAGATTACCTTTCGCTGAATACTATTAAGTGGTTTTAGCTCTTCAAATACTGGCGGAGGGTTATCGTATTTTTTACAGGCTGTAAAAGCTACAGGAATAAATAAAGCTGCAGCGATAATATTTTTAAATTTATTTGAATTCTTCATCTTCTTTAAATTTAGAGGGTTATTTAATTACACCTAACTCAGCCATAGCTGCATACGGAAATGAGGCTACCGGTGTATTCCATCCATCTTTCAACAAAACTTTGAAAAATTTACCAAAAACAGGTCCGCTTGGAAAGGTAAAGTCGTAACGCGAAAACGCATTAGGTATTTGTGTTGTGGCAACGCTGGTAAAATTAACGTTATCGCTACTTACCAATATTTCGATGTTCTTTACGCGTTGGGCTGTAGAATTTCTTGGAACGAAATACATTCCCTTAATTGTCATTCTCTTATTTTCGCTATACACAATGGTATATGGGTAACCTTGTGCAGCACTTGGTGCCGGACTATATTGCGAATGCCAATAGGTTGCTGTATTATTATCGAGCATTGCAGCAGGACTACCTTCGTTTGACTGGTTAGAACTTACAGTTACACCCGGTGCATAAGAAATAGCTGCAGTACCGCCAGTTTTATTTAAAGGGTTATAGGTCCAAATCTGATTGGTTAAAATTGGATATTTGGCTGCTAATTTAGCTACCACTGCATCGCTAATAGAAATACCCCATGCATCGAAAAACGGAGCCAAGTCAGTTTGTGTATAATCTGATAATTTTTCGTATACAAAATTATGCATGCTAATATCGCTAGTATTCAAGCGGGCAGCGTGGCGGGCCTCCGAATAAAGGTAGGTCATTGCGCCATAACCATATTTTTCGAAAATCTGTACAAACGGTGTCATCCGTTTAAACGGATCGTTCATCGCCCCATCTGCATCAAAATTTTTGGTTCCTGTACCAGTAGCGTAAGTGATGGCCTGAGGGAAACCGCTTGAAACTGCCGGGTGCAAAATGTTATAATCGGCTCCTATCCTATTGGCAACCTTAAAACTGAACAGGTTGTTGGTGGTTTCGCCTAAAGTACTCCAGCTCCAAACTTTAGTTTGCTGGCAGTTATGCCCAAACTCGTGATAAGAACCCCATTGACCTGCACTGGTGGTAATATTTTTTAGACTTGTAAAACCTTTAAACCATTCATTGTCATTTAAACCCACAAAAGGGAAACCACTATGGCCGTAACCTGCTGACAACTGAATATCTAATATTCCTCGCCATGGCCCTTGCGGGCTTTTGTCTTTTGCATCAGCTGCATTATCTGATAAACCCATCCAGGCGTTGTAATCCAAATCGAATACATCGTTCCACTTGCCCAATGCTACTGTTGGGTTAGTATATGGCTCTGATGAGCTAAATGTTGCTACAATTTTATCTCTTGGCACCAGGAAAATTACGCGTTTACTACGCAATTCCAGCCAAGGCACCTGAGAAGCTTTTACTTTATTTACCCAATCTGCATCTACTGTTTGGCCGAGAATAAAATCGGGAGAAACGCAGGCATTGGTAATGGTAAACTCTACCGGGTTTGGATAGGCCCTGCCTGCACGGATATAAATGGTACCACCATATAAATTACGTACATAGTTTGCACCAGCATACAGTTGCTGGCGCATGTAAATAACCGGATCGCGCAATAAGGGAGACTTACCAGAAAGATTATCGGTGTGCCCGCCTACCTGAACGGTTAAACCTTCAATACCTGCCGGAACATCGATTTTAACCAGTTCGCCAGGTGCGGCATAATATCCCGTACTGTATTGTGGCTCAGGCGCTACCTGTATACGCAAATTATCGGCGGTTTGATCGGTAAAGTTTAAATCTAAGGTAAACTTGGCATTTTGAACACGAGGCTCTGATTGATCAACCAGCCCCGGGAACACCCTAGCTTTTGCATACATCGATTTATCGATTATCTTCATATTGGTATCAATTTTACCTGCTGCCACATTCTGAGAATCATCAGGATAGCCATCTGGTATATTGTAACCATATTTTTTACAAGCTGCCAGACTTAATAATAAGGCTGCAGCGCATGATATAGTGAAATGATTAATTTTCATATACAATTTAAATTAGTTGGTTGGATAAGAAACAACCGGGGCATAAAATTTCCCCATTAGAGACCATTGAGCAGGTGCCGCAATATTTAACCAATTGTAGATTAACACCGGAATATCGACACCATTTGGAACAGCTTTAAAAGCCGCCTCGGATATAGCTGGAGAGAGATTTGGAGAAATATCGGCATAATTTGTCCAATTGGCTGCCCCTACTAAATTCATTGCAGGAGCTTTACCTAAGGCATCATTCAATACATTACCAACACCTTCACTGGTTTTAAAATAAGCTACTAAATTATTGTAATATGGATCAGTAATTGGTGTTAACGGCGTTTTTTTACTGGCTGCAATGATATCGGCATTTGGAATAGCTATATTGTAAACCGCAAATTCGGTTATAAAACAATCAACATTAGTATATTTTCCAAATTGTAAAGGTGATGGGCTATTTAAATTTCCATTGCCTGCAGTTAGGCCTAAATTAGCAGTTTGCGCAGGTATACCATCAACAAACATACTTGCAGTATGGGTTGCACCATTATTAAAAAATCTTACCGCAACAGCATGCCATTTTCCATCATCAAGCTTTTGAGATGTTGGCCCCTTTGCCTGGCTATTACCCGTAGTTCCTGTGAAACTCGCGTTAAAACTAATAATACCACCATCATCTTTGATAAAGGCCCATCCAGGTACTCCTCCGGTAATTCCGTTGGTAAGGCCTCTTTTTTGAAGAATTGCGCAGTAACCTGAATTACCAGCACTTCCATCCCAGCGGATGTTAAAACGAATTGTAGCCTCTATATTTGTACCTAAATTTAAAAAATTGGCGTCGCTTTGTACCGCACCATTGGTTGCGTTAAACTTTGCGCCAACTCCTGCATAGGGCAGGTTAGTTACATCAGGCTTATTTATGGCATTCGGTTTAAATTTAGGGTTATAAAAAGCTACAAAAGTATTACGCGAATCGTCTGCATAAATATTCGAACCTGGTGCACCACCTGAAGTTGCAGCACCACCTTTGTTTGAAGCTACCACTACTAACCAGCTTTCCTGCGCATAGGTTTTTCTAGCCCTTAAAGCAGTCAAAATTTCTCCTACATAACCATCTAGTGTATTAATTGCGGTTGTATATGCTGTTGTAGACCCTGTATAGCCGTTCGCCATACCTGCCACTTCTGCACTGTGGAATTGTGCCACCAGTAATGAAGGATTACCAGCTCCTAGCTCAGCAATAACAGCAGTTTTAACTGCGGCATCATCGGCCAGGGTTTGTTTAACAGTAGCATCAGCGGCCAGATTATCGTTAAATGCAGCTGTTGAAGCTAAAGAAACTGTCCTTACATTTCCCAAACTTGATTTTATTCCACTAAATAACGTTGGTGTGGTTTGTAAATTCAACCCTGTAAAAGCTTCAGTGCTTACATTGTGTTTGGTATAATCAACGCCGGTAAGCATAGTAGTCCATGCTGCTGCGTTGGTGATGGTGTTACGCTGATAATCAGCAACGCCATCATAAGAAAATATGGCATTGTTGGTAATTTGTGTCAGGTTGGCTGGTGCTAAACTGCTCACTACTGAACCTTTTACACCATCTAGTATAATGTATAACACTTTTTTTGAATTGTTGCCTAAGCCAAGTGTATCGTTTCTGAACGATTTAGGCAAAACATTATCAAAATTTTTATTGCAGGCCGAGTGGAGTAAAATAAACCCTAAAAGGAATGCTGCACTTATCGTTTTTATGTTAAAAACTGATCTTATATTTTTTTTCATATCTATAAAATTAAAGTGTACAGTTAATTAGAAATGACTAGCCTAAGTACGTTATGTGGCAGCATAGAGTTAAATCTAAAAATATCACCAACTAAAATAACCTGCGAACCATTGGTTACCGGGGTTTCAATCATATCGTAAACTCTACCCTGAAAACCACCTGTATTGTTGTAGCCAACAGCTAACTGTCCGTTGGCTTCCAATATCATAAAGCCCTGACGTAAATAATCGGCATATTTATTGAATGAACCAGCAACTATTATTTTACCATTGTTAAGCTGAGCAGCGAAAGTGGCAATACCACCTGTAATAGTCGAGCCGTTAAAAGTACTAACTACAGACCCGTTTGAATTTAACAAAGCTATGCCGGAAGAGGCTTTTCCGTTATACATACTAAAGTTACCACTGACTACAATTTTATCGGTTGTAGCATTATATCTGATCGAATAAATATCGCCATCAGCTCCATTACCAGCACTAAAAGACTGATCTACAGAACCATCTAAATTTAAACGTACAATCCGGTTAGCTGTTACACCGTTAAACGATGTAAACGATCCAACCAAAATAAGTTTTCCATCTGTCTGCATCATGGCATCGATAATCCCCCCGTTTCCAGCCGCAGCACTTTGGCGGGTATTCTTATTATAATGGAAGGTAGAATCCATAGTTCCATCTGCATTAACCCGCACCATTTGTTTCATTTTGGTTATATCATATACCTTCTCATCGTAACTGGAATTTGGATAATACATTCTTCTGAAATTCTGAAAATTACCCACGATATAAATCTGCTCGCCATAAATAAATGTTTTTCTTACAAAACCATCTACACCAGCATTGAAGGCTGCTACAGTATCACCATTTTTCCAGGTTTCGCCTGGTTTAGGATTAACAATAGGCACCAATGAATTGCCCTGAGCATCTTTATCTGCTGTTTTGATGGTATCTAAAGTACCATTTGCATTTAACCGGGCAATATTGCTAAGTGTTTGTCGGTTAGTACGGTAAGAGTTATACGAAGAGAAACTGCCAGCAATTATAAATTTACCATTTTGAGAACCACTTGATATTCTGTTAATTGAGGTTATAATTCCAAAGCCTCCGGCAACTCCTTTCCCAAAGTTAATATCGTTGGTAATATAAGCCCCGTCGGCATCTACCTGAACTATACCTCCATTAGGTGTTAATAATGACCCTTTCTGCTCAAAAGTAGTAAATCCGCCAGTAAGCCAAAACCTGCCCGAAGGTAGTTTTTCGGCATCGTAAACTGTATTTATACCGAATGCAGAAACTGAACTGGCACCATTTACAATTTTAAAGGTAGGATCTACTGCTACTTTTCCACCAACTTTAACAATTGGCCCGAAAAAACTTTGTCCCTGTGAAGTAATCCAAACACTGCCGGTACTGGCCGTTAAAGGAACCTTAAACTGAATTGTACTGTCGGTATAATTCAATACTTCGGCTTCGATCTCATTCACATAAAGCTTAAAGTTATCTTTATACTTCATTAATCCATTTACCTGAAGGTTTAGGGTTGAGCCAGCGGTTACGATATCTGGGTCGGTAGTTTTTGAGATAAAAGTTATACCCAATACCTGTTTCCCACCAGCGTAAGGATCATCGGCCAGTCCCTTGCTTTTTTCGCAAGAAACCATCAGACTAACAAGGCAAATTACCATTGCTACCAATAAGCCTGTTCTATATTTTATGTTTGTTAACATGTATCTATTAATTAATATAAATAAATAATTAGCTATGGTGTAGGCGGTAAAATGCCCGCTGCAACTACCTGATCGATGAAAGTATCGGTATTAAAACCGAGGTTATGTTTAATTTTGGTTAATACATGCAACACGCCATTTGTAGTCTGGATATCGGACGTGGCCACCGGATTATTTTGCAGCGCTACCTGCGGATTTGATAAATCCGGAATATAGGCCAAAAATAACTGACGGTAACCTGCGTATTTCACCCCTCCTGCATCGCTAAAAATTGCACCAACATTCATGATACGTCCATTATAGGAAGTATAATTCTGACCGGGAAAAGCAATGTATGAAAGCGTATCTCTTTGCGGATAATCTTTTAACAAGTTGGAACCCTTAAAAATATATTGTGAAAGGGTGTTTCTCCATACTTCGGGTTTTATCTGGCTAAGTTGCGATACGGTATCTTTCCCATTTATTCTCAAATACTCGTTCAATCTTTTAATACTTTTAAAAACCGAACCGCTTGGTGGTGCAAAAAAGGTTACATTTTCTTTATCCAGCACATCATTCATACCTGCCAGATTAATCACTGTTAAAGTACTGTCAAAGAAAGGTTTCTTTGATTTCATATACTGCAAACTGCTTCCATTAAACTTTGGATCGTGCACGCCTGTATCAAAATAGTATTTTTTGCAACTTGCAAGCATGAAGAGCACGCTGGCCATTACCAATAAAAATGCTTTATTTATGTTTTGTATTTTCATCTTCTTAATTCCAAAAATTATTACCTATCAAATATGGATTAGCCGTACGCTCAGCGCTACTGATGAGTAAAGGCCAGGTCCACGCACCGTTGTTAAAGTTAGACACACTGATTACCGCTTTAGAGTAATCAGTACTTATAGCTCTTTTTGTGCGTACGAGATCGAAAAAGAACTGACCTTCGCCAATTAATTCGCGGCACCGTTCTTTGTAAATATCATTTTTCAATTCCTCGCCGTTTGAGATTAATAAGGGGGCTGCTGCAGCAACTCTAACCTGGTTAGCGTAAGTCTTCGCAGTAACATCATCACCAAGTTCTGCCGCAGCCTCTGCCGCTAATAATAACGCATCGGGCAAACGGAAAATAATTGCGCTATCATCACTATTTACAGTTAAACTTGCCCCTGATCCGGTTGAATATACATTTATGAATTTTTTAAACTGAAAGGTGTTATTTCCGGCATCGTAATTTTCGAACCAGGTGCTTATCCTTGCATCGGGCACACCGGCAGGGAACAGTTTATTGATGTAATCTTTTTCATATGCCATAAAACTGGTGGTTTTAGTTGTAGCACCACGAACAGGGTAATGAGAAAAGAAATATGAATAATTGGAAAAGCTTGAGAATATCTCGCCATAATTGTAATCCTGCAAAATACTAAATAAGTTTTCGCTCGAACGCCCTTTAAAAATCCGTTTGGTATTTTCTACAGTAACTGGCAACACCGTATAATTTTTATAAGTGGCCATCTCTTCTCCAAGTGCCAACACTGCCTTATAATAACCAGTCTTATCTCCGGTATCCCAGGCAGCTGCCCACATATTTAAATGCATCAATAAAGCTACTGCACTTGCTTTAGTTGGTCTTATACCAACTAAAGAAGCATCTGTATATGATTCGGGAAGATCGTTCTTTGCAGCATTCATATCTGCAATACATTTTTTCATTACTTCAACCTGAGGGCTTCGTGGCAACGCTTTACTATTATAAGCTTCGGTATAGTAAATGGCATCGCCAAATAGTTTGCAGATAAACATGTAACTTAAATTACGCGTAAATACTGCTTCGGCTTTATACCTTTTTCTCTCGCTATCTGATAGGTTGTTACCAGGAACATTATCTACCTCATAATACAGGATATTGCTGGCAGCAATAATATCGTACCAGGCTTTCCAATCCATAATCCCCCTTAATCTGCCATCATAAGTGGTACTGCCATTCACAGCAGCCTTTAAGTTATTGGCTATTAAGTTATTGAAAACATTGTTTCCGTTATTATCAATTGTACCAACTGTTGTTACGAAATTCGCACGAACGTCGAGCGCTGGCATAATCACACTCGAGCCTATTTTATTTCTCAACCTGGAATAAATACCGTTGGTAAAACCTTCTACATCCTTTTTGGTTTGCCAAAAATTGTTTCCAGATAATGCATCAATAGGTTCTACATTAAGAAACTTCTTACACCCTGGGGCTACGAATAATAGTAAAGTAGCCATTAGTAAATATTTTATATTTTTCGCTTTCATCATATCCGATTTAAAATTCAATATTTAAGCCTAATGCAAATTGTTTTGAAATTGGGTAACCTCCAGAGTCATCTCTTCCTAAAGAGGTAACATTTTCTGGATTTGGGCCTGAGTAACGGGTTATAAAACCTAAGTTAGAAGCAGTTAGGTTAACACTTACTCTGTTCATACCATATTTTTGTGTGAATTTTTGATTAAACATGTAGTACACTTTTACTGAGTTTAATTTAAAATACGATCCATCTTCCTGAAACAGGGTTTGATTAGATCTATATGGATCTAATAGTTTTGCCCTAACAAAATCTAATGGGTTACCATACATGGCCATATCGCCCGGCGCTGCCCAATAGCTATATTCAGAAAGCGGAACCAAACCACCTATTTCACCTTTGTCATTACCCAGCGGAGTGTTGAAACGGGCAAACTGAGCTGCCAAACTGTTATTTAAGATATCGCGCTTAAGTGTAAAAGATGTATTAACCTCCAAACTCCAGTTCTTATACTGAAACAACGAGGTAAAACCACCTGTAATTTGCGGTTGCGAGTTACCTGCTATTACCCTATCATATTCGTTTAATACATAGTTACCGTCTAAATCAGTAAAAATAGGATCTCCGGCTTTGAAATAATTTAATTTACCATTGGCACCTACACGGTATGGTAAACCAGTAAGCGGATCAACCGGAACCTGAGCATTGGTACTGTAAACACCTTTCGTATTGTACAGGTAATTAGATAGTGAATTGATACCCAAACGATAATAAGTATCCTGACCTAAAGCTGCATCGTAATAAATTTGTTCTCTTAATCCATCAGGCAATGCTGCCAAAATCTCTCTATTAATCGCCAAATTCGCACTTAAAGCTAATTTGAACGGACTGGTAGCGTTTAACGGGCGGCTTGTTGCCTGAAACTCCCATCCGTAGTTAACATTACTAATTTCTGTAGAACCAATTTTATCAAATGAATTAGCAACAGATAGCTTTTTTTCTCTGAAAATGTTGTCTGTTTGTTTATAATAAGCATCCATTGACAAACTGAATTTTCCATTTAAGATACCAACATCAAAACCTGCATTATAAGTTGTGGCTTTTGTTGGCTCTAAAGTTAAGTTTGGCAGAAACTCTAAATCTGATATTACAGTATTGCTATTGTTATAGCGACCGCCGCCAGAATACTTACCATATGCCTGATAAATATTACCATTTGGTGTAATATTGGAACCATAACTTAAACGAATATCACCATAATCCAAAAATTTCAAATTGCTTAAAAATGCTTCTCTATCAAAGTTCCATTTTACTGCTATCGCAGGGTTTTTCTTGTAACCGGCATTTGGTCCATTGGTAGAAAGTCCATCCACACGATAGTTAAGGTCGATTACATATTTCTGCTTATAGTTATAAGAGAAAGCACCGGCAAAAGCAATACTTCTTAAATCGGTATAACCAATTGTTCCCCCTTTTGAAGTCAGATAATCGGTCATATTGGTTAACGGCCCTCTTAACTGATCGTTTACTACGCGATCGTTCAATATTGCATCCGATTTAAAGAAAGAAGCTCTTAGCTCAGAGAAGGCAAAAACTGAAAAGTTGTGTGCATCTTCGCCAGCCTCTTTTAATGAATATACATACGAAAGTTGATTACGGTTGTATAAAGTAGTAGCCCTATCATTATAGGTATAGTACTCTGCCTGGTTTGAATTTAATGCCGCCGGTGAAAAATTATCTTTTGTACTCGATTTTCCGGTATAGCTTAAATAAGAACCCAATTTTAAATTCGGTACAATTTCGTACTCTCCATTTAGGGTTGCAGTAGTGTTTAATACCTTATTATCGTTATCGGTAGTTAGTGCCCCCAGTACTGCATCAACAGATGAGTAGAGCGAGGGGGCTGGCAGTAAGGAAGACGAGCTTCCTCCTTTCGCAATCCCAGCGTTCTGGAGTCCGTTCCCACTTCCCGTTTGCTGATTTTGTATAGAGTTATTTAACTGCCCTTCGAGTTTAAACTTTCGACTAGGTGCATAAATCATATTCATGTTCAGGTTATAACGAGAATAACCTGTATTCTGTTGAATACCTTTTTCATCGTAAATTCCTAAGGCTACTTTATAGTTAAACTTGGTATCGCCACCAGAAATATTTAAATTGTGGTTTTGGTTAAAAGTGGGTCGATAAAAATAAGACTGCCAATCTGTTGAGTTATTGTAATAGGCATTTAAACTATCAGATAAAAATGGTGTAGAGTTTATTAAATCGATGGCATGATTATAAGCTGTATCATAACGTAAAATCTGATCAACTCTTAACAAACGCTCACCTTTACCACCAATAACTGAACGCAATTGCGGAACGGTTGACATAAAGGCTGAACCATTATAACGCACTACCGGAACTTTTGAATTACCGCGCTTAGTGGTAATTAAAATTACACCATATGCTCCCCTTGAGCCATATAGGGCTGTAGCGGCAGCATCTTTTAATACTGTAATATCTTCAACATCCTCTGGTGGAATTTGAGAAGCTGGCGAAACACCAGGGCCTGCTTGTTGAAAACCATATGAGTAATCGGTATTATCATCTACCGGTACACCATCAATTACAAATAATGGCGACGTAGGTGTTAAGAAAGAAGAACTTCCAGAACCCGAAACATTGATATTAGATATACCACGTATGGTTACGCTACCTCTAAAACCAGGAGAACCTGTATTGTTTTGAATATTTAAACCTGCCACCTTACCTTGTAATAGCGACATTACATCACTGGCTGGTTGTCCCTGGATATCTTTTCCGGAAATGGTTACAGCAGAGCCGGTCATCAATGTTTTTGTTTTGGTTTGATAACCAGCTGTAACTGTTACCTCTTTTAAGGTTTTATTATCGACCCCCATGGTAACCGAAATATTGGTACGGTTGTTTACTTTAACTGTGATAGGTTCGTAACCTACATAGCTAAAGGTTAAAGAACCGTTGTTAGCTACCGTTACCCTAAATTTACCGTTATTATCGGTAATACCTAACGAACTGCCTCCGCTGGTAACACTAACTCCGGGTATCGTTTCTTTTGATTTTGATGAGCCATCAATAACTGTCCCTGTTACAACAATGCGTTGCTGGGCAATAGCTAAATTCTGGAAACCAAAAATCAATAAAATAACTATGGTGTAAAAATACTTCATTGGAAATATGTTTTGTTTTAGTTTATACTGTTCCATTAATCATTATCAAATTTTGGTTTATCACGCTTAAACCAGAAAGTGATTTCCCAATCTCCTTTTTGGTAAATATTAAAGTTGAAGGACAGGAAACACTTTTGCTGGATATTACCAAATGCCTGCCTGTTAAACCTGAAAACAACACTGGCCTGATCTCCTGACAGCGTAGTGTACTTAGTTGGATAAGCACTGCAAGGTATTGGATAAGCCACCTCGTATTTTACCTTACCAGCATCTTTAACCATGTTAAAACCATGTACCAAATTAGCCCAATCGGTAGCGGCAAACTTATTCGGATCAATTGGATTAGATAATGTATCTGCGAATTTGAAAGTGAGACTGTTACCATTTCCTACTTTTTTAAACAGAACCTGCACATCATCTCTGGTATTGAGTAACTGTCCGCGTTCGCCTGTGATAAATACACTGGTAGGATTAACCGATACTGAGGTACCTTGTCCTGTTATAGGATCTAAATTTGATGGCTCATAGGGACGCTCACGCAAAGGGCGCAAACGGAAATTCTGATAGTACTTTCTACCTCCTGAATTTGACATTTCTACATCAAAAACGTATCCCGAGTCTGGCTGCGCCTTTACCATATTCGAATTGGCTGCAGCCCACATCATAAACTCACCAGAGTGTGGTCTTACTTCGAATAACGGATGGTTTTCTATAGTACGTTTCGCTTCGATCGCTGCAAGCGATTTCTCTGTCCCATCGTAAGCAGTTTTCCAAACGGTTACAGGGTAGTTGTTGGTTAACTCTGGTGCCGGCTCCCCATTAAAGGTGCGCATATTTACAATTTTAAAATCCAACGGACGGCTGGAATTCCCATATTGAAAATTATTGGCAAACAAAGTATTTCTACCTAAAACCGGTTGATATAAATATTGGGTGTACTGAGAATCGTTGGCTATTGATAAACGTTCATCAGGTAAATTCTTTTTACATGCCGATAAGGCTATGCTACCCATTACCAGAATTAAGCATATACGCAATAGATTTATTTTATTTTTCATCATCACTTTTTAATTGTTCAATCTGTATGTGAATTCGTCAAAACCAAAATTGTGTATTGGTGTAAGGATATTGATAATTGCATTGTTGGTTTTAATGTTAACCGCGTTGGTTGTTGTTGTTACCCAGGTATTGGAAAAGATAGAACCATAGGTATCGCTAAAATTAAGTGATGCGGGGCCTCCGCCAACATAACCTGCCGAGCTTAATTTTACATATTTAACATGCATCTGATAGTCGATTACAATGTTTTTAAGTAACATTCCATCTGCATTATTGATGTATGCATCCGTAGTTCTATCGCCTCTGATGATGTATTTGCATAACATTACGGCCAATTGAAGCGGATCTGCATTTGACAAATAAACGGGTGCTTTGCCCTGGTTTTTACGCACTAAGTTTAGGTACTTCTCTGCTGCCTCAAAATTTTTGTTTACCGGGGCAAAAAGTGTTACTTTTTGATTTGTTAAGGAGTCTTTCAGGAATGGATAGCGATCTAAAGCCAACAACAAGGAATCAAAGGTGCCTTTAGGCTGGGCCTTTAAATAATCCATTGCAGAACCATTGAAGGTTTGCTGTGTATTTACATAATCATGATAAGGCGTAACATCTTTCTTGCAGGCAGTAAAGAATAAGCCAATAAGCCCCAAAAGAAAAAATGTGCTCTTTTTATATAATAAATTTTTCATTCTAAATCTGATTAGGTTAATGGTTACCAGTATGGATTTTGGGTAATTGATGAATTGGCATTAATTACATCTTGTGATACTGGCCAATAAATACCTCCGGCAGCCTCAAACTCCTTAAACGTCATCGACTTACCACCTTTGGTTGCAAAAACAGTTTGCGGGTTTTTAATTCTATTGTAGCGTACAATATCGTACCATCTCCAGCCTTCGCCCATTAACTCCCTTCTACGCTCCTGAAAAATTGCAGCAACTAAATCTGGTGTGCTGGTGGTAAAACCAAAGCCTCTTAATAAACAGGCCCTGTTCAGCGCATTAAGTGCCTGATCGTTCTGCCCTAAAACAGCTAGTGCCTCAGCCCTTAATAAGGTAATTTCTTCCATGCGGCTAAATACCATAGATGAACTGAATAAGGTAACATTACCCGAAGTGTTGGATGGATAGATTACCTTTATTTTATTAAAGATTGGACGTTCAGATTCAAAACCATAGAAATAATTCGTTCTCAATAAACCTGTTATTGGATCTCTGCTGAACCTTAAATCAAATGGAACTGAAAATGCCTTGATGATGGTATCTTTAGAAACAAACATTTCTGGCTGTGATTTCGGGATAAATGGATAAGCCAGCGTTAATTGCTCAATGTGGCCGTTGGCAGTTGATAAACCATTACCAGCTTCAAAAGGGAAACCCACCATAAGGTTTGCTCTTTTGTATGCAAACGGGCTATAGTTGTTCTGATTTTCCGTTAGCGCATTCATATCAATATAATCCAACGGGTTAGCGCCATCTACAAAATATTGGGTAGATTGATTGTCCAAAACAAATTTAGAATAGTTGGCCACATCGATATAGTTACCTTGCCATGCAGCAATGTGTGCTAAAATGATATAAGCTGATAAGCGTGTAAAAACGATGCCATTCCATGAAGGCCAGTTTGCGCCATAATATAAGCCTGGCATAATCGGATCGGTACCACCATATCTAAAAGGTACAACCTTAGCCGCAGCCAACAATTCGTTGGTAGCAAATGCCAGTACTTTTTGTTGTGATGTTCTGGCCAGTTGTACAAATTCACCATCGTGAGAAGAGGTAAGCAAAGGCACATCGCCCCAAATTCTGCTCATATAAAAATAAGCAAAAGCCCTAAGCATTCTGGCCTGTGCAACATCTACATCAAAATTTATTTGGGTATAACGTGGATCTAAACTTTTAATCTCTTTTGCCCGCTCTATAAAAAGGCTTGCCGCATTTATGGCTGCATAAAATCTTCTCCAGTTGGTTAATCTGTTAATTACCGGGTAAGAAGCATTAAGCTGCCCATTCACAACTGCCTTTAAATCGGCACGATTGGTAATAGTAAAATCACCTTGTCTTAAATCGCCCATGATCCAGTGGCCGTTATCAGCTACAGTAGCCGAACGAAGTAAACCATATACCGATAGCAGATTGGCTTTGGCATCTTCTAAGGTTTTCCAGTTGGTTTCTTCGGTAGATAATCTTGTCGATTGTACATCGTCAATCTTTTTACAAGAAAAGTTTCCAAAGCCAATTAGTAATACCAAAATTGCAGCTGCAGTTTTGTAAAACCTATTTTCTTTATTGATTATATCATTCATATTAATTGTATAATTATTTTATAAATCCAATTTAAAGCCTAATACAAAAGTTCTAGGAATGGTTAAATTGGCTCCATCGTAGTATCCGGTATAGTTTACAAGTTCAGGATCTGCTCCTGTAAACCTGGTTATGGTAAACAAGTTCATCGCGGTTGCATATAAATATGCCCTTCTTATTGTTTTACCCGATTTTTTAAAAAATGATGTTTTACCGAAATCGTAACCTAATGTTACCGATCTTAATTTTACATATGAAGCATCTTCAAGGAATAGGTCCTGATCTACACGATAAGCATCAACATCGCTCCATGGATTGTAAATTGGATATGCTTTTTCATTGTCAAATATCTGCCAAGAAGAAACTTCTTTAACCGAATTGATATCGTTACTTGCTTCACGATTAATAAATCCATAACGGGTAGCTTCATATTGATTAATTGCTTTTTGCCCTAATGCAAATATGAAGTTGAAATTAAGATCAAAGTTTTTATAAGCCAACGTATTGTTCCAGCCACCTACAAATTTCGGCAACCTGTTACCTGTTAAAACTTTATCTTTACTATCAACACGGTTATCGCCGTTATAATCTGCCCAGTTAGGATCGCCAGCTTTCATTGGAATACCATTAAAGGTTCTTCCTGCCGGTACATCGGCATTGGTATTGTAAATTCCATTGTTGCTATACAACCAAAAACTTCCAACAGGTTTACCAACAGCAAGTTTATTATCTCCAACAATTACTTCCTTTAAACCGTTAGGCAATGCTTTAAGTTCATTGTGATTGTAATTGATGTTTAAGGTAGTATTCCAGTTTAACCCTTTCGGCTTACTGATGATTACTCCGTTCAACATGAGCTCTAAACCTTTATTGTTAATATCCATTCCCGATTGATAGTTAACACTATAACCTGTTTCAAAAGGTACTGGTACGCCAACAATGTTATTATTATCATTACGATTATAAGCGCTAATTGCTGCATTAATTCTGTTTTTCAGGAAAGATGCATCAAGGGTAATATTGGTACGATCAGAAAAAGGAAGGCTAATTCCATAACCAATAAAGCCACTCTCGTATGGTCTGTTTATCCCCAATCTACCTCCATAGCCAGGGATAGTTGGCTCTTCAAACCACCCATTTTCTGAACGGTACTGAGGGCCTGCCGCGTATCTGTCGTCAAGGAAAATTCTCAAATTTCTTCCCCAACCTGCACTCAGGTTCAGGTTATCAAAAAAAGTATTGTCCTTTAAAAACTGTTCCTTTAAATTAAAGGTGGCGCTAAAAGCTGGTGTAGTTACCCACCTGCTATCTGGCTGTCCGTTTGAGGAACCATCTCTTCTTAAAAGGGCACTTACATTTAGGAGGTTTTTATAACTGTATTTGGCTGATCCATAGAAAGACATTAAATTGTTCCGTTCTTTGTCTATATATCTAAAAACATAGAATCCGCCTTTAGCCAGGGTATTTAGATATTCAGGGTTATCGGCATCGTTAATCTTTTCACGACCATCAACCAGGTTTAATTTTACATAATCATTTGGTCCATTATAAGCCCTGGCATAATTATATTTGTAAGTATCGCCCTGAAAGCTCTGGCCTATTTCAAAATCGACTGTATTTGCTTTATTAATTTCATATTTATAAGAAGCCGTATTGCTTTGTAACAAACGCTGACTATAACCAAAATAATTAGATACGTAGCTTACTCCATCCATTAAGGTAGAGGGTGTAAAATAATCTCTAACCCCTTCATTGTAATCAAAAATTAGACTTGAAGCGAGGGTTATTTTATTGATTTTAGCACTTATTATTAAATTTCCATTTAATATACTAGAGCGGTTATTGTCAACATTTTTTTCATTTTCGCCTAAAAAGCTTCCATATATAGAGGCATTTGGTGATAAGGGATTTGATAAATCAGGAATATATCTGGTTTCGGCAAAGCGATCTCTCAGGCTTCGGTTTCTGGTACGATCTAAACGCGCCGCATTTACGCTACTCGAAACAGTAAGCCATTTAAACGGCGCCATGTTAATTCCAAAAAATAAGTTATACTTATTAATGTGGGTATCATCGGCATTACCTGCATTTTGAGTACCTGAACCAAAAAATCTGAAATTTGCCCGATCGCCACCACCTGTAATACCTAAATCAGCCGAAAAGGTTGGCGTATTTTTATAATAGACATCATTCCAGTTAGATGGCCCGTAATATGCGGTATTGGTAGAATCTCTTAAATAAGAAGCATAACCTGCATAATTCTCGGTAGTTGCATATTTTTGATAAAATGGTTTTCTGAAATTATTTTCGTAAACACCATTAATCGTATTTACAGTGGGGGCAGTTACATAACCAAAATAAGCGTTTGCACTAATATCACGAAGACCAGCTGCCCTTGCATTCTTTGTGGTAATATATATGGCGCCATTTGCTGCATTTGGTCCAAGTTTGGCCAGCTCAAATGGATCTTTAATCACCGAAATAGACTGAATATTATCAATACTAATCTGAGAAAGTAAATTAGTTGCCGGACCAACCCTATTGTAGTCATACTTCTGTACATCAAAAGCAAAAGGGTTATCGGCTACCAACGGCACACCGTTTAAATAAACTGCCGGCTGTAGTGCATAAATATCCTTTTTTGTAAACAATTGCCCGGAAGCTCCTTGTATAATAATGCTCTGTTCAGTTCCTGGCTCGCCATTTGGCTCCTGTACGTAAACTCCTGCCAAATTTCCTTTAATAATCTGTTGTAATGACAAATTTGGAACTGGTGTTGCCGAACGGATGTTAATCGTATCGCGTACAGCCTTAAATTTCTGCAACGCCTTAATCATTTGCCCTATTGTATCTGTTTTTACAGAAAATGTTGATGGCTCTTTCTTAGCTTTCGTAGTATCTTGCTGAAAAGCAAAATACACACTATTACCCCCCTTTACCACTACCGTATTGGCGTGTAAAGTTTGAGATCCAAAAACAGATAAAAACAAGGCAAAACAAATGCTTGTGTAAATTTTAACCATTTGAATAGTTTTTATTAAATTTTTAGTGTTAAATGAAAATGCAATTGCTAAAAGACCGGTAACAGACTGTTACTGGCAGAAAATTTTGGGCATAAGAATGCCAGTGGACAAAGCGTAAATTTTTTGAACATAGTATGGGAATTAGAATGATTAGTTATAATTCTTGCTGCAAAAAGAATTGCATCAAGAACCATTTGGTTGTTTGTTATTTTCTTAAAAGAATACCTGGAGACAAAGTGTAAAGTTTTTGACCATAGAGTTTAATTAGGATTAGTTATTAATCCTTGCTACAAAAATATTGTGGCAAGAACCATTAGTTATTGTTTGTTTGCTGTTATTTCCCGGTTAAGGGTTTATCATTGCCTTACTAATTGTGTTTCCTGTTGGTTGGCAGAAAGCATTTTAAAGCTATTGTACTAAAAAAATATTTGGCTCGTTTTAATTTTGTTAATGCAAGATATAGATTAAGAAAGTTCAATTTTAATTTTTCTTAACGCAAACGTTTGCCTAAAAAATGCCTTTAAAACAAACTAAAGCAACATAAAAGCTTTCAACCTTTAAAATACCCGACAGTTTTTGTCGATTTTTATAGAGATATTCCTTTAACAAACGGCAAAATACAATAAACGTCAAGATGACAATATAATTGAGTGACCAAAAATTAAAACTATGAGGATAATACGCTAATCTTTAGGTTTTTGACACTAGTGTAAACCAGACTGAAAAGTCAAGAAAAACAATTTACACACAATTTAAGCGCAAACGTTTGTTTTTAAGAGCACAAACAAAACAAAACAAAAGTCAAAACACTCATAAACAACACATTACACAAATAAAGAGATTAAAAAAGAATAAACATAATACCTAAAATTAAGTATACTTAGCGCTACATTTAAAGACAAAATCATCAAGTATTTCAAACTAAAATTTGCTGGGTGACAATTGTTGACGCTGCCTCACAAAAATCAAGACCTGAATAGTCCGGATTATAGCCTCCCATATACGGCACTGCCATTAAATAAACCCTGTCATTGCTATTTCCTTTTTTATCTACCACCTGAAAATAATCGTTGATGGTGCTACCAGGCACATTTAAAAAGTACTTCCCTTCTACAATTCTAACTTGTTTATTACCTCCCTGTTTTGTTTCCTGGCCAACCTCGGCTGACTTAAAAGCAAGCCTGGCCTGACTGATTTTACCTTTTTTAACCAGGCTTTTAAATGGAAAATCTTTAATAGAGAGAT
The DNA here is from genome assembly GCF_003852395.1 of Pedobacter sp. KBW01. Taxonomy (NCBI): domain Bacteria; kingdom Pseudomonadati; phylum Bacteroidota; class Sphingobacteriia; order Sphingobacteriales; family Sphingobacteriaceae; genus Pedobacter; species Pedobacter sp. KBW01. The sequence continues at coordinate 56,885 of NZ_QAJQ01000040.1, forward strand.
GGGGCTGCCCAACGCAATCAACAAAAGTCTCAAAATGCCTCACAACCTTTTTATTCTGGCTGTTGTAATAATGATAATTGGCTCCACCTTTTTTAATGGGTTTAACCTCACTATCATCACCAACTTCAATAATTTCTAAAATGCCGGCATCATGCAAAGCAAATAAGATTCTACATGAACTTTGTGGCACAAATGCAATTACAATGGATATTAAGGGCATTAATACTTTTTGCAGTCGTTCCATATCTTCCGCCGATAAATATTTGGCAGGATAGTTCATGGTAAAGCTTAAAATAGCAAGTGCTTCTTTCCAATAAACCGATTTCTTTTTACGGATGGATTTTTCGGCTTCTATATACTCTTGTTTAAAAAGCTCAAAAGGCTCTTTCTTCTCCCTGGAAGCCATCATGTTTGCTACAAACTCTTCAAGCGTTAAATCTTTTATTTTTTTGTAGAAACCGGGATCTTCTTTAATAAACCTGGCTTTAAAATTCTGCTCAAATAAAAAATCGAGGCTCACAAAGCCATCATTTGCTTTAATATGTTCCTGAATTTCTGTTTTGAGTAAGGTTTCGCCCTTACCTAAATGTGGGTCTTCTAAATGAAACCGGATGGCAGGTAATAACCCATTCCTGGAATGCATAATGAGCTTGAAACCTTCACTATCCTTGTTAAGTTCGTAACTGAGCTTGCCATCTTTAGCGTTTATAAATTTACCATTTGCCTTAGCCAGTGTTCTTACCGCATCGATAGCGGTTAACGATGAACCCATTAAGCCAACAGGATGATTAAGTTTTAACAACATTTTTTGAGGCGGATAAGGAGAATCGAAATAACCCTCGATTTTAACTTCGTACTTTTTGGGCCAGTTGTGACCGGTACAAATAATTAAACTATCGAACTCAAACCAACCACCTTCCTGCAGCTTTACAACTACCTCCTTTTTACGCGGATGGTCGATCACATCTTCAACCACAGTGTTGAGATGAACCTTTGTTATGATTCCTTTCTTGGTAGCAAAACTTCTTAATAGCTCAAATTGTGCAATCAGATATTCACCAAAAAATAACCTTGGCAGCACTTTATACTCATTAAATTTCTGGGGATCGATATCAAATTTTTTCAGCAACGGTTTAGGTGCCGTTTTGACCCATTCTGCAATGGAATTAAAAATTACCGGGATTTCGTTATCAGATACATTGGTAATGTGCTCGTTGTTTGCTCCTTCGGTACTGTATGGCATACCGGCTCCCAGATAGTCTTTTCGTTCAAAAATATCGATTTGCAGGTCTTTCCTTTTCGATTCGACAAGTCTTTTATACATAAAAAGCGCACTTGGTCCGCCACCAATGATGGCGATTCGCTTATTTAATTTTCCCTTACCCATTAATTAATGTGATTTGTAAACCTTATAATCTTTAAAAACTAAAATTGTTTTAGCTCAGGGAAAATTGCCAGCCTTATTTTCTTTTCAGAAACCAATCGTAACAAATCTTGTTAGTCTTATCGGACATCAATACGTTTGGCAACAAAATGGAGGAAAAAGGACTAACACCACCCAAATTGTTTATGATTTTACTGGGATCGAAAGCGCCTAAAAGAAATGTAGAGCAGCACGACTATTTTTTTGGGATAGCACACAGTTTAAAGGAATTAATAACGGAAATAAAAGCTTTCTGGCCCGAAGCGGGCAACAGTATCCACCTGGATGGCTGGCGCGAAGTAAGTTATGTGGAGGGATACCGGATTAAAGTAGTGCCACGAAGTAACGATACGCCCACCGGGGTAAAGAAACTCTTTTTCATCAACCTTGGCGGATATCAATCAGGCTTGCTTTACGAACAGCATTACATTGTACTATCAGTACACGATGAGCGGGCACAAGCCATACAGGAGGCTAAGAAGACCTTATTTTTTAAAACAAAATCAATCAAAGGCGCCAATTCACATATTGATGAAAAATATGGAATTGACGTTGATGATATCTATAAAATAGAAGATATATTAAGTAAGGAGGCCAGGAAAAAATACCAGATAGAAATTACCGAATCAACCGGCTTACCAGAAGATGAAATTCATTTAGGTTATTTTAAACTGGATAAACTTTAATTATTTTTTGGCCAGGGTTTTTAACCATTTAACCAGATCAACAGCCGCTTTATCGTTTTCGAAGCCCATCTCTTTAGGCAAACGGCCATTTACGTATTCATCGTATAACCATGGATCGGCGATGGCAACTACATTGCCTTTACCATATTTTGTAGTCGCAATAACAGTTGCACCTGCACCATTTTTCAATACAGGTTTTGCTGCACCTTTGGTTTCGATGGCGCACACATCTTTCATGAAAATTTTTGAAGCAGTTTTAAATACCGGGTTGTTTTTGGTTACAATAGCACCATCTTCAAAATGGGCATCATCAATTACGTGGTTTTGCATTTCATTGCTAAAATGTATTCCAAATACACCAGCCAGCTTATTAAAGTGTGGCAGCTCTACATTGGCGCTATCGTTAGCAAACATCACCAATGCCCCGCCCTGTTTTACCCAGGCAGAAATGGCTTTGATATGCTCGGCTTCTATATAATTTGGCTTGGGGTTTTCTTTTGGTCTGTCGGGATCGACAATTAAATAAACATCACTTCCTTTTAAATTTGCTGCTGTAGGTGCTGTTTCGAGCGAATCTAATTTAAAGCCCTCTTTCTTAAAAGTATTGCCCAAAATAGAAAAACCACTGCTTGCGCGCTCACTCCACAGGTAATGAAAACGGATTTCTTTGCCTTGCTTGTCTTTACGGGTTTCGCGGTTAAAAAAGTAATCGAGTGTAACAGTTTGTGCACTGGCAGCAATTGATGATGCAGTTAATAAGCCCGCTACGCAAAATCTAAAAAGTAATTTCATAAAAAGAGTATGATTAGAAAACCAAAAGTATAAATTTTACTGGGAATCAATTCATCTGCCTCCGAATTTCAACGGCATTGATACATTTTTAGCCAGGATTTAAATAAAGCAGATCTTGATTAATCAATATAAATGGGATTATGAATCTGCGTAATTTACAGGGAAAATTTCAATCTATCATCTCCCGCAGATTTAAGGTGATACCGCAGATTTTATTAATAGGCACAATTTATTAATACGCTGAATAATGAGCTCCCTTTAATCTACTTGCGACTCTGCGTTTCAATCTGTGTAATTTGCGGGAAAAACTTCAACTTATCATCTCCCGCAGATTTAAGGTGATACCGCAGATTTTATTAATAGGCACAATTTATTAAATACGCCGAAGAATCAGCTCTCTTTAATCTACTTGCAACTCTATGTTTCAATCTGCGTAATTTGCGGGAAAAATTTCAACTTATCATCTCCCGCAGATTTAAGATGATACCGCAGATTTTATTAATAGCACAATTTATTAATACGCTGAAAGAATGAGCTCCCTTTAATCTACTTGCGACTCTGCGTTTTCATCTGGGTAATTTGAGGGAAAAACTTCAACTTATCATCTCCCGCAGATTTTATCAATAGCACAATTTATTAATGCGCTGAAGAATCAGCTCTCTTTAATCTACTTGTAACTCTCCGTTTCAATCTGCGTAATTTGAGGGAAAAATTCTGGCTTATTATCTTTCAAAGAATTAAGGTGCTCCAACAGCTTTTATTAAAGGCATAGCCTGCCTTAATACCGCCTTTTATACCAGGCGACTACAAAAAAGCCAACAATTAACACCGTGGCGGTTACTTGTCCTATGCTTTCTAAATCGAGATCGAACATTGCATTTATTTTATTAATTCATCCGTAACTGTTCTCCTTTTGCCGTAATGGCTACGGGGCTGCTTGCCATAAAGCCTTGCGGAACTTTAGGAGCGATCCAGGTAGATTTGGGTGGCAAAAACTCAGCCTTTTCTGCGGCTGCAATAAAAGCATCGGCGGTCATGGCAAAAAGAGAAAAACCAATAGCCCGGGTATCATTGCTCAATTGGCTGAGAAACTGAGGCCATTTGCAATCGGGAAAACAGGTTAGCCTTTCATCTTCTTTAGGTTGATGTATCCCCAGCACTTCCGAAAGAATCATCTCCTGCAAAATCACCGTATCGGGCTTAACAGATAGCGATCCCCAAGCTTTATTTAAATCGAGTTGATACCACTCTCCCTGAAAACAAAGTCCCAGCCTGTTTTTCTGATCGGGTTTGTAAGGTTTATTATTGGGGATTTTTGAAATGTAATAATATTGGCCAAGCTTTTCCATCAGTATTGGCCATGAAATATCGGTAGCAGAAACAATCCTGTGAAAAGGGGCTATCGAAATTACATCGGCAGAAACAAAGAGCGAGCTGATTTGCTGAGGGATATTTTTTTGAAGGGAGCAGGCGGCTTCCAGGCGGTGATGCCCATCGGCCAGGTAAACGGCTTCAATTGCTTTAAACTGGTGCACAAATTTTTCAATCACCTCTTCTTCGAGTACCTGATATAGAAAATGTCCCATTTGCGACCACTCGGTAGCCAGCGGTTTGCGCGTGCGCACCACATAATCAATCAATGCATCTAAAGCTTTATCTTTCTTATGCACCAATAATATAGGCGATTTTTCTGTGGTCTTACTCCTCCTATCGGCTTTAAGCAATTCTACTTTCGACGATACAGTTTCTTCATGTCTCTTAATGGCTTCAGCTGCCGTTTCAGAAAGATCGATAGTGGCCCAAACACCACGCATTACGCCTGCATCACCACGAACTTCGTAAATATAAATGGCTGGTTGATCGTCCAAAGCACATCCAAACAAATTAATGATATCTTCAAAAGAAAGCTGTTCATTTTTATGTCCCTTACCATTTACCTGGTCAGAGATCATCAGATCAAAAATGCCTTTCCCTGGCCTTAATGCCTTTAGAGGAGAAATTTTTATCATCTTTTTATAGATTTATTCGAGTTCAAGAACTGTTTTATCACTGTATATTTTTTCGAAACTAACCATGGCCTCTACCAATACTGCTACGCTTGATAAGGGAAGTGCATTGTAAAGTGATGCACGGAAGCCGCCAACGGTACGGTAACCTTTAATCCCCACGATGCCTTTTTCGGCTACAAATTTTGAAAATGCCTGCTCTACTTCTTTATCAATTGCCTGAAAAGTAACATTCATCCGAGAGCGGTGTGCAACCTGCGCAGTACCATAAAAAAGTGGATTCCGGTCTATTTCGGCATATAACAGTTTTGCCTTCTCGATATTACAACGCTCGATTCCACTTACCCCACCCTGATCTCTAAGCCATAAAAGATTAAGCATGGCAACATAAATAGAAAATACTGGCGGTGTATTGTACATGCTCATGTTATCGCGAAATATACGGTAGTCCATCATAGATGGAATTTCCTTCTTTGCACGATCTAGAAATTCATTTTTAGCAATAACCAGGGTCATGCCTGCTGGTCCCATATTCTTTTGCGCACCTGCATAAATCAGGTCAAAATCACTTACATTAATTTTTCTCGAAAAAATATCTGAGGACATATCGCATACCAATGGAACACCACTGGCTGAAAAATTAAATATCTCTGTTCCTTCAATCGTATTATTTGAGGTATAATGCATATAGGCAGATTCGGCATCCACATCATGATGATCTGGAATATAGGCATAGTCTTTATCTTTCGAAGATGCTACAACATCTACTTCACCAAATAACCTAGCCTCTTTAATGGCTTTTATTGCAAAATAACCGGTATCGAGATAAGCTGCTTTTTTTCCTGTACTTAAAAAGTTCATTGGAATCATGGCAAATTGTGTACTTGCTCCGCCCTGTAAAAAAAGTACTGAATAGTGATCGGGAACAGACAATAACTCGCGGACCAGCAACTGTGTTTTAAGTACCACTTCCTCAAATTCAGGCGATCGGTGAGAAACCTCCAAAATAGACAAACCCATCCCATTCCAGTTGATAACGGCCTGGGCAGCTTGTTCCATTACAGTCGATGGCAATATGCAAGGACCTGCGCCGAAGTTGTGTTTTTTAAGCATGAGAAATACAATATTTGGTTTAATAATTTACGACATAAAGATCAGCAGTTAAGCAAATTATACAGTAACAAGCTATTTTTTTGATAAAAATTATTTTTTTCAACCCCCTTAACATCCCAAAAATTTGGTTTATTTGGCTAAGAAAACAAGCCAACAGAATATAATTCTTATTGGCATCCACAAAATTTCACTATTAATGTATTAAATACACTAAGTAACTTAATCAGTATTGACAATAAATTAACTTAAATATAATTAATTTAACTATTTTTAGTCTTTACAAAAGCGAACAAAAAATATACAATTATACACTAAGTATTTACATGCAGCCGCCAAAAGTTGATCAGACCGACATTGAAATCCTAAACCTTTTACAACGCGATGGATTATTAACCTACAAGGAAGTTTCGGGAAAGCTTAGAAAAAGCATGACGCACATAGTTGAGCGCATTAAAAAGCTCAGAACGAATGGCTACATCAAATCGACAGTAGCCCTAGTTGATATTGACAAGCTGAGATCTCATTTCATCGCCTTTCCACACATTCAACTTAACCTCCATTCAGAAGATGTGATCAGAGCTTTTAAAGCCGAAATGGATAAATACCCTGAAGTAATGGAATGTTACCACCTAACCGGGCATTTCGATTTTATGCTAAAGGTAGCCATGCCGGATATGGTTTCTTATAATAATTTTTTAAGGGATAATATTGGCACCCTGGCTTATGTGGGTAATATTCAGAGTTTTTTAGTGCTTTCGCAATCGAAGGCGGAGACGGCGTATGCATTATAGGTTGAATTGTTCATTGGTCATTGGTTCATTAGCTGGTCTCTTTAGTTGGTTAGCTGGTTAATTGAACTTCCCTGATGACGACTTTAAGCAGCACGCAACGAAGCCCGAGATCTATTGCAGTTGACTGGTTAAACAAAAAAACCGGAACAATCATTGCTCCGGTTTTTTCCTGTTGAATAATCAGGCAGATTACAAAGTAGCCATATCAATCACAAAGCGATAACGTACATCGCCTTTTTCCATGCGTTCGTATGCATTATGAATATCTTTGATATCAATCATTTCAATATCCGAAACAATATTATTGGCGGCACAGAAATCAAGCATTTCCTGGGTTTCTTTAATGCCACCGATACCAGAACCAGCCAGGCTTTTTCTGCCACCCAATAAACTAAACGCAGCAATTTCTGCCGGTTTTGGTGGTACGCCTACACAAATATGTATTCCGTTTGTTCTTAGTAAAGAAAGATACATGTTAAAATCGTGCTCGGCCGAAACGGTATCCAGAATAAAATCGAATGTACCTGTAGCAGCTTTTATCTGTTCAGGATCGGTAGTCACCACAAAATGATGAGCACCCAGTTTTTTAGCATCTGCTTCTTTTTTAGGAGAAGTACTTAACACCGTTACCTCTGCACCAAACGCTACACCAAATTTAACAGCCATGTGGCCCAATCCGCCCAAGCCTAAAACCGCTAATTTATGGCCTTTACCCACCTTCCAATGACGTAGAGGAGAATAAGTTGTAATACCGGCACACAATAATGGGGCAACCGCAGCCAGATTTAAGTTATCGGCAATTTTAAGCACGAACTCTTCCCTAACCACAATGCTATCCGAATATCCACCGTAGGTAGGTGTTTTGCCATCGCGTTCTAAACCATTATAGGTTTGCGTATTTCCTTCAAGGCAATATTGCTCTAAATCCTGCTTACAGTTTTCGCAAACCATACAGGCGTCTACCATACAACCTGTTCCAGCTAAATCGCCAACCTTAAAGTTCTTTACATGATCGCCAACCTTAACCACACGACCAACAATCTCATGCCCCGGAACCATTGGAAAGATACCTGGAAACCAATCGTTTTTAATCTGGTGCAAATCGGAGTGGCAAACACCACAAAAAAGTATTTCAAACTGCACATCATGTGGCCCAACTTCTCTACGCTCGAAGTTCCATGGTGCAAGATCTGTTGTTGGGCTTTGCGCCGCATATCCTTTTGTTGCTATCATAAGTTTAAATTTTAAAGTATTATACTCCTACAAATTTAAGGCAGAGTTGTTTCTTAAAATTACGCAATTCAAATAATTGATTATAAAATTCAAACAATTATTTAGCGCCGGGCATCCCTATTACGCTTCATCTACACCTTCATGTACCTGCAAAAAAAATTAACATTATTTAAGGCTTAGGGATAGCTTAATTATTTAATTTAGCTATCTAATCAAATTAACAACCCATGAACTCCTCACCCACCCCCTTAAACAAACTGCTTAAAGGCCTGGCCTTAACTTGCCTGCTAGCACCAGTTAGCTTAACCAGTTTAGCCCAAAAAACGATTACCGATCCCTTGGTTGGCTTTGATGGAAAAAACCCGAACTTAAAAATTGTTAAAATTAGCCTGAGTGATACCGCAACCGTTTTAAACTTCGAAACCACTGCTCCTGCCGGAAATTGGATCCGCATTCCCAAAAACACCTATATACAGGTAAATGGTGCAAAGGAAAAATTGTTTATCAAAACCACAAAAGGTATTCCTTTTAACAAACAGTATATCATGCCTGCCAGCGGAAAAACAAGCTACGAACTTATTTTCCCAAAAATAGCTACCACAACCAGCATGATTGATTACGGCGAAGACAGCAGCGATGGCTGGAAAATTTACGACATTGAACTCATAAAAAAGCAAACACCCCTACCTCCTTCTTTGTACACCGAATGGTACAACCCAAAAAACAGCGATTTAGCCATCGCTTTTTACAATAAGGCCGTGATACTCGATCAGCAGGTTTGGGCTTACCAGGCAATTACCCAAAAGGGCGACCACTACAGCCTTACCCTAAGCAACAACAAGGCTACCAAACAAATTACTGTAGAAAAACTGGCCGACAATGAGCTTAACCTAACCATAGGCAAACTTTCGACACGCTTAAGCAGTAATAAAGAAAGCTGTGCACAGATTTTAAGCCAGGAAATTTATCAGCTTCCGCTATTAAAAAACGACAGTGCTGTTTTTAGCGGATACATTAAAAACTATTCAGCTAAACTGAATACCAAAACCCTGATGCTGGCCATCGATAACATTATTACCGGCGAGCAGGAAAATGCCCTGGTTAATATTGAGCCTAATGGCTACTTCTACCACAAAATACCAGTGTACCACTTGCAAAGGGTATTTTTGCGTTCTGATGTAGCGGATGAAAATGACATCTATCTGGAGCCTGGTAAAACACTCTTTGTGGTATTGGGAAATGGCCCCATAAAATATACTGGCAGTGCCGCACAATTGAACGAAAACCTTAGGCAATTAAACAGTATCGACCAGTATAACTACCAGCGTACACAAGAAAAACTGGTGAATATGAAACCTAACGATTATAAAACCTACCTACTTGGTCTGCAAGCCATTGAACAGACTAAATTAGATTCACTTAATCAACTGGGTAAAGTTTCGGCCAAAGCTTATCAGGTAAAGAAAAAGGACATTCTTTTGGAATATGCAAACCGCATAATGGAATACCACTGGAATTATGAATATGCTTACAGAAGTGCATTTAAACTACCAGATATAGCAACAGTTAAAGTAGAAGCCTACCCGGCCGATTATTACAACTTCATTAACAACAGCGATTTTAACAATGAGCTGAATGTGATTTCTAACAGTTACAGTACATTTATCAACCGGATTAAATTTATACCCGGCTTCAGAATGGACAGCTACACATACAATTACAAAGACATTACAGCTGCACTAAAATTGAGTGGCGGGCAACTGAGCAAAAACGATATTGCTTTCGAAAAATTAATCAGCGAAAATGGTTTAAGTCTTAGTACAGATAGTGCAAGCGCACCGATAATAAAAAAATGGAATGCAGATCATAAAAGCTTTATCAATGACTTTGTAAGCAATGCTTTTAAGAACCGCTACTACACAACTTTAGATTCGGCAACCGGTATTAAGCAGGGCATTTTGATTGATTTAATGCGATCGCAGGATATTACAGAACCCGTTGTATCTCAGCTAACTCCACTTGATACAAAACACCTTGCCTTAGCCAAACAACAGATTAGCAATCCTTTCTTAAAAGAATATATCGAACTAAAAAACAATGAAATCTTAAAGCAGATTGAAATCAATAAAACTGCTGGTGGATATTTTGTAAATGAAACACCAAAAGTTGAAGCCGATAAAATATTTGATAATATTATGGGCAAATATGCTGGCAAGGTTATCCTGGTTGATTTTTGGGCAACCTGGTGCGGCCCCTGCCTGAATGGAATAAAAGAGATAAAACCTTTAAAAGAAGAGATGAAAGATAGTAATGTGGCCTTTGTTTACATCACAAACGAAACCTCGCCACTTGCTACTTATCAGAATATGACACCCAACATTAAAGGCCAGCATTACAGACTTGACAATGATGCCTGGCGATACCTTGCCGACAAATTTAAAATTACCGGCATTCCACACCAGGTGCTGGTAAGCAAAGAAGGCAAGGTGGTTAACCCACATTTAGGCTTTTTAGACAATAAAGAGATTAAGCAGCTTTTAGAAAAACAACTTTAAGTATTGTTTAAAATCCAATTATAAAGCTCAATAGCCTTACGGTTATTGGGCTTTTTTCTTTTATTACACCCCATAAGTACCTGTTTTAACGAAAGCGAAGGCACATTATTAAAAATAAATGAATAAAAATTTGCGTAGTTAAATAGCTACATATATATTTGTAGTCAAATAGCTACATAATGAATTTAAGAAGAGATGTTTTCCAGGCCATAGCAGAACCTACCCGCAGGGCAATCCTTTTGCTGGTGGCCTCGCAGGCAATGACCGCCGGAGCCATTGCTGCAAATTTCGATACTGCCCGGCCCACCGTTTCTAAACACCTGCAAATCCTTACCGAATGCGAACTACTGGAGCAAAAGCAAAATGGCCGGGAAGTTTTCTATTACATTAATGCAAAAAAAATGAAAGAAGTAGCCGATTTTATTGAGCCTTTCCGCCAGATATGGGATGATCGCTTTAACAAACTCGAATCAGTAATGAAAGCTTATCAAGTCAAAAAGAAAGACTAACATGGAACAGAAAACAAAGATCGATGCCCAAAATGGCAAACAGGAAATACTCATTACCAGAGAATTTGAGCTTCCGGTTGAACTCCTTTTTAAAGCTTATGTAGAGCCAGAAATTGTAGAACAATGGATGGGAACCAAAGTATTAAAACTCGAAAGCCATAAACATGGCAGTTATCAGTTCGAAACTACCGACTCACGGGGTAATAAACATGGCTTTAACGGGGTAATTCATGAATTTACACCAGAGCAGCAAATTACGCGGACTTTTGAAATGGAAAATACACCTTTTGGCGTGCAACTGGAGTACTTACAATTTGAAAAACTTACCGATGCTACCAGCAAGCTAACCATGCATGTGGTATACCGTTCGGTTGAGGTGCGCGATCAGATCCTGGCCATGCCTTTTGCACAGGGCATTAACATGGCACACAACCGTTTACAACAAATCGTTAATCAACTAAAATAACCGATCATGACAAAGAGAAACAAAATTATTTATTGGATTGCCACCGTTTGGCTGGCACTGGGAATGACCGCAACCGGAATAGTGCAGTTATTGAAAATGAAGGAAGAAACCGTTATGATGGCACACCTCGGCTATCCGGTATACTTCCTCACCCTATTGGGCATCTGGAAAATTTTAGGCGTAATTGCTGTGCTGATCCCTAAATTCCCTCTACTAAAAGAATGGACTTATGCAGGCTTTTTCTTTGCTATGTCGGGCGCTGTGTTTTCTCACCTGGCTATGGGCGATGCAACAAAAGACCTTTTTGGTCCGGTATTGCTTCTGATGCTCACCGCACTATCGTGGTATTTCAGGCCTGCGGATAGAAAAATTATTTTTGCTAATTTTAATCCATAAGTCAGCTATTTTAACTGAGAAGTGCATTTTCTTTAACAACAATCTAACTGAATAAAATAACATGAACCCTAAAGTTGATTTTTATTTTAACAATGCCAAAAACTGGCAAACAGCGACAGAACAGCTGAGAACAATTGCGTTAGATTGTGGCCTTACTGAGGAATTGAAATGGGGATGCCCGTGCTACACCTACCAGCAAAACAACATCGTTTTAATACATGATTTTAAAGAATATTGTGCCTTTCTGTTTTTTAAAGGGGCCTTATTAAGCGATCCGAATGGCATTTTAGTTCAGCAAACAGAAAATGTACAATCGGCACGACAAATCCGCTTTACCAAGGCACTCGAAATAGCAGAAATGCGGGCTACATTAAAAAACTACATTTACGAGGCTATCGAAGTTGAAAAAGCCGGTCTTAAGGTAGAATTTAAAAAAACCGGGGATTTTGCTATACCTGCCGAATTTCAGCACAAATTAGACAGTATACCTGACTTAAAAGCTGCTTTCGAAGCATTAACTCCTGGCCGCCAGCGGGGCTATCTTTTCTACTTTTCGCAAGCTAAACAAGCCAAAACCCGCGAAGCACGTGTAGAAAAATACATGCCCCAAATTATGAATGGAAAAGGCCTGGACGACTAAACATTTAACAATTACTGCCAACATGAAAAACAAAACACTATTACCCGAACAGCGTGAAGAATTATTGAACATTTTACAAACCCGTTTTGAGAAAAACATGAATCGCCATACAGGCATTAAATGGAATGAAGTAAAAACGAAACTCAAAGCCAATGAAGCAAAATTGTGGATACTCGATGATATGGAAAACACTGGAGGCGAACCCGATGTATTTGGCTATGATGAAAAAACAGGTGAATACATTTTTTACGATTGTGCAGCCGAAAGCCCGAAAGGCCGCCGCAGTATTTGTTATGACCACGAAGCCCTCGAAGCGCGTAAAGAACATAAACCAGCCAACAGTGCGGTAAACATGGCAAAAGACATGGGGATTACGCTTTTAACCGAAACCGAATACCGGTCTTTACAGCAATTGGGTAAATTTGATACTAAAACTTCAAGCTGGGTGCAAACACCTACCGACATCAGAAAATTAGGTGGAGCCTTATTCTGTGATTGCCGTTACAATACTGTTTTTGTGTACCATAACGGTGCCGAATCTTACTATGCAGCACGTGGTTTCCGCGGTTCATTAAGGGTTTAAAACAAGTCACTATACTGAGCCTGTCGAAGCTCGCTATCAAACAATTTTAAAACGTTTCGACAGGCTATCATTTTTCAATTTAGAGCTCTTGTTAAGCCCATCTCCTGACCCCACTATTTCTTTTTTTCATTTTGATAGCCAACCTGAATTGCTTACTTTCGTGTTTAGCAAGCCATCAAAACATGGTCATTAAATGCTAACCATCATGAATAGAAAAGTAATTTCGCCTCCAGCGCCTTAGTTAAAACTTATTGCCGTCTGCTGCAATGTGCTTAGGCACAGGCATCGATCTCTGCAATAAATCTATTTTCAATCTATTTACCGAATATGGAATAATATCGGGCTGAATAAGCTATGGTTAAAATCCATCAACAACAATAAGCCTGTTACTGGCTTTAACCCATTATTAACCTCTACCTGTTGCGCAAGGTAGACTACTTTTCTTAACAAAATGAAAAAAGCATATATACAACTTCACCTGGCATTGGTACTTGCTGGTTTTACAGGCATATTTGGCCGCTTAATAACATTAAACGAGGGTTTAATTAGCTGGTACAGAACATTTATATCAGCAGTTTTTATTCTGGTTGTTTTAACGCTAAGCGGCAAGTTTCAAAAAACAAGTTTATCTGAAAAAATTAAGATGGGAGCTGCGGGAGCTATCCTGGGTTTCCATTGGTTATTCTTTTACGGCAGTATTAAATATTCAAATATATCGGTTGGCGTGGTATGTTTTGCACTCACCAGTTTTTTCAATGCCCTGTTCGAACCTGCCATCAATAAAAAGAAACTTTCTATACAAGAACTCCTGTTAAGCGGCCTTACCCTTTGCGGCATTGCTTTAATATTCGGGATGGATATCAGCTTTAGAACTGGCATTATATTGGGCATAATATCGTCGATATTTTCGGCGCTGTATACCGTTTATAACGAACGGCTGGCTGGCAATTACCGCGGAGAAACCATTATACTATACCAAATGTTGGGCGGCGTTTTGGCTTTAACACTCATTATGCCTGTATTCTTATACTTTACACCAACTACCTCGTTATTGCCTTCGCTACACGATTTTGGATGGCTTTTGGTTTTAGCAATCCTGTGTACGGTGGTTATGTATCTGTTAATCATCAATGCTCTTAAGCATATTTCTTCGTTTACGGTAAGCCTAACCTTTAACCTCGAACCGCTTTACACCATTTTTCTGGCTATTGTTATTTATAAAGAAAATAAGGTACTGTCTGCCAGTTTTTACATCGGTCTGTTTTTAATTCTAACATCACTGGCATTGCAAATGTGCCGTGTCTGGTACAAGAACAAAAGGAGCAGGTTAACAATTGCGGGCCATTAGGCCAAGGAAATCGGCTATTTAGCGAGGCTGGATATAAATCTTTTTCCAATGAAAAATTGGAAAAAGCTGTCTAAACACCTTACATGGTGTTTAGACAGCTTTTTCGACAGAGGCTCTTAGAAGTCTTATCATTGCGAGGAACGAAGCAATCTTAATGCATTCGCTAAATAGTGATCGTTGTAAGATTGCCTGCCTGCTGCAGGCAGACTTCGTCGGCTCAAAAAGCCTTCTCGCAATGACGAATTTTAGCAACAAAGCTAAAACACCCTAATAAATACTAAATCTGGCTCATCCAGATATTGATATCGGCGGTTGAAGGAATATCGAGTTTTTTTCTGATCCGATATTTCCGGCTTTCTACCGATCTAACTGAAGTTTTGGTGTAACGTGCAATTTCTTTGGTTTCGAAATTCAGCCTGAGCAATACACAGAATTCAATTTCGGCAGCAACCAAAGTAGGCGCTTTTTCGAGCAGTTTTCTACTAAATTCTGTATCAAACTCATTAAATTTAATCAAAAAGGCAGGGTTGTTTTCAACTGCGAGTTGTACAATCTCTTTCAACTCCTCCATTTTTACCGGCGAGCGGTCTTGCTCATTCAACTCGATCTTTTTAACCAGCTCATCAATTTTTTGCTGTGCTTTATTTACCTCTTCCTCATTTTCAGCGCGCAACAAAAGCTCAGCCTTGTTTAATCTGATAATGAAAATAATCAGCAGGATTGCAAACAAAACAATTATAACAAGCGCACCGAGATAAAATTTGTTTAAGAGGGCAGTTGTTTCCTGATAATTCTTAAGAGCAAGCACCTTAAACTCATCGATCATCTGGTAATTGATGTCTTTTACATTATTTATAATATTCTCCAGTTCATTGCTGATGTGGCTATTGAGTATAATCAGTTCGTTCTGCATACTTAAAAGCTTCTCATTTTCACGTTGAAGCAATTTAAGCTTATTTAAATATGCTTTTCTGTCGTTATTACTGGTCTCTTTCTCTTTGCTTAAAGTAGCCTCTCTGGTACTTTCTTTTTTAGTAATTTCTACAGTGGATACCTCGTTTTTATTGGCTATGGCATCTTTCAAACGCCTAAAAAAGCCTTTTTTGGCCACAGGCTTGGCTTTTAGTACGGTATCGAGTTTTACTTTAACATTTCGGTCAAACTTATGCTCGGTAACTGTACTTTCTTTTAACCCCTTACTGGCTTCTTTATTAAAATCGGCATAAATGGTTAAAAGCGAATCAAAGCTGTGCTTAAGCGAATAAAGCTGATCAGACAATGCCGATTTTTTATTGTACCAAAACTTAACCTTTTTAATTTGTGATGCGGTAAGCTGCGAAGTATCTGCCTGTGCTTTAAGCAAAGTATCAATCATCAAAAACACCTTCGATATTTTGGTATTATATGAAGTATATTTTTTGCTTCCTGCATTGAGCATCGATTCCTGAAAATCGCCCTCTGCATGATGAATTAATAAGAGGATTTGCTCTGGCTCTGACTGGCTATGCTCTATATTGGTAGCCAGTTTAGAAACACTGCCCAATTTACCGGTTATTGTATTGAGCACAATCAAAGCTGCTCCTGCTGAAATGATGGTTAGGACTAAAAATATGAGTAATATTTTCTTTGAGATTGTCCAGGTGTACGTTAAATTCATGAAAGATCGGGATAGTTAAATCTGAATAAATATTTTTACTCAGCTTTATGAAAGCGATAAAGAGAGCAATTTTTCAAAAATTAATGGCTACTCATTTCTACTCAGGCTATTTTAACAATATACAGATTTCATCTAATACACTGGGGATGAAGCAACAACCCAACTTTGCCCAAAGTATTTTTTTTGCAGCTATTATGAAGATAGGTAATTCCCATTAAACTTTAAAAGTATATTCTAAATAAAAATCACACTATTCAAATATAAAGAACACATTTTTTTTCGCCGGTAAGGCAGACGAAAATCCAGCTCATTCCAGTCCCAATAAACCAAAAAAAAAAAAACAATCAATCAACTGAATAATAATGCATTGCAAAAAAAACCAACATAACAACCCATAAAAACTGTTTTTTTTATTTTTTTAGAATTTTATTTAAATTGCAATTAATCATCCCGCTCTATGAAAAAAATCTCGCTACTCATTGCCATTTATGTATTTATAGCCCCTCTTGCGTTGCTGGCTCAGCAAAAAGATATTGGCGGGCTCGATCAGGATACGATCACTAATTTTTCTGCATATAAACGTTCAATTAGTTTTGCAGGCTTGTTACAAACCCGATTTGTAGGTTCGCTTACTAAAAATGTTGATGTTAACGGCAAAAATTTTGATCCGTCTGCTACCGGGCATGTTACCAACAGCTTTCTGCTTAAGCGTGCAAGGCTGCAGGTAAAAGGTACTGTGAACGATCATTTCTCAGCCAATCTGATGTTCAATTTCGCCGAATTTAACAGCGATCCCAGTGGAAAAGTATTGGAGAATGCATACGTTAAATATACGCTCAGCAAATATTTCAATGTGCAGGCCGGGCAGTTCAGGCCATTCTTCGGGATCGAAGATGCCTTACCTGTCGATATTATCAGAACCCTCGATTACTCCAACCAATATTATGCCTTTGGCTCTAGTGGCTGGCAAAGCTTTCAGATTGGCCTTTCGGTATTTGGCAACGTAACTGGTGATGGACAATTACCGGTAAGATATTACGCAGGCGTGTACAATGGCAATAACAGAAACCAGGCCACCGATAATGATAACTCGAAGAATGTATATGGCCGGATTGAAACAAGCATTACGAAATATTTTATTGTTGGTATAAATGCTGCTACCGGGAGTATGGGGGCGGGCACCGGCAATGCCTGGGGAGCCGATGTATTAACCCAAACAAAACTCGGTGGAGGCTGGAAGCTCTCGCTTGGCGGTGAATACAAGAATGGCACCAATCTTTCACTTTTTAATGGTCTTGTGGCAAAACCTTCACTATCTAATGTACGCATGCAGGGATTTTACATTTTTCCGGTATTACGCTATTCGTACAATCTGCCAAGAGTGAGGGCCATTGAATTTTCATCGCGATACGAGTATTTTGATGAGAACTATAAGCTGGCCAATACCCCCAGACAAACCATTATCCCAAATGTTTCTTTAATATTTGCCGACGATTTTTACGCGGCCATCCAGGTGGGGGCCGCACTCGATTTGTATAAAACAGATGTCCCCTTAACTACAACCTACACCCGAAATCTAGCTTATATCCAACTTCAGGTACGCTTTTAAACTCCTAACCTATGAAAGAAATTAACTTACGTTCACTACTTGTTACCATTGCAATCGGCTTAATTATCTGGTTTATCCCTGTACCCGAAGGCGTTAAACCCAATGCCTGGCATTTACTGGCCATTTTTGCAGCAACGATTATAGGCATTATATTTAAAGCAGCTTCTATGGGCACAATGGCCATGTTGGGCATTACCTTATGCGCTGCTACACAGGTTTTAGCTCCAGGCGATCCGGTTAAATCTATTTCCAATGCACTGAGTGGATTTGGAAACGCTACCATATGGCTCATAGGTTTGGCCTTTTTTATTGCCCGTGGTTTTATCAAAACCGGTTTGGGTACAAGGCTGGCCTATAGTTTTATCCGCATTTTCGGTAAAAGTTCTCTTGGACTGGCCTATGGTTTAAATACTGCCGATTTGATATTGGCGCCTGCCATCCCCAGTAATACCGCAAGGGCTGGTGGGGTAATTTATCCGATTATGAAATCAATTGCGGTTAATATGGGGTCGGAACCAGAAAAAGCCGACACACACCGTAAAATAGGCTCTTTTTTAACCTTAAGCAGCTATAATGCCAACATGATTACTTCGGTAATTTTTCTTACTGCCACGGCCAGTAATCCAATGGCGCAAAAATTTGCAAAAGACCTTGGGATAACCATCACCTGGGGTAGCTGGTTTTTAGCAGCAGGTATACCGGGCTTAGTTTGTTTTTTATTGGTACCGTTATTTCTGTATAAATTTTACCCGCCTGAACTTAAAAGCACAAAAGATGCTCCAGCCATTGCAGCCGCAAAACTAAAAGAAATGGGACCTGTAACCCTGCAAGAATGGTTAATGGTAGCTACTTTTATCATCTTGCTTGTTTTATGGATTTTCGGCAGTTTGTTTGCCATGGATGCCACTACAGGCGCATTGATAGGCTTATCTATTTTATTGCTTTGCGGTGTACTCACCTGGGATGATGTTAAATCAGAGAAGGGAGCATGGGATACCATTGTGTGGTTTTCATCTTTAGTAATGATGGGTTCTTATCTCAATTCACTTGGTTTTATTGGCTGGTTTGGACATTTGGTTGGTGCAGAGATGGCACATTTAAGCTGGCAGATGGCTTTTCCTATTATTATACTTGTTTATTCTTATTGTCATTACATGTTTGCCAGCGGTACAGCACATGCAGCAGCCATGTATTCGGTATTTTTAGCAGTAGGTTTATCTGTTGGAGTACCGGGCACCATGCTGGCTATATTTCTTGGGGCCTGTGCCACCTTGATGGGATCGCTAACCCATTATGCCCATGGCCCCGCTCCTATATTTTTTGGAAGCACTTATGTTGACATGAAAGACTGGTGGAAGCAAGGCTTTTTTATTAGTGTATTGTTTTTGATCGTTTGGTTTGTAGTAGGCGGTTTATGGTGGAAAGTGATTGGTTTATGGTAGCATAAACCAATTGTTTATTTTTTTAACATTCACCAACTGCATTATTATGAAAACAACCTCGCTACAGCATAAATTATGGATGTCTGCAACAGGCCTGTTCTTATGCTTCTTTTTAGTCATTCACCTGCTTGGTAACCTGCAACTTTTCCTCGATCCCGGAATAGCGCACGAACAATTTAACTGGTATTCCAATTTACTGGCGGGTAACATCATTATTAAGATTATTTCCTACATCCTGTATACATCGATTATAGGCCATACCGTTTATGCGATACTGGTAACACATAAAAATACCGCCGCCAGTGGAACAAAATACGCATACGATAAACGCGGAAAAGCTAGTGTTTGGTACAGCCGAAATATGGGTTTACTCGGTACCATTATATTTCTGTTTCTAATCATCCATATGAAAGATTTTTGGTACCAGTACAAATTTACCGACCTTCCGCTTGATGCTAAAGGCAATAAAGACCTGTACACTATAGTAACCAAAGCTTATAGTGAGCTCTGGTATGTATTGGTTTACGAAATAGCTTTAATTGCGCTGGGTTTTCATCTTTTACATGGCTTTTTTAGTGCTGCACGTACCATAGGTATATTTCATCCAAAATATGTAAGATGGATAAAAGTACTGGGCTGGGTGTATACAGCAACCATTACCCTTGGTTTTATGGCCATGCCTGTTTACGTTTATTTAAATAGCCAATTATGAGATTAGATGCAAAAATTCCGCTAGGACCGCTTGCTGATAAGTGGAACAATTATAAACAGCACGCTAAACTGGTTAATCCGGCCAACCGGAAGAAACTTGATATTATTGTGGTGGGCACAGGGCTTGCAGGAGCCTCTTGTGCAGCTTCACTGGCCGAACAAGGCTACAATGTGAAGTCGTTCTGTTTTCAGGATACTGCAAGACGGGCCCATTCGGTTGCTGCACAGGGAGGGATAAATGCCGCTAAAAATTACAAAAACGACGGAGATAGCGTATACCGAATGTTTTACGATACGATAAAGGGTGGCGATTTCCGCTCGCGGGAGGCCAATGTATATCGGCTAGCCGAATGCTCTGCCGCACTGATTGACCAGGCCGTTTCGCAAGGCGTACCTTTTGCCCGCGAGTACGGTGGTTACCTCAACAACAGATCGTTTGGAGGTGTACAGGTTTCGCGTACATTTTATGCCCGCGGGCAAACGGGACAGCAATTGCTGCTAGGTGCTTACCAGGCACTTATGCGCCAGGAACATTTGGGCAAAGTAAAAACCTATACCCGCCACGAGATGCTCGAGTTGGTGGTGGTAGATGGCAAAGCCAGAGGTATCATTACCCGCGATCTGCTTACCGGAAAAATAGAGCGCTATGCAGCTAACGCAGTTGTATTGGCTACCGGTGGATACGGAAAAGTATATTACCTCTCTACGCTTGCTATGGGTTGCAACAGTTCTGCCATATGGCGGACGCACAAAAAAGGAGCCTTAATGTCGGGAGTGAGCTGGATTCAGTTTCATCCTACCAGTTTACCACAATCTGGCGAACATCAGTCGAAATTAACCCTGATGTCGGAATCGTTAAGGAACGACGGCCGGATTTGGGTACCCAGTAAAGCGGATGATACAAGAGCGCCAAAAGATATTCCCGAAACAGAAAGAGATTATTATTTAGAACGCCGCTATCCGGCGTTTGGCAATCTTTCGCCGCGTGATATTGCCTCGAGGGCCGCAAAAGAACGTATTGATGCAGGTTGTGGAGTTGGCCTAATGAAAAACTCAGTATGTCTCGATTTTTCAAAAGCCATTAGTGAACAGGGAAAAGATAAAATCAGGGAAAAGTACAGCAACCTGTTTAGCATGTACGAAAAAATAACCGGTATCAATGCATATGAGCAGCCCATGCTCATTTCGCCGGCAGCACATTTTACCATGGGCGGTTTGTGGGTCGATTACCAGTTAATGACCACAATACCTGGCTTATTTGCTTTAGGAGAAGCCAATTTTGCAGATCATGGGGCCAACAGATTAGGAGCAAATTCGCTGTTACAGGCCTGTGTAGATGGTTATTTTATTGCTCCATATACCATTCCCGATTATTTGGCTGGAGAGCTTCATACAGTGAAAATAGATACCGACCACCCTGCTTTTATTGAAGCTGAAAATAGCGTTAAAAAACAGTTAGATCAGTTTTTAAACATCAACGGGCATCTTTCGGCCGATTACTACCATAAAGCTCTTGGTAAATTGTTGTACAACAAATGCGGCCTCTCACGTAGTAAAACCAGTCTTTTATCAGCGATTAAGGAGATTAAAGAACTAAGAGCATCTTTTTATCAGGATCTTAAAATAACCGGAGATAACCAGGTAAACAGCGAGCTGGAAAAGGCAGGAAGAGTAGCCGATTACCTTGAACTGGGCGAACTGATGTGTTATGATGCGCTAACCAGAGAGGAATCGTGTGGGGCACACTTTAGAGAGGAATACCAGACAGCGGATGGCGAAGCGGTTAGAAATGACCGTGATTTCTGTTTTGTATCGGCCTGGGAATGGAAAGGCTATGACCAGGTACAGGAATTACACAAAGAGCCCTTGATATTTGAAAACGTTGATCTTACAATACGCAGTTATAAATAGGTTAATTTAAATTTCTTACTATGAAACTGAACTTAAAAATATGGAGGCAGGAAAACAGGGATAGCTCCGGAAAGATGACAGATTATCAGCTAAATGAAGTATCTGAACACATGTCCTTTCTGGAAATGATCGATCTCCTTAACGAAACCCTCATTCAAAAAGGAGAGCGTGTTATAGAATTCGATCACGATTGCCGTGAAGGAATATGTGGGCAATGTGGCGTGATGATTAATGGGCAGGCCCATGGACCATTAGCCAATACTACTACCTGCCAGTTGCATATGCGCAGTTTTAAAGATGGTGATACCATTTATATCGAACCTTTCCGGGCCGCTTCTTTTCCTATTCTTCGCGACCTTAAAATTGACAGGAGTGGATTTGACCGCATTATACAGGCTGGTGGTTTTATTACTACCTCAACCGGACAGGCTCCTGAGGCCAATAGTATTCCAATTTCGCACCAGATTGCTGAAAATGCCTTCGATTCGGCAGCGTGCATTGGCTGTGGAGCCTGTGTAGCCACTTGTAAAAATTCAAGCGCAGCACTATTTACTTCAGCAAAAATTACACACATGGCTTTGTTACCACAGGGAAAACTGGAAGCAGCAACGCGTGTAGCTAATATGATAAGCCAGATGGATGCAGAAGGCTTTGGCCACTGCTCTAACACTGAGGCATGCGAGGTAGAGTGCCCACAGGCCATATCGGTATTAAATATTGCACGTATGAATTACGAATACAACAAGTCTATGTTATTTAAGCCTTAAGTCTTGTTCTTATTTTTAAAGTAAAAAACAAACAACCCTTATATCAAATGGCTTTTCCGAATACTTTCCCTGAGCAAAATAAACTCATAACTGTCTTGTGGAACCGTGCGTCTTAAACCCTTTAATTTTTCAGGAATAAACCTTAACCTGATTTTATTATAAATACCCTGACAAACACTTACATGCACCGCTATTTCAGCAAGCATGCGTTCATATTGCCGATAGGCTTCGTTCAAATCCTGTTTAAATGCCTTTACCTCGTTACATTCTTCATCGCTGCTGCCTAATAAACGATCAAGTTCTTCCAACTGATCGAGCAAACCAATCAGATTGGCAACAGTACGTTTATTTATTCCTCTTAAACTCATAAATCATCTCTGGATTGCTATGCGCCATTAAAATCCGGCAACTGACAAACTGTGGTTTTTACCTGACCGGGATACAAAAAATGCAATGGTAGCCGACATCAGGCAAGCCAGAGCAGTTACAATAAAAATATTATTGCTATCGCCGGTAACGTCTATTACATAACCTAAAAACGGCTCACCTATGGCTGCAAAAAGATAACCACACATGTTCATAATGCCTACACCGGTACCCGTTAGCTTGTTACCTAGCATATCGGGGCTTAATGGCCAGAAACAAGCCTGTGGCCCATAAACAAAGAAACCTGTTAACAACATTAACACCCCGCTGAGCACGAGCTCTTGCGATGGTACAAAGAAAATGAGCAGCGATAATGCTGCACTGGCGGCCATACCTACCACGATAGCCTTTAACCGGTTTCCTTTAAAAAGTGTATCCGATAAGACACCAAAACACAGGGCCCCAATCGCCATACCGATCGGCAGCAGGAACGTAACCCAGATATTTCCGGGATTATCTTTCCAGTTTTTACCCAGAAAATGCACGGGCACCCAAAAAATAAGTCCGTAACGAGCCATACTCTCAAAGCCAAAAGCCAACGAGGTAAACAGAAATTTCTTATTCCTGAATGCCTCTTTATAGCGGTCGAGCCAATCTGTTTGCTCGTTTTTCGCCAACATACTTTCATCAAGCTTAGCTTCAGGCTTATCTTTGGCTATAATTAGAAAGATGGTCGCAGAAACCAATAGCAAGAGTACAGGGAGCCTGAAAAGCATCCGCCATTCAATACCTTGTTGCAGCAGAATGATAGAGATTAAGTAAGTTACCGCAGAAGATAACCCTGCGGCCATGGTATAAAAACCAAAGGCTTTTCCACGTTCATGCTCATCCCACCAGTTGTTAATTAGTTTTGCACCAGGGGCCCAGGCCATTGACTGAAAAAAGCCGTTGAGTCCCCATAATAACATAATTACTGTTGCACTACTCGAAAAACTTATTGCAATATTGGTTACAATAGAGAGGTATGCCCCTGCCACTACCATCAGTTTTGGGCTTAACCTATCGGCAAGGTTGCCATTAATAAACTGTCCAATTGCATAGCCGATAAGCATGCAAAAACTAATCCAGCCGATGGTGCTGTATGGAATGTTTAACGAAGCAACCATTCCCTTTACGGCCCAGCCAAAGTTGTGCCGGCCGGTATAAAAGAAGAGGTAACACAACATGGTTACCAACAACATCTTCCACTTTTGGCTTATTGCCTTCTCATTGCTCATTAGGGGTTATGGGGCTATATTTATACCAACGCGGATGGGCTTATTTGCCACCGCAAAATTAAAGGCACTTTCGGCATCTGTTAATGCAAACTCAGCAGAAACCAGTTCCTGGAAGGGAAACTTCGAATAATTTTTTTCTATAAATTTTACTGCCTGCACAAAATCATCGTAATTATAATTGTGAAGCCCCTTAATGGTATTCAGTTTCCTCACCACCTGCTCAGCATTAATGGCCACACTGCGGGTTTTAAATACTGCGCCAATCCAAACTGCTATGCCCCCAACGGTTAATGCCTCAAGGCCCATTTCCATTGCATCTGGAGAGCCGCTCATATCAAAAACCACATCAATATCTGTTGGAAGCGTAGGATTTTGATTTAACAAATGCTGCACATTGGCACCGAACGCTTCAGCCAGCTTCAGGCGTTCTCCATTTAAATCGGCTACATGAATTTCAGTTGCACCATCTGCACTACACATGGCAGCACACACTAACCCCAATAATCCTACGCCTGAAATTAAGACCTTTTTCCCCTGCAGGTTGCCCGAAAGGCGCACTCCACCTGCTACAGTAGCTACAGCACAATTAATGGTAGCAGCTACCTTAAGCGGGATTTCTTTACTCAACTTTAAAACAGTTGTACCTTGCTTTAACACACAATGCGTAGAAAGTCCCCCGTGCAATGCATCGGTAGCAGTAACCTGCGCGTGGCCATATTTAAAAAGACCTCCGCCCTTTTGCGGCATTCCTGCCCTCGCTTTTTCTGAGTTGGCATCGGATGCAAAAATGCTCCAGGTTACCCTATCACCTATCTGGAGTGGTGTTCCCAAATAATCAAGCCCATTGTGACCAGGATGAAACCCTGCAATTTCGCCAACAATTTCGTGGCCTAAAACGGTTGGTACCGCCTCGTGCCGTAAGCCACAATAGGTATGCAAATCGCTACCACAAATGGTCGTATATAGGTTTTTAATTAGTATCTCTCCCGGTTTTAAATCAGGAATATCGGTTTTTATCTCTTCAAGAGCGGTGCCCGCTCCGTTGAAGACAACCAGAGTTGCTTTATCCATAAATTATTTTATACTTAGCGTTACTTTATCATTAACACTAGTTTAGCGTTACCAACCCTAAAGGGCCAATACCACAAAAGTGAACATCTAATGTTTAACAAAGGTAAACAAATGTTAATTTAAATGTTAACTTTTACTAAACATTTGTTTAGCATTACTAACATGATTATATTTGTTGCCGAAATGCTTTATTAGCAGGTTGAAATTACAATCTTATTTAATTAACCCCATTTAACAATAGCAAATGCGCCCTGAAATTAAAATGGTGGTGTTCGACATGGCCGGCACTACAGTAAACGAAGATAACCTGGTTTACAAAACACTAATGAATGCTATTAATGCAGCCGGATATTCGTACAATCTTGATCAGGTATTAGCGGTAGCCGCCGGAAAAGAGAAGAAAGAGGCTATCAGATCGGTGCTTAAAACTTATGGAGCAGATTTTAACGAAGAAATGGTTCTTGCCATTTATGATGATTTTATAACGCAATTGAAATCAGCTTATGAAACCGAAGAGATTTTACCACAGCCAGGCGCTACAGATCTTTTTGAAAAACTTAAAGCAAAGAATATCCGCACGGTATTGAATACTGGATATGACAGACCAACTGCAGAAGCCATACTTAACAGGCTTGGATGGGTACCAGGCAAAGATTTTGATGCGCTGATTACAGCCTCTGAGGTTGAACAGAACAGGCCTGAACCGGATATGATTTTACTGGCCATGAAACAATATGAAATTACTGACGGCAGTGCTGTGATGAAAGTTGGCGATTCGAGCATTGATATAGAAGAAGGCCAAAATGCAGGCTGTAGCCTGAGCATCGGTATTACCACAGGCGCACATACCAGAGAACAGTTGCAAAATGCAAACCCAAATGCTGTAATAGATCATTTGATACAGATACTGGATATTATTCCAAATTAATTTACACTAATTAGCGCACTCAATTAGCGTCCATTGGTATACAGCTCAACCTTGTTGTTTACTAATGGACGTTTTCATTTTTACACACCACAGCCGGGCTCATATGTCTAGCCAATAAATCTGCTTTTTGCCTTTCTCTAATCTCGTTTTAATGTTAGTATAACATTTGTGTCAGGCTTTTAAAAAAGTGCCTGTTTTTACTGTCCGAATGGTTTTAGATGCCTCACCGATCCTATATTTGTGATCAGATGATGAGGTTATTAAGAAAAAATTTATTGAAAAAGATTTTCGGCATTATGGTATTGGTCCTGTTTGCCACGAAATTCTTTACCAGTGCAATAACCATATTGTTATCTACCGATTATGCTTATGCCATTGAAAAAAGCGGTGAAGAAAATAAGGCAAAAGAAGAGGAATCTTTCGAAAAACTAAAAAAGAAACTGTTGCTTTACGAATCATCGGATCTGACTGGCTTAAACCCAACACCTGGCGATTGCCTGGCCATTAACCAATACCTGTACGGACTACGCCTATGTAGTTCGCCGGCCAGAAACGTACCTACACCGCCTCCCGATTTAACTGCTTAATACCAGGAATATCTTGTTATTCCAAAATGTTATTTTCTTTAAACCTGTTTTAGCAGGTGTTGGGATTGGTTATGTCCTAAAAAAGTTCACGTTTATCCCAGGCTAATCGATGTTGCATTGCAACCTTTTCTGCCTGATTTTAAGATCAAAAAAATGAAAAATCATACTGTTGCCGGCACTCCGTCGCCCTGGCAAAGATTGGTACGTATGCTCCACTTAGAGCGTAAAACCATCAATTACATTTATATTTATGCCATATTAATTGGCTTAATAGGCCTTTCACTTCCGCTCGGTACCAGTGCAGTTTTCAACCTGCTATCAAACGGGGCCATGTACAGCTCTACCTACATTCTTATTGCAGTAATTCTGGTAGGCATTGTGGTTGGTGGTCTGCTCCTTATTGGCCAGCTAACCCTGGTAGAGTTTCTGGAACAAAAGATTTTTACCAAGGCGGCACTGGAGTTTGCCTTCCGCCTGCCCAGAATTAAAAAGAAGGCTTTGGAGGGCGAAAACCCCACTGAGCTTGTTAATCGTTTTTTCGATATCCTTACCATTCAGAAAGGCCTTACCAAGCTCCTGGTTGATATTGTTGCCGCAGCAGTGCTGATCTTTTTCAGCGTAATACTGCTTTCTTTCTATCACCCTGTTTTTATGGCTTTTGGCACCTTCGTACTTATTGTTATTGCACTGATCCTGGTGCTGTATTATCGTCAGGGAGTAAGTACCAGCATTGATGAGTCTGGCTATAAATACGAGGTGGTTGGCTACCTGGAAGATATTGCTTCTGATTTGGACACCTACCGGTCAAGCCCGGCAAAGCGCAAAGAGATTATCGAACGTACTGATAAGATTACCGCAAACTATATCCAGGCCCGCAACGACCACTTTGGCATATTGAAAAAGTTTTTTGTTAGCGCTGTGGCCATGCGTACCGTGCTTATGGGCGCCTTACTGCTTTTAGGCTCTTATTTCGTTGTAGAACGACAGATGACTTTTGGCCAGTTTGTAGCCGCTGAGGTAATTATTGTGCAGATTAGTTATGCCATCGAAAAGCTGATGACCAATTTAAACACGGTGTTTGATATGATAACCGGTAGTGAGAAACTTGCGGTAGTAACCGACCTGGAGCTGGAGGAAGGAGATTATAACCATGGGTAAGATAAGTAACAACCTGGCACAGCTCCAGAACTGGGAAACGCTTTCGGTACATGCCAACAGCAAAATTATAGATGCAAGGGGAACCAAGCGACTGGGCAGAATACTACTCTTTATCATTGCTTTTTTTGTGCTCCTACTTTTTCTTCCCTACCGTCAAACCATTCCGGGACGAGGCACTGTTACCGCACTACGGCCAGAAGACCGCCCCCAAACGGTGCAAAACCAAATTGGTGGACGTATAGAACATTGGGCAGTACGCGAAGGACAAGAGGTGCAAAAAGGCGACACCATTCTCGTAATTTCTGAAACCAGCCAATCGTATTTTGATCCGGAACTACCAACACGTTTGAAAGAACAGCTTGATGCCAAGCGGGGAAGCGAAACTGCTGCCGTACAAAAGATTGATGCCACTAAAGCACAAATGAATGCCCTTAGCGATGGTTTACACTTTCAGATGAAAGCCGCCGAAAACAAAGTGCTACAGGCCAGAAACTATGTGAGCATTGACAGTGCAGACCTGCTTGCAGTTCAAAAGTTTTACGAAACCACAAAAGTGCGTTTAGAACGCTATGAGACAGGATACAAAAACGGGCTTTTCTCGCTTACCGACATTGAAACCCGCCGCCTTAAACTACAGGAAGATAATGCCAAGGTAATAAGTCAGCGAAACAAGCTAAACAATTCGGCACAGAGTTTATTAAACGCTTCAATTGAGCTCGATAACATTAAGGCGAAGTACCAGGAATCGATTTCGAAGGCCCAATCAGACATGAGTTCGGCCATATCGAGTAAGGCCAGTGCACAGGGCGATATTGCCAAATTGCGCAACGATATTTCCAATGTAAGTATCAGACGAGGTCTTTATGTAGTGCGTGCACCCCAGAGTGGATTCATTGTTAAAACCTTAAAAG
The DNA here is from genome assembly GCF_003852395.1 of Pedobacter sp. KBW01. Taxonomy (NCBI): domain Bacteria; kingdom Pseudomonadati; phylum Bacteroidota; class Sphingobacteriia; order Sphingobacteriales; family Sphingobacteriaceae; genus Pedobacter; species Pedobacter sp. KBW01. Next base: position 85,821 of record NZ_QAJQ01000040.1, read on the forward strand.
CCGGTATTGGCGAGAACATTAAGGAAGGAGAATCGGTAGCTACTTTACAGCCAAAATCGCCCATGGTAGCGGCAGAATTATATGTAAGCGCCATGGACGTACCCCTGATATTGGATACCAGCGATGTACGACTGCAATTTGAAGGCTGGCCATCGGTTCAATTTTCGGGATGGCCATCGGTAGCAGTGGGTACTTTTGCAGGTAAAGTTTTTTCTATCGACCGCATGAGCAGCACGGGCGGAAAATACCGTTTACTGGTGAGCCAAACCAATCCGGTTCCATCAAAAGACGAACCCTGGCCACCTCAGCTGAGGCAAGGTTCGGGCGTTTACGGCCGCATCATCTTGCGTTCTGTACCGCTTTGGTACGAAATATGGCGTCAGCTGAATGGTTTTCCGCCTAGTTTAGAAAAAGAACCGGCAGGCATTACTAAAGACAAAAAATAGGTTTGGAGGCATTAAAATGAACATCGTTTTTAAAAAAACATCAACAATACTGCTCTTCATCTTACTATCGTTTAAACTAAGTTTTGCCCAAATCGCTAGCAGCCCAACAGTAAAACAAAATACCGATAGTGCCAGGATTTTCGCCCTTGATGATTTGCAACTGATGGTTTTCAAATACCATCCTATCGTTAAACAGACTGCTTTGCTTAGCGAATCGGCACGCGCAAAGGTGTTACAATCACTCGGTTATTTTGATCCTGAATTAAAGGCAGGCTTTAGCCGGAAGTTATTTGGCAATACCGAATATTACAACAAATGGAACAATGAGCTTAAAATTCCCCTTTGGCTTGCGGGTGCTGATTTAAAATTGGGCTACGAACGCAATGTAGGTACCTATGTGAACCCTGAAAGCCGTACCAATGGGCAAGGTTTATCGGCTATAGGACTAAGTATCCCCCTTGGGCAAGGTTTAATTATTGATGCACGGAGAAGTACACTTCGCCAATCGAAAATAATGGTGCAGTATGCAGAGGCCGATCAGTTGAAACAGATTAACAGCGTTTGGTATGGTGTTGTTAAAGATTACTGGAACTGGTACTACACTTACAAACAATTTGAACTGGTTAATGAGGGGCTGGATTTGGCTCAACGTAGATTTAAAGCCCTCAGTGCACAAACGCTTATAGGTGATAAACCAGTTATCGATTCGGTTGAAGCTTATATTACGGTTCAGGAGCGGATTATCCAGAAAGAAAAAACAGCGATCGAATTGCAAAATGCCAGGCTGGTACTTTCTAACCATTTATGGAACGAAGCAGGCAATCCTTTGGAACTACCGATCGAGGCGGTACCACAAAACATGGTTAATAAAATGGACCGGCCCAATCCACAGCTGCTGGATACGTTGCTAGGTCAAGCTGCGAGTCAACATCCTGAAATCTTAAAATTACGCAGTAAGGGCGAGCAACTGGCTGTTGAAAAAAGTTACCGCCAGGAAATGCTAAAGCCTAAACTGAATGTTATTGGTAACCTCATCTCCGGCCGAACTGGTTTTAACAGCAATATACCGGGATATTATGATTTCAACTGGAGCAATTATAAATTCGGCGTTGAGCTCGCTTTCCCGCTTTTTTTAAGGTCTGAGCGAGGCAAATTAAGAGAGGTAAAAATTAAACAACAAGAGCTAAATTATGATCTTCAACAGTCGGGAAGGGAAATCAGGAACCAGGTAATGGCCTCTTACAACGATTTGTCGGCTTATTCTACGCAACTTGCAGTACAGTTAAAAAGCATCGAAAACCAGCAAATGCTTGTAAACGGTGAAAATCAAAAGTTTAATTTAGGCGAGAGTACGCTTTTTTTAATCAACAGTAGAGAAACCAAGCTTATAGAGATGAAGATTAAGCAGGAAAGTATGGTTGCAGGCTACCAGAAAGCACTGGCAGAATTATATTACAAGGCAGGTACGCGGGCCATGCTAAATTAGCAAAGGCTGTAATGATGCAGGCTGTAAAAGATTATACTCAGTTTACGGCCTGCAATATTTAAATTAATTTTGTTCTATTTCTTTAAGGTTATCCATTTTCTTATAAGCCAGGAAGCCTTTAATATCTTCGAAATGCTCGCGCACGCGTTTATTGCCAAACTCGAATACTTTTTGCACCAATCCATCTAAGAAATCACGATCGTGCGATACCAGAATCAAGGTTCCGTCGAAATCCTTTAGGGCATCTTTAATAATGTCTTTGGTTTTCATATCCAAATGGTTGGTAGGCTCATCCAGAATCAGCACGTTTACCGGTTCTAACAACAACTTAATCATGGCTAAACGGGTTTTTTCACCTCCCGACAGCACTTTAACCTTTTTGGTTGTATCATCGCCACTAAACATAAATGCACCCAAAAGGTCTTTAATTTTGATGCTACCATCCGTTAACGGAATCTGATCAATAGTTTCGAATACGGTTAGATTTTCGTCCAATAATGCAGCCTGATTTTGGGCAAAATAACCAATTTTGGCGTTATGACCTACTTTTAAACCGCCTTCAAAATCAATTTCGTTCATAATGGCTTTGATCATGGTCGACTTACCTTCGCCGTTTTTACCAACGAAAGCTACCTTTTCTCCCCTTTCAATTACCATCGATGCTTTTTGGAACACCACATGATCGCCATAAGTTTTGGTTAGCTCCTCTACCATTACCGGGTATTGCCCTGAACGTGGCGAAGGCGGGAATTTCAAGCGCAATGCTGATGTATCTACCTCATCAATCTCAATAACTTCGAGCTTCTCGAGCATTTTTACACGCGATTGTACCTGTAAGGTTTTAGAGTAAGTCCCCCTGAACCGATCGATAAATTCCTGGTTATCGGCAATAAAACGCTGTTGCTCTTCGTAAGCTTTTAGCTGATGTATACGGCGATCGGCACGCAATTGCAAATAATGGCTATACTTAGCCTTGTAGTCGTATATCCGTCCCATAGTTACCTCAATAGTACGGTTGGTAATGTTATCCACAAATGCACGGTCGTGTGAGATGACCATTACCGCTTTTGCCGAGTTAATTAAAAAGTCTTCCAGCCATTGAATACTTTCAATATCCATGTGGTTGGTAGGCTCATCTAATAAAATCAGATCGGGTTTCTTTAACAGAATTTTAGCCAGCTCAATACGCATGCGCCATCCGCCCGAAAACTCAGAAGTTTGGCGGGTAAAATCCTTACGTTCGAAACCCAAACCTTTTAACACTTTCTCTACCTCTGCATCGTAATTCGTTTCTTCGATCGAATAAAACTTCTCACTCAGCTCCGATACACGTTCAATCAGCTTCATGTAGTCATCGGTTTCGTAATCGGTACGAATGGTCAGTTGCTCATTCAGCTCATCAAGCTCTTTTTGCATCTGGGTAACCTCTTCAAAAGCCTTCATGGTTTCTTCAAAAACGGTAACCTTATCCTGAGTAAGTAAATGCTGGGGCAAATAAGCGATTACAGCTTCTTTCGGCCCCGTTACATTACCCGTTGTAGGTTTGGCTACATCGGCAATAATCTTTAGAATTGTCGACTTACCTGCACCGTTTTTACCCATCAGGGCAATTTTATCATTCTCGTTTATCGAAAAGGTTACATCGCTAAACAAAGTGGTTCCGCCAAATGAAACGGAGATGTTATTTACATTAATCACAGTATGAAAATATTGAATTGCCGCAAAGATAAGGGAAAGCGACGGGATTATAACGAGAGAAATAGAACGTTTGGTAAGTAAATCAAGGCAAGGCAAAAATATTTGGCTCCTCCCTTTTAACTGGCGCTGTAGGAGAACCTAAACAATACTTTTTGCCTTGCCCCGAAGATTGACTGTAATGGAAGTTTATTATTCAACTACCTTACCGTGTTTGATAACCATGTATTGATCTTTTAGTTTATTGATATCATTTAAGGGATTGTCTTTAATTACCACAAAATCTGCTTTTTTCCCAACCTTAATGCTTCCAATGTTTTGCTCCTGTCCAATCGTTTCAGCAGCAATAATTGTAGCAGCAGCTAAAGCATCTGCCGGACTAAAACCACAATCGCTCACGAAATAGTTAAGCTCATCCAGCAAATGGGGATATGGATTGCTGAGCACCGTAATTTTATCCGTTCCGGCAGAAATTTTAACACCTAAACGGTGAAGCTTTTTTACAATGTCAAAAATCCATTGCTCCTTTATCTCCGAAACGCTTAGCGTGGCATCCAGTATCACATTACCTTTCTTCATTTCTGCAGCCAGTTCGCTTACATCAATGTTTGCCCCAACACTGTCTTTATAGGCCTGCGGAACTTTCCGGTAATTCATTTTTGGATCATTGATCAAAGCAGATAGCATGCTGGCATGAGAAATTACTTCTACCCCAGCCTTAACCACTTCTAAAGGTCTGGCAGGATACATCATGGCATGGCCCCACACCAGCAAATGATTTCTTTTGGCTGCCACAACAATTTCCTTTAAAAAAGCGGCATCAAAAGAATGGTATAATTTTACACCGGTAGCACCAAAATTTTTCGCCACTTTCATTGCACTATCCAAATTAACACCTGGTTTTAAGCATTGCTCCCAGGGGTGATAAGGCTCTTTTCTAATGTTCATATCCCGGTTGTAATACCAATCGCCGGCCATAAATGCAGCATAATAAATAGCTGGACCAGGCTTAATACCCAAATTAACATCTTGCTGAACTTTTTGCAGGATTACACCATTTGCTGCAGGATCTCTAATAGCGGTAATTCCATGCCTGAGCAAATAATCAAGATATTGATAGGACCTTTCGATCGGTGAACCGCCAATACTACTTACATGTACATGCGAATCAACCAATCCGGGAATGATAAAACGATGCTGCAAATCGATTACCTTTCCTCTTGTTTTGTTTTTTTTAGCTGGAAAAATAGCTGTAATCCGATCATTTTTGATCAGGATTGTCATTCCGGTATCTAGCTTTCCTTTCTCTACATCAACAATATTTACGTTTTTCAGGGTGAGATAAACTGCTTCTTGTTTTTGTTGTGCGAAAACAGCTGGCAAAGCTAAAAGCCACAAAAAAACAATGCTAAACAATTTGTGAACTATATATTTCATTTTTTTTCTGATGGATTGAAAAGTTTAAAAATTATCATCATAAAAAATGCAGGAGACATCCGTCGTCCTGCATCATTATCTAACTACTATTAACATCAACTGCTTCTACCCAGTTGTTAATTTTCAAGTCTGTAATGACTTATTTTTTCATAAATTACTTGTTAAATATGCTATTGAGCTGTTCTTCCAAAGCGTTTCCCCTTAAATTTCTGGCAATAATTTTACCCGATGGATCGACTAAAAAGTTTGCGGGCAGGCTTTTAACGCCATATATACCCGCAGTTTTTCCACTGGTAGATTTTGGATCATTTAACTGAATCCATGAAAGTTTATCCTGTTCAACAGCCTTTAACCAGTTTTCTTTAGAGCTATCCATGGATAAGCCAACAATGGTAAAACCCTTGCCTTTAAATTTCTGATAGGCTTTAATTAAATTGGGATTCTCTAACCTGCATGGTCCGCACCAGCTTGCCCAAAAATCAATCAGCACATACTTCCCGCTAAAATCTTTTAGTGAAACCATTTTGCCTCCGCCATCTTTTAAAGAAAACTCAGGAGCTAGAGCCCCAGCAATGGTAATTGCTTCCGCATCGATAAATTGCTTTATTTCTTTACCATAGCCTGATTGCCGAACACCAGCCGATAACTTGGAATAGGCATCAGCCGCTTTTATCCTATCGGGATAAGTAACGTACATATTAAAAATCGCTATTGCTGAGCTTACCCGATCCGGGTTCGCCGAAATAAAATTGTTTAGCACACTATCTTTTAACAGTTGAAGGGCTGCTGCATATTTACTGAGTGCAGCCTTATCGGCATCATGATTTCCGGATAACGAGGGTCGCTTACCCGGAATTGCTGCTAAATTCTTTTTATAGTCGTTAAACAGGTCATTCTCCTTTGATCCGGATATATTAAGCTCGTAAATTTTATCAGCTACTCCATTAACCTTAACATGACTATTTTCTACTATAAAAATCCTAATTTGCTTATTAACCGATGTTGATAAGGTACAAATAGCCGTTTCTACCAGCGGAATTTTAATTTCAAAAGCATCAGATTTAGCCTGCACAGAATCCTGATAAAGGGTATCATCAAATTCATAAGAAAATTTAATCCATCCGTTTCCCAAACCTGCTATGTTTCCTGTGGTATGCGCAAATTGTTGCGCATACACAGTAGAACATAGCATCAGAATCAAAACCTGTAATGCAATGTTTTTGATATTTTGTAGCATCATCACGATCTGTTTTAAAATATTAGTAGTTTAATCCCGGTATTGGCGATTCTGTTAAAATCTTATCCAGCATTTGTTTTAAATAAGCCAGGTGTATTTTGCTATCCGAATCGTTCGTTCTGCCAATAGCACTACCAATATCTTTGCGGAGATCTTTTAAATGCGCCAGCGCCAGGGGCTTAACATTCGAATAAAGCAGAATTTCAGTTGGTGTAACTCCAGCCAGAATATTATCCAACGAACCTTGTAATGCAAAGCGTTTATTGTACATGGTGATGATACTACCCACATACATTTTCTGCAAACTGCGGCGGTAAGAATCAATAGCCTTTCCGGTTTTTATCTCCGAAAAAATACCGTTTTTCAGATCGTTTAACCATTGCTGAGGCGAATAAGCACCTTTTCCATAATCGCGTTGGTTAACCATTAAACGGAATAGACGGCTTTGAGAAGTAACCGAAGCAACAACACCCGATTGCAAATTCTCAACTTCACCAAAACCATATTTAGGATCGATCTTATTTAAAATCTGCTCGTTTAACAACCATTTTGGCGTGGTAAAAATTTCATCGTTAATAAATTTAATCGCCTCCTTCTGTTTGGCCAGACTAACAGGTTTATAAACCGCACCTGCCTGCTCGTAAGTTTTTTCAGTTACGTTAACACCTCCCAAGTTTTTAATTACGTGATAAGCATATTTAGAAAGCTGTCCAACTGCCTCTTTATACATTTCTTTCAAATCGGTATAATCTTCGCCATCTTCCCTGGTCCAGTAAATTAACTGTGGAACTACACGCTTTAAGTTCTTAATGCCATACTGACTTGCTTTTATCGCATCGTCTCCTAAATCTTCAGATTGAGAACGTGGGTCGTAATCTCTGCCTTCGCCACCAAACCAAAGTCTTTTGTTGGATGCTAAGCTATCAATGGTAATTTTGTTGAGGATTTTTTTATCGGCCGCAGCATTTGCAGTACCAAAAATCGGCTTGTATCCCCATTGAATGGCCCATTTATCGTAATCGTTAATTCTCGGAAAAATTCCGGCTTCGCTAACGTTATCTTCTGGCTGCGCCACATAATTAAAACGGGCATAATCCATAATTGATGGCGTGTGGCCATGTGCTTCAACCCATTTCTTATCTCTCAATTTTTCTACGGGCACAGTACTACTCGCGCCCATGTTGTGGCGTAAGCCTAATGTATGACCTATTTCGTGCGAAGAAACAAATCTGATTAATTGCCCCATCAGCTCATCATCGAATTTATTTTTGCGGGCTTTCGGATCTATTGCACCAGCCTGGATCATGTACCAACGGTGTACCAGGTTCATTACATTGTGGTACCAGCCAATGTGGCTTTCCAAAATTTCGCCGGTGCGCGGATCGGCAATGTTTGGTCCGTAAGCATTTTGCTGTGGAGATGCAAAGTAACGGATTACAGAGAAACGTGCATCATCTAAACTCATTGTTGTATCGGCCTCTGGCCATTCTTTACCAACAATTGCGTTTTTAAAACCAGCCTGTTCAAAAGCTTTTTGCCAATCGTTTACACCAGCAATCAGGAATGGCCTCCATTTTTTTGGTGTTGCCGGATCGATATAATAAACAATCTGTTTTTTGGGTTCTACGAGCTCTCCTTTTTTAAATTTTTCAATATCCTCCTCTTTGGGCTCTAATCTCCAGCGGTGAATAAATGCCTCCTGCTCTACTTTCTGCTGATCATCTTTATACCTGATGTTTGCACTGGCGAAGAAACCCACACGGGCATCGTACATACGCTTTCTCATCGGGTTTTCGGGAAGCATTACAAAAGAGGTATTCATGCCCAAAGTAATGGCACCAGCCTCGCTTGCAGCAGGTAGCCTGCCGCCAACAGTATTGTAGGTACGGATGCTTTTTACTTCGGTATTGATTGGAAAACTCTTTACACTTTCGATGTAAGAACGGTCGGCCGCCTGTGCACCTAAACTGTATGCTTTCTTATTTTCTGCATCGAAAGATAATAAGGGGGTTTCGCTAATTAAGAAATCTGTAACATCAATTACCACTGATGATGAGTCTTTACTTTTTGCCTTAATTGGAAAAGCTGCCATTATCGGGTTTAAGTTCGAACTGGCCACCGCTTTTGAAATCATATCGGTAGAATCGGCAATGCTAACCGTTGCCGAAACTTTTAGGAACAGCTTATTATTTGGTCCTAACTCCCAGTACACAATACGGGCACCAACTTCTTCCCCTCCGTAATTACCGGCTCCAGGTGTTGATTTACTTAACCTGTTTACCGCCAAAATCTCCTTTTTAAGCAAAGTGTTCGGAATTTCAAAGAAATATTTATCTGCTATTTTATGAACAGTAAACAATCCTTTTTGGCTTACTGCTTTTGCGGTAATTACCTCACTGTAAGGCTTAATTGGATTTTTTAAAGAATCTGTTTTTGGCTTTGGCGCAACAGCCGTTACTACAGGAGTTTTCTTTTTCTTTTTTAAAATGCTGCACGATTGTACGGTTGCACCGAGCATGCCGATGGCTAATGCCAGGTAAAAATACCTGACATTAATTTGTTTTTTTGTTTTCATTTGTGTTTTTAGTAACCTGGGTTTTGAGTTAAAGTATAGTTAGCGTCGAGAGCCGCTTGTGGAAGCGGTAACAGTTTTGATTTGGGTGTATAACCTGCCTTAATCGCACTTAAAACGGCATCAGCTTCACCTGTACGTTTTAAATTGAACCAGCGGAAAGCCTGCTCACAAAAAAGTTCCTTTCTGTTTTCGAGTGCAATATCACTTAATAAGGTTGCAGGAACGGTAATAGTGCTTAACGTAGCCGCAGCTCTTGTTTGTATGGCATTCAAATCGCTCAGGGCACCTGTTAAATTTGTTCCGATTCTTGCCCTTACTTCTGCACGGATCAGGTAAACTTCTGCCAATCTAATTACAGTTTGAAATTCGGTAACGCCAGCTGTTACCGCCAAAGCCTGTGTACGATACTTGTATTTGAAAGGAAGCGTGTAAACCGCACCCGAAAGTGTGGTGTGGTTCATCCAGTTAATCCGCCTTAGATCTGTTGTTTCAAATAAAGCCGTAAACCTTGGATCAATGCGGTAAACAAAACTGGTTACTGCTGTTGTAGTACTTGGAATAAAAGTAGCCGCTTCGTTTGTATATTGGTTCGTTGCAACTACAGGTGGCGACATTTGCCAGATACTTTCTGCGCTATTTTTGATAAATAACCCTGTGCCCATAGTTGCCCTCGGAATCAGGGTATATAAACCTGATGCAATTACTTCCGAAGCATTGGTTTCGGCCGCAGCATAATTACCGGTAAACAGATATACCCTTGCCAAAAGTGCGGTAGCAACAAATTTATTTACTCCTAAGCGGTCGCCTGCCGTTGCCGAATAATCGCTTAACAGGTTCGCTTTTGCGTCGCTAAGGTCAGCAATAATTTTGGTGTAAATGTTTGCAGTGGCCTCTCTAGGCTGAAATGCAGTGATTGTTGGGTCGGTAACCAAAACCAAAGGCACATCGCCAAAGGTATTAACCAGGTTAAAATAACAGTAAGCCCTTACAAACTTAGCCTCAGCTATGTATTGCTTTTTAATTGCATCCGAAGCTCCCGTAGAGCTTTCGAGACCATTAATAATGGCATTTGCACGGTAAATAACAGCATACCACTCCGAAAAAATACTTGCCTGCCCCGTACTCAGTGCATTGTAACTGTTATTGTTATATTCCTGCAAACCGCCTACCGTAGAAAGATACAGCAGGTCATCAGCCTGTAACGAGCTATAAACCGTAAGGTTTGTAGATTGGGTTGTGGTTTGCGATAAACTGCTAAAAAGACCTGACCGCGCACTGGTTGCCAGCTTGTCTGATGCAAATACCAAATCGGTTGTAACCTGATTTAAAGGTGCATCTATATCGATAATTTTTTTACATCCTGCACCGGCCATCGCGATGAAAACCAGCGAGCAAATGATGATGTTGTATTTTGATTTTAACATGATGATTCGGATTTAAAAAGTGAACTGTAAACCAGCAATTAAAGTGCGCAATGGCGGAGTTGCTACGCCTTGCGATTCAGGGTCGAACCCTTCATAATTGGTGATGGTAAATAAATTCTGTCCCTGTGCGTACACCCTGATGTTTGGCGCATTGGTTTTAGAAATCCATTTAGTTGGCAATACATAAGATAAGCTCACATTCTTTAACCTGATAAATGAAGCATCAACCAAAGAAGCATCCGAACCGGTATAATAGCTGTAAGCCAAATACGCTGCCGAACCTGCAGTGCCACGCGTTCCTGCACTAACCAAATAATCGGGAGAGCCCAGCGCCAGATAATCATTTACAATACTTAAGGCTGCATTGCTAAAATATCCCGGAGGATAGAATGACGAAGACAACAAACTTCTACCCTGTTGTTTTACAAATTGGAATGTAAAATCAAGTGTTAATTTTTTATAACTAAAAGTATTGGTTAAGCCACCGTAAAATTTAGGATAAGAAGTACCAGCATAATACCGGTCTCCGCGACCAGTTGCAGCAAAACCTGTTGTTGGACTATTAATACCACCAACACTATTAAAATCGGTAAATGATGGTAGGTTGGTTGCAGGATTTATGCCTGCATATTGGTATAAATAGTATGAACTAATCGGATTACCAACTACGTAAGTAGCGAAGTATGATGATTTTTCGATATCAGGAAATGACAATAATTTATTGTGGTTTTGACTGATATTAAATGAAGAGCTCCATGAAAAATCTTTATTTCTGATATTTGTGCTTGAGATACTCAATTCCCAGCCTGAGTTTTGAACCGTTGCCGGCAAATTACTTTGGTAACCCGTAAAACCAGCCTGCGCACTAGTTGTTAAATTAATTAGCTGATTACTCGTTCTGTTGCGGTAATAAGAAGCACTTAAAGATAAACGGTCATTGAAAAAAGCCAAATCTAAACCAATATCCAGCTTTTTGGTTTCCTCCCACTTGTAATCGGGATTTGGCAAACGTGATGGGTTTAACCCCGTTGAACCCGCATAAACATAAGTTGAAGCCGTGTATGTATCCAAATAGCCATAATTATCGATATCATCGCTCCCCACAACGCCATAACTGCCACGAAGTTTACCAAAACTGAACCAACTGAACTTATCTTTCAGCAACTTTTCTTCAGAGAAAATCCATGCGCCACCAACTGATCCGAAATTACCGAATTTATTGTTTGGCCCAAACCTCGAAGAACCATCCCTTCTAAAATTAACGTTTAAGATGTACTTATCTGCCACATTATAATTTACCCTGCCAAACAGCGATGCATATTTATAATCAACAGAACTGCTTGTTGTACTTACTATTGAGGCAGCTGTAACAGTTCTTAAAAAATCATCAGAGGTAAATCCTGATGCACTTGTGCTGTAAGGCAATTTGGATTGTTTAAACTGATAAGTTCCACCCACCAAAGCATTCAATGTACCTTTCCAGATTTTGTTGGTATAGGTAATTTGGGGTTCTACGATATAGTTATTTGTATAATTATAAGTGTAATTTGCCGTACCCGATGTTGGGTTTAAATTCGGATTTAATGAAGATAATGGTCTTGTAACCACCTGGTTCATATCCGTTTTGCTATAACCTAAACTTGCCTTAACATCCAAACCTTTTAACACATTATATTTTAAAGCTAAATTGGTTAACAGGTTCGAAGTACGGTTATCATTCGATTGACTTAAATATCCCAAGGGATTATTGGTAAAACCATCCCAGTTTAAGCTCCCGTCTGCTTTATACAAGGGGAAATTTGGCGCCAGGCTATATGCCCAGGTAGCTAAATCAGTAGTAGAAATGTTATTTTTATCGGTTGAATAAATGGCGCTTAGCGATAAATTAAAACGTTGATCGAGCGAAGCGTGATTTAAGTTTAACTTACCACCACCACGCTGATACCCCTGATCGCCCGGAAAAACATTTCCTTCTTTGTGATAAGTTCCGCTTAAGAAAAAGTTCGTTAATTCATTCCCACCCGATAAACTTGCAGTTACATCGTTTGTATGCGCTGTATTGCCCAACATATAACGTTGAAAATCGGTATAACCATTCTGGTCCCAAACCAGCAGATCGGGAGCAGTTGTTGCTGTTGGTGTTGCCGGGTTTGTGGTATTATTGGCAAAAGCTTTTCTTCTTAGTGCCAGATATTGCTCAGTGCCCACCGTTTCTACAAAATGCGATACATTAGAAACTCCGGTTGAAGCATTGACATTAAATTTTGTTCTGCCTGGTTTTCCTTTTTTGGTGGTAATTAATACCACACCATTTGCCCCTCTCGAACCGTAAATAGCTGTTGCATCTGCATCTTTTAAAACCTCAATGCTTTCGATATCAGACGGATTTATGGTATTCATTGGGCTAGTATTGCCTTCTGCAGAGGGTAATGCTGCTCCGGATTGTGATGAAGCAAAAGCTGCAGTATTGATTGGCTCAGACAAGTACGGAACACCATCGATGATATAAAGTGGGCGGTTTGCTTTAACACCGTTCAGGCCAATGGCATTTGCACCTCTTATCTGAACATTAATGCCCGCGCCAGGTAAACCATTCGTTTGCACAATGGTTACACCAGCCATACGGCCTTGCAATGCCTGTAACACGTTGGTAACAGGTTGCTTTTCGATATCTTTTGCGCTAATGCCAACCTGCGAACCTGTGCTGAACCTGCGTGTAGTTGTTCCGTAACCGATAACCATTATTTCATCCAACTTAGCCGGATCAAGCACCATGTTAACGGTTAATATAGCTGTTGCTGTAACTTCAATTGTTTTGTAACCAACATATGATAAAACAAGCGTTGGGTTTTCATCAGAAGCCGAGATATAAAACTTACCGTTGTTTCCTGTAGCCGTTGAGCGGTTAGTGCCTTTTACTTTTACGCTCACACCAGGAAACGGCTGCCCTCTTTCATCAAGCACAGTACCAGTAACAGTAATATGATCAAAATAACCGGTCACCTTATCGAGCAAGCTTTTTTCCTGTATAATTACCGTTTTGTTCTCAATAGTGAAAGTAAGCGATTGGTTAGATAAACAACGTTTCAGTACTTCACTAAGCGCTGCATTGGTAACGTTAATATTCACCGGAAAAGATTTAGAAATTAAATCCTGATCATATATAAAATCGTAACCTGTTTGTGTTCTTATTGTCTTGAATACATCGGTTAAATTTGCATTTTTTTGATTAATTGTAACCCTTTGAGCAAGTGTTGCTGCACTTACTTGCATCATTGCAGCCAATAATAGAAACGTAGTTACACGCATAATCAGCAGAATTTTTTGGACACGGCCAGAAGGCCCACCCAGTTTGTTTGGGTAAAATTTGTACATTTGTTTGGTTTTTAAGTTGAATAGTCAGTCGATTGATTTATTAGCGCTAAAAACTTTGGCCAGAGGTGTTCCACCACCTTTGGCTTTTTATTTTAGGGCCACGTATAATTATATTATCTGGTTACCGTGATCCTCCTTCCTTCAATTTTAAAGTGAACTTTTCCTGTCTCTTCCATTACTTCTAAAACGGACGAAATATTTTTTGATCTCGAAATCCAACCTCCAAGATTTAATTTTTTAGGTGCATCATCACTATAAACAACCTCCACATCGTACCAGCGGGAAATTTTTCGCATAATCGACCTAAAATCGTTATGTTCTAAAATAAAATCACCATTTTTCCAATCGATAAAGTTCTCGGCATTTACGTTTAAAACTTTTATCGTTTCGCCATTTCCACGGGCTTGCTGGCCAGGTTTTAACATCACAGCATCGTTAATCTTAACACTTCCTTCAAGCAAAGTTGTTTTCGTTGCTATTTCATCGATGTAGGCATTTACATTGAAATGTGTACCTAAAACCTCAATTTTCTGATTTTCAGTTTCTACAGTAAAGGGTACCCTCCTACCCTCATTAGAAATTTTACTTACTTCAAAATAAGCCTCTCCTTTAAGTTTAACCCTTCTTTCTGCCGCAAAAGAAGTGGCAAAAGTTACCGACGATGATGCATTTAACCATACCCTGGTTCCATCTGGCAAATTAACCTGATACTGGCCGCCGGCAGGCGTTTGAATTGTATTGTGCGCTATTTTATTATCAACAGCTACCTGAGTGGGCATTTCGTAAACAATTTGGCCATCGGCAGTTTTTGAAATTTTTACTCCTGCCTGATCAGCCAAACGACCATTATCAATTTGATCCAGGTCGATTTGTTTTCCATTGTCCAGCACCAAAATAGCGCGGTCTTTTCCTGCCTTAATATCTTTGGCTGGCGGAAGACTTGCCAGATATGAGGATGGATGATTTTGGTTATAAATTAAAATACCAGCTAAAGAAATCACAACCAGCACAGCTGCAGCATAAAACAAGGGATGTAATTTTATTTTCCGGACTGGTTTGGTATTGGCTTGCACCATTTTCCAGATCTGTTGCGTTTCTGCGGCTAAAAATGATTCGGTATATACAGGAAGTTCTTTACTATTCAGATTAATATAGGCAGACTCAAGCCATACCTCCTCTTCAGGAGTAGCTTCACCTGCAATATACCGATCTAAAATCTGCCTGAATTTTTCTTCTTCCATTTGAGTATTAAGCTTGATATAAGTAATACAATTGTGAAAGAGAGATTGGGGATATAGAATTAAGAATTATTTTACATTAAGGTAATGCACAATGATTAAGATTAACCCAATTTTAGTTTTTAGTATCCGTAATGCCTTTTTCATTTGATCGGCAGCAGTAGATTCAGTGATGCCCAGACGGGCAGCCACTTCCTTATTGGATAGATTTTCGTGCCTGCGCAATTCGAAAACGGCCCTCATACGGGGCGGAAGATTTGCAATTTCTGCTGCAATCATTGCTGCAAACTGCTTTTCGCGAATCAGTGTATCGGTATAAATTCCGCTATCCGCATTTGCTTTCGAAAAATTACCGGCGTATGCACTTACTAAATTCTTATGTTTAATGAGATTGAAAATGCCATTGCGGAGGGCAATAAACAAATAGCCCGACAAATTATTCCCTTGTTCGATGGTTTGGCGTTTCTGCCAGATTTTCATAAACATTTCCTGAACTACATCTCTCGAATCGCTCTCGTTCCGAAGCTTATTAAAAGCATGTGCATATAATAAAGTGCTATACCGGTTAAATATTTCGGTAAAAGCCGAATGATCATCATTTTTTAAATGAATTAAAAGATCATCGTCCGTTAAAGTTGCATATGAGATGCCAGTATTGGTCATTTCAGGGATTAAAAAACATCAAATAGTCCGGGATAGGTAGAAGAGCAATCAAAAATAGCAATATTTAACATAATTGTTACACCTATTCCATTTATTTCAACAATTTTTGACACAGTTTATTGAACAGTTCCTACTGAAGCTATTGCCGACCTACCTCCGAGATACCTTTTTGTACCTCCGAACCCCGCCGCCGGAGCTAAAAGCTCCCCTCACCTACCTCAGAATACCGTCGACCCACCTAAACGCTTCGACAGCGAACCTAAAAGATCCACTCATCTATCTCAGAGCTACTTTTAGATGGCAATAGAGGGCTTTTTACTTATTTCCTACTTATTGATTGCTATCAAAAAATGCCTTTGATGATGAATGGCTAATGTTATTATTAATGATTTTTATTTTTCATTTTGCAACCTTCAATTTCAAATCTGCATCTTAGTAAAAAACCTATCCATGAAATATCTGCTTCTGCTTTTAATTTGCTTATTAACGTTTAATGTAAACGCACAAAAAACCACCACTCAGGATAGTATAAAAGTATTTTACGACGAACTCTTTTCTGCATTAAAAATTGGATACCTGCATAAGAAAGCGGTTAACTGGCCTATTGTTGAATCGGAGACTAAACAGAATTTAGCACAATACAGCAATTTTAAAAATTCGCTAAATGAAACAAAACCCCTTTTCGACAAGATAAAAGCAACACATTGCCTTGTATACCATAAACAGGATAAATACTCGGCAACGAGGAAAATAATATCAAAAGACAACTATAGTGCACAGTGGAAAAAGAAATATGATACCAAGCCAGTTTTTGAAGCCAAAGTAATTGATGGAAAGTATGGCTACATTTTAATGCCGGGCATGGTATTTTTTGATACCAGCCCAGAAAATATACATAAAATAGCTCAGCCACTGTATGACCAGATAGCGGAAGTTAAGGCTAAGCATAAAATCGAAGGATGGATTATTGATTTACGGTTTAACACAGGAGGTAATTCGTGGCCGATGTTGCTCGCCTTATACGATTTTTTGGGAGACCATTATATTGGAGGTTCTCTTAATATTAACAAAAAACAGGACAGTAAAATTAAGTTAAGTAAAGGAAGGTATATCGACAATGCTAAATCAATTTCCTACATTACCCCTACCGGAGCATTGCTGGATAAAGCAAAGGTTGCCGTAATTACCGGTGTATTAACCGGAAGCTCGGGTGAAGTAACGGCATTGGCATTTAAAGGCCGTGCAAATACTACATTCATTGGAGAAAGCACAGCAGGCTTCACTACGGGAAATATTTTTTGGCCATTACCTTTTGATATTACCATGGCGCTTACCAACTCATACGACAGCGATAGAAATGGTAATTATTACGAACAGATTATTCCGGATATAGTTGTTTCAAAGCAAGATAACTTTGACGACCTCCTTTTAGACAAAAACATTCAGGAGGCAATCAAATTTATAATGACTGTTTAGAGCCCGGACTATTGGCTATTTCAAATTCCGCTCTTTTAAAATACGTTTTAATTCTTCGTTTTTATATTTCGAATTATTAATAAGTTTATAGGCAAAAAACAAAGGAATTAATGTAAAAAAACCTAAACTGTTTTTGATGAAGCTGTAAAATATAACACCAGCCAGAAATCCAATCAAGAAACCATTCATTATTGCAGCTGATTTCATTTTTTTCGCTTCCTGTAGCAATTCTTCATCTGTTAATTCGGTAAGTGCTTTTTGTTCCATGCTTAATATTTGGTGATTAGCTTATTTTGTTGATTAGCTACAAAACTTATTTTGAGCCTGCCCTTATTTTAGCAAGCTCCATGGCCTTTTTCATATCTGCAATACCATAGCCAAAAGGTAATTCTGGCTGACTAGCGCGATCTGCAGATTTACGAATAATTTCTAATAAATCTTTATTGCTTAATGCAGGGTAGGCTTCCCATAAACAGGCTATCAAACCACACATAATCGGACTAGCGTATGATGTACCACTTCTATTCTCAGCCTCTCCAGCAATATTAATTACACCGGCACTTCCTCCCAATGCCATAACATCAGGCTTAATTCGCCCGTCAGCGGTCATTCCCCAAGAGGTAAAATAACTTGCTGTGCCGTTGCTGTAGATCGAGCCCAGTGTTAATACGTTAGGTGAATCAGCTGGCGTGCCTACCCATTTTTGTTCATTGCCTGCGCAATTAACAATAAACATCCCCTTACTAAAGGCTAGATTAGCAGCCCGCGTAGCCATTGCCGTTTTACCATCCATATCGCTTGAAGAATATTTTTTAGTGAGATAAGAATATCCGTCAGTATAAGATAAAGAAGAGTTAACCAGGTCTACACCTACACTATCGGCAAATTCGATGGCGCTTGTCCAATAATCTTCTTCAACCGGGTATTCATCAGCACTATCCTCGGTTCTAAGCAACCAATAATTTGCTTCCGGCGCTGTACCAACATATTTCCCAGGCTTGTTTGTAGCCATACAAGAGGTTACCCAAACGCCATGCGTATCTATACTGTACGGATCATCATTTTCATAAACAAAAGATTTTGCGCCTTTAATATGAATATTGTTAAAAGCCGGATTATTCTTTAATCCGATGAAACCGGCATCGATTACAGCAATATCAATGCCTGCCCCCTTATAACCTTGTTGGTGCAAGTTTTCTCCTTTTACCGTAGTAATGTTTAATGCAGCCGCTCCATAATCGATTAAAGTACCTAAACTGCCTGGGTTTCCAGGTTGTGAACTATTAACATATTTCGGAGCAACTGATTTTTGTTTTCTTTTACCAACATAAACTAAAACCACTTCCTTAACAAAAGGCAAAGCTTTGTATTTATCAATTAAAAACTGATCCTGAACATTTACGCAAACTGTATTTAACCATTTACTTTTGGTTACAATTTCACCACCAACAGCCTTTATAGCTTTAAGATATTCGCTAGATATAGGCAAGTCGCTTTCATCAATCGAAATGTTTCGCTTGCGACGCCTTTCAATAGCTTTTCTGGAGAGAAAAGCTTCGGGATTACTGATAGCGTAATCAGATTTCCCTTTATCTTTTAACACCAGTCTAAACTTATAGTCATTCCCATCAGTTACGATTACTTTGCACTTTGCTTCGCCTTTTCCGTTAAGCAGTTTTGCAAATACATAAGTAATCCCGGCACCTTTTGGCCATACAGTTCCTTCGGTAGTTACTTCAGCAATCCGTGGATTTTCCACACGCCATTCTACAGCATCAGAAGTACCTTGAGGAAAATTTTCCATAATAACAGAAAGCCTTGTACCAAAAAAACTATCATTTGCCAAAATGGTACTATCCAGATTCATGCGGATTGAAGGAACTGGTACTTTTGGTGTTTCAGGTATTTCGGTTTTCTTGCATGCGGATAGAAAAATAAAAAATGCGAAGAATCCAATCAGGAAATGTCGAGCGTATAATATCATAGGTAGGTATATTTCGAAATCTATTTGAAATAAATTTGCGCGACAAATGTAAGACTAATGAATTAAAGTCCGAAACGGTTCTGAATGTTATAAGAAGCTACTCATTGCAAATAGTTATAAAAACAATAAAGCCTTAACCTATTTAGGCTTTTCGCTTTTGAACAAAAAATAAACAGCCCCAATAAAAGTGATCCAATACACGACTGCCAATGCCGGTTTTTCAAATTTTAAATTTTGAAAATCAAATTGCTTAAACAAGGTTACACCAACAATGATGACCACAATCGCCAAAGTGAATTTAAGTACCTTTTTCGTTTCCATATTCCTGCTTTTATCTTAATCTGTCAGTTTATTGGCTGTAAAGGTCATTATCACGTTTTAAATATCGGTTACACTTTGGTGTAATTTTTATTTTTTAGGTGCAAACGTCCAAATGATTTACTTAAGCTATAAAATTCAGGCGCGCATCTATGCTTTTAATATCTGGCTAAAAACCTTTGTCTTTCCTTATCTTTATTATTTCATAGGCAAAGTCAGATGACCATTAAATCCAGTATTTTCAGCAAATTAGAAACTCAAATTCCAATACAAGCAAGAACAGCTTTTACCTCTATTATATTATTGCTTATTTTGCTAAATAGTGCTTGTATAGAAAGGAAAAACAATGAGCCATCAAAGACAAAAATGGTTAGCAAAGAGCAGAAAGAAAATATACCTATACGAATAAAACAAGATACAATTTTAAACTCCGTTGGTGCTTACGTTAACAAACACTTATTTACAGCTTACTGTAAGACCCGATATAATACTTTTGTTATGAACGATAAAGGAGATACGGTTTATCGGGATAGCACCTATTCTTCAGAAATAAAATTCATCGATTTCAACAACGATGGTTATCAAGACATTCTAATTGATTACCTCACCAATGTACCAGGAATACAAGATTTACTACTTTATGATAAACAGAAAAATACATTTCAAATGGTAGTTAATTTTCAGGACTTCCCTAACTCCATAAGAATTCGAAACCCAAACTATTACTACTCTTACCATCGTAGTGGCTGTGCCGATATGAATTGGGACAGTGATTTGTTCTATATAAAAAATTATACTGCAGTAAAAATTGGAAATATTAGTGGCAATCAATGCCACGACATTAATATTAAAGATGGAATCTACATTAATAAAATACTTAAGGGCAAGGAAATTCAAATCCAAAAACTATCGATCAATATGATTGAGAAATACAGAGACTATAAATGGGGATTTATAGCACAGTACTGGAAAGAGAATTATCAGAACTTTGACAATGTAGGTCATTAAATCGAGTAGGAAGATA
>NZ_QAJQ01000041.1:0-1360 GCF_003852395.1 Pedobacter sp. KBW01
CTTTACGTTGGTCTGGATTTGTAATTAGGAGTGTTCGAAACCTTACGGCCCTCTAAAGACAAGATCTGGATTACCCCCACTAGCGATAACTATCTGAATGGTAACCATGTCATCTAGTTCCATTGAGATTCGTCTTTTTGCTGTTTTATAACCAATTTGGTTACCCTTTTTATAAATAAGAATAAGCATTGACAGGATCAGGGTCATGTATAAGATGATCTTGATCCCGTTGGTACTGGTTGAGATAAAGTGGTTAAAGTTCAGTTCCTGCTTGATGAACCTAAAAAACACTTCTATGTCCCACCTCTTTTGGTATATATCTATTATGTCTGAGATTGGGGTTTGCAACATATTGGAAAGCAAAAAGAACGCTATACCACTTCCATTGCATCCTTTAATGAGCCTGAACTTATTGGGTAGCCGCTTATTGTACCGGTCGTAAAGCTCAATAAGTTCATCCGAGCTGACCGTCGCATCTCCTGTCTGAAGATTTTCAGGAAGAGCCCGTGTTTCCAGCAGATGGTACCTGGCATTGGTTTTCATTTTGGTTACAAAGTTCCAGTCCCGATCATCGATGTCGGCAAATGCCTGCCTACTGCTTACTCCCCGGTCAAATACGAACACCGTATTAGGGCTGGGGTCAGTTACTTTCAGTATGGTTTTGGGTATAGTCCTATCTTCACTCAGCTCACTCTGTGAGGTAAAGACCTGCACGCTGCTTGGAAAAAGATCATCCAGGCAAAGCGTATATTTCACCTGCTTTTTCCCGTTCTTTTTACAGCCTACTGCCATTCCCTGAGCTAATTTACCGGCGGTTTCAGCTACCATAGTGGAATCTACCCTAACGATATTATAGGAACTGGACTCCTTTGAGGAGAACTCTTTACTGAATCTAGAATAGATCATCTTATATGCTTTTTCAAAAAAAGATAGATCCATCGTTGCCAAACGGTCAGAAAGAGAATTATACCTAACAGTTTGACCACGGTCAAGAGAAAAAAGTATCTTAAACCGGTTGGAATTAAATACATCTTCAAGCCCTCTCAGGCTTGTTTTTTCACATGTAGCCAGACCATAAAGAAGCAGGTAGAACATACTGCGGCCATAAAGCGTTTTTACCTGAAAGTCTACATTGGTACTTTCAGATAAAGCAGCCAGTTCCTTTTCAGGAATCAGCTCAAGGAGCTGTTTTATAGATATGTTTGCTGGTATGGGCACGCTGTTGCAAAAATAACAACACCAATACAAAACTCCTTGGAGGCTAAGATTTTAATCTAAACATAAAAGCAATTATTATCAACAGAAATAAGGGAAGAGGTCTGTTTTTTGGAATAGCAAAATGTTTCGAACACTCCTAATT